>NZ_JAPUVO010000102.1 GCF_029255185.1 Propionivibrio sp.
TCGCCTCGTCCTCAATCTTTTCCGCCTCGACACCTCCAAGAAAAAAGGGGGTATCTATACTCGTCGCATTCTCGCCGCTTCTTCCGATGCTTATCGCGCCAGTCTCCTCGGGTTAAAGGGAATTTGATGCAATTGCCCTGCGGTCCACGTAAGGATCATAGCCAAAGCAATTTGCATAGCCATGCTGCTTGAGATACTCGATGAGCAGGCCATTGCTGCAGCCGTAGTCAAGTATCCGATGTTGCTTCCCGAGTCCCGCCTGCACGAGACGCTGCAGAATGACTCGATACCAGGCACGCAGAAAATAGTCGAGTTCCTGGTTTCTAATCGGGTAATTTTCGTAATAAGCGGCCAGATTCTCGACTTTCTCGCAATGCAGGGACCGGCATACGGCGCAGCGCCAAACAAGAAAAGTCCGGTCGCGAAACCGCCTGACATTGCATCGCACTCGCTGGATTTCCGCCGGCATGTTGGTCACGAGGCAGATTGGACAGTGCCGGAGTGTAGTGGTGTCCATCATGCCTCCACTAAGAGTTCTTCGGTACTTGACTGGTCCGTGTCCGCTTTGATATGGGCCACCGATAAATTTTCAGGGCACTCGAAAACGGCCAGCATTGTCGATTTCTTGCGGAAAATCCCGCCAAAGAGCCCGACAAAAAGTATCACCGGGAGGTTCCACCAGCGGGCAAATTTTAATTCAGGCAAGGACACTGTGGCGTCCACAGACCCATCGGTAACTTTATCGAGTGAATGAATCAAGCGTTGGTTTACAAACGGATAAAGCGTGTCCCAAAAATGTTGGCATTGATAGTCGACCAGTTCGAAACCAGCCAATTTAGCCAAACGCAGAAACATGGTTTTTGAGTAGAGGTGCAGGCGGTAAGGCTGGTGAAGTTCATGTTTAAAGGCGCTTAGCCGATTCAGATCCACTCTCGACGCATCCGGAGATTGGATCAATACCCGTCCTCCCGACTTAAGACACTTTGCCACTCCCCTTAGGTACGAGAATGGATCGTCCACCCTGTCTAAACATTCGATCAGCACAATGAAGTCGTAGCGCTTTTCCGGGAAAGACCATGGTCCTTCGGGGGCGGTTGGGCGCGGGAGAATATCAAAGGAGGTCAGGCCGCAGCGCCGAAACACTTCGCGAGCCACCGACGAAAGCGCACCGCTGAAAAGAATCGACGACCCGGCATTGACCCCATAGCTTTTGACGATCTTCACGAGATTACGAAGCGCATGCTCCACGAAATGATTGTTCCCGATGTGATCATAAGGATAGTCCTCGTAGTATTTCTCGAGATCAAGAATTCGCAGGGAGTGGATAGACCGGCAGGCCTCGCAGCGCCAGACCGTGGAGTATTCGTTCTGGTAACGCTGCACATCGCTGGGGACATTGACGATTTCATTGCTGCTCTCCAGCGTCCCGCGTCGGCAAAACGAACAAAAGGTCCTTTGATTCAAATGCAGAAGGGTTTCGCGGAAACGGCGCTGAGTGCTTTTCAGGCTGATTTTTTCGGCAAAGGCCTGAAACCGAATTTTTTCGCGCTGCCTTGCTTCCGTCCAGTAGTGCGCTTTCCTGTGCATCTGCGAGGCAGTCATGGGCAACTGGATTTCTTCACCGAAACGCAGGAGAGCAGCCCGTTGCAGACTCCAGGTTTGCTCCCCATGAAAAGCGAGCCCGAGGAGCGGAACACCATGCGCAAGGCTTGGATAGACCGTGGCGTCTCCACCATGACAGACCAGCAAATCGGCGTGCGGCAAGACCGCGTCCAGATTCACGAAAGCCTTGTTGATGATCTCGGGCGCCAGTTCAATTCCGGGCTTTCCGGCGATTACGACGTTGTAGTCGCGAAATAGCGGATCATTGAACAGGGCAAAAAGACTATCGCTGCTCCAGAAGGTGCCCAGACTGACGAATATCGTTCGCTTGCCCGGATCCAGCCGGGACAGCAACTCTTCCTCAGCCCCTGGATGCTGATGGTATACGGGACCGACGTAAGCGTAGTTGCCGGGGAGCGCCTGCATCGGCGAAAAGTCTTCGATGTCGGTGACCAGGTTCTGTTCTGCCTGCAATTCGTCGAAATAGTCTTTGCGCGGCCCCAGCGAATATTTCTTCCGAATACGCATGAGGCCCTTGTGCATCATGCGAAACTCCAGACTTTCCCCGGCCACCGTCAGCAACCGTAGCAGCCAGGCCGGGCAATGCATCTTCTTCGCCAGTTTGATCCCCGGATGGAACTCCGGTGCCTTGCGCGCCAATCGGCTAAAGTGGGAAAGATGTGCGATCGTCAAGGAATAACAGGTTGTTTGCGCGTATTCGGCGGCCATCCCGAGGGTGATTGAAAAGTCGCTGATGACCAGATCGGGTCTTTGCTCCCGAAGCACCCTCACTTGATCCAGGAAGATCGGTTCGAGTTCTTCCTGCCTGAGCCACGAGTGATCCAGCCTGCTTTCCATCAGCGACATCCGGGCCGCATCGATGGTCTTGCATTCAACGACCCCGAAGCCGCGGTCACGAACCGTTTGGTTGACTTTCGGATCAGCGGAGGCGGCGATGAGAATATTGAAATCCTCTTTCACGGCGTCTGCTAATTGAAGGCAGCGCAGGTAGTGAGAGAATAGGTCAAAAGGAAAGAAGATAAGTTTTCGTTTCATGGAACGATCCTCACAAAAGGCAAGCGTCAAGACTGACCTTGCCCTGTCCGCAAATGCTATTAGCATTCAAGAACAACAAAAGCCAGCGCGAAATCCTGTTCGTCACTGATCGAAAGATAGGCAAGGAGTCCACGTTCGGCTAGATATTGAGCGAGTTTCGGGGCGTAGTCAAAGGCGGGTTTGCCGAGCGTGTTGTGCACCACGACGATATTGGGCAGCGTGGCCGGGTCGGCAATACCGATGCCCAGCGCCTTGCCAAAGGCCTCCTTGGCGGCGAAACGCTTGGCCAGGAAACGCGCCGGGTCTCTGGCTTTTTCGAAGTCGGCGCGTTCGGCCGGCGCCAGCAGCTTTTCCAGCGCACGTTCGCCGTGGCGCTGGTAGAGTTTGCCAAGCCGCGCAATGGCGACGATGTCGGTACCGATCCCGGCAATCATCTGGCGAAGGTTTGCGCCTCGCGCATCAGGCGCTTCATTTCGCGAACCGCTTCGCGCAGGCCGACAAAAACTGCGCGGCTGACGATGGCGTGGCCAATATGCAATTCGCGAATACCGGGGAGTTGAGCAACGGGCTGCACGTTGAAGTAGTTGAGGGCGTGGCCGGCGTTAAAGCGCATGCCATGGCCGCGAATCGCTTCTCCGGCGCTGCGGATCTTTTCGAGTTCGGCGAGCACCGCCGGGCTTTCGGCATCGCGCCCCTTGTGATGGAAGGCATGAGCGTAAGGGCCGGTGTGGATTTCGCAGACCCGTGCACCGATGTGCGCTGCGGCATCGATCTGATCGAGTTCTGCATCGATGAAGACGCTGCTGATGATCCCGGCGGCGGAAAGACGTTCAATGGCTTTCTTGAGCTTGGCTTCCTGAGCCACGATGTCCAGCCCGCCTTCGGTGGTGACTTCGTGGCGGCCTTCCGGCACCAGCATGGCCATTTCCGGCTTGAGGCGGCAGGCGATTTCAATCATCTCGTCAGTCGCTGCCATCTCCAGATTGAGCTTGATTTGCGTCAGGGCGCGGAGTTTCTCGACATCGGCGTCCTGAATGTGCCGACGATCTTCACGCAGGTGAACGGTGATTCCATCCGCTCCACCGAGGTGGGCTTCAACGGCAGCCCAGGCCGGTTCCGGCTCATAGGTTTTGCGTGCCTGACGGATCGTCGCGACGTGGTCAATGTTTACGCCAAGTTCAATCATAGTTCCTGTAACTCCATAAAAATCCGGCGTGTCTCCAAACCCTTGCCGTCGGT
Source organism: Propionivibrio sp. (assembly GCF_029255185.1). GTDB lineage: Bacteria > Pseudomonadota > Gammaproteobacteria > Burkholderiales > Rhodocyclaceae > Propionivibrio. The sequence continues at coordinate 3,898 of NZ_JAPUVO010000102.1, forward strand.
ATAGTGTGCAATCAGTGTCCGCATCAACTGCTTGGCTTCGAGTAGCGAACGCGGATCGGAAAAATCTTCGCGTGCCAGGTCAATCAGGGTCTTGCCGCTGACCGACAGTGCCGAACTGCCAGAGCGCAGGAGTTTCACCGGGCCATGCGCAATCTCGTAGGTGTAATGCCCGCCAACGTCAATGGGCGTGCCTCTAGCGTCACGCTCAAGCGTCAGTCCATAACCTAGCTCCTGCAGGAACGCCCGCTCAAAACAGCGCAAATCCGATTCCCGCAACGCTCCGGCAAAGCGCTGCAAGGTCTGAGCATATACCGAGAACAAACGCTCATGGGCGTCCTCACGCGGCAGAAGTTGCATCAACAGTTCGTTAAGGTAGTACGCACAAAACAGTGCCTTGCCGGTCAGCAAGGGTTGTCCGCCCTGCCATTCGGCCTTCATCAGAGTTTGCACTTCGCCCTTGCCGGCCCACGCCAATTCAAGCGGCTGAAAGGCCAGCAAGAGGCCGCGCAAAACGGAACGCGGGCGTCGTGCGCCACGCGCCAGCAGAGCGACGCGGCCAAAGTCGCGCGAGAAGACTTCGACAATCAGGCTGGTTTCCCGGAATGGGTAGCTGTGCAGCACAAAAGCGGGCTGGCCGTCGACCTTGTGCCGATGCATCACGCGTCAGTATCCAGCCCGGGATTTACTCGTAGCCAAGGCTTTTGAGCAAACGCTCATCGTCACTCCAGCCAGACTTGACCTTGACAAAGACCTCAAGAAAAACTTTTCCGTCAAACAGACGTTCCATATCCTGGCGGGCTTCCGAGGCTATCCGCTTCAGGGTTTCACCCCCCTTGCCGATGACGATGCCCTTGTGCGCCTGACGATCAACGACGATGGCCGCGCTGATGCGACGCAATGCCCCGTCAATCTCGAACTTCTCAACTTCGACGGTGGCGGCATAGGGCAATTCGTCACCGATCAGTCGGAAGAGTTTTTCGCGGATGTATTCGGCAGCGAGAAATTTCTCGCTCTTGTCAGTGATTTCATCCTCGCCGAACAGCAGTTCTTCATGCGGCAGGTGTTTGCGGGTTTCGGCGAGCAGGTCGTCAAGTTGACTGCCCTTGGCAGCGCTGATCGGAACGATCGCGGCAAAAGTATACTGCTCCGCCAGATTGGCCAGAATGGGCAAGAGCTGGGTCCGGTCCTTCATCTGGTCGATTTTATTCACCGCCAGAATGACCGGGCGTTCAGCCGGCAGAAGCTTGATGACCGCGAGGTCACGAGCGTCAAAACGATCCGCCTCAACGACAAAAATAACGACATCCACTTCGGCCAGCGCCCGCGTCACGCCACGATTCATCGCCCGATTGAGGGCATTGGTGTGCTTGGTCTGAAACCCTGGCGTATCGACAAACACAAACTGGGCGTCGGGATGGGTCAAAATGCCCATGATGCGATGGCGAGTCGTTTGCGCCTTGCGTGAAACGATGCTTATTTTTTCGCCAATAAGGTGGTTGAGCAGCGTCGACTTGCCAACGTTCGGACGGCCAACAATGGCGATATAACCCGATTTTTGTTCGTTCATGGTTGTTGCAGTCTTTCCAGCGCGCTCTGAGCGGCCATTTGTTCAGCAGCGCGACGACTGCCGCCACTGCCTTCGGTTCGAATGCGCAAGGCGTCGATCGTGCAGGAAATCCTGAAATGCTGAGCGTGTGCTTCGCCGTCGGTTCCGGTCAGTGCATACTTTGGCAGCGGCAAACGCCTGCCCTGAAGGTATTCCTGGAGGCGTGTTTTGGCGTCCTTTATCGGTTGCCCAGGAACGATAGCCGCAAGCATGCCGTCATAGAGCCTGACGATGACTGCACTTGCCGCGTCGTAACCGGCATCAAGCCAGGTCGCGCCAAACAAAGCCTCAAGAGCATCGGCAAGAATTGATGGGCGTTGCGGACCACCGCTTTTCAGTTCGCCCTCGCCAAGACGCAGGAAGGTCCCGAGTGACAGCGTCAAAGCCAATTGATGCAGACTGTCCTGGCGGACAAGGTTGGCGCGCAGTCGAGTCAGATCGCCTTCCGCTACGTCAGGGAAGCGATCGAAGAGTTGGCGTGCGATAACGCCGTTGAGAATGGAATCACCAAGAAACTCGAGCCGCTCGTTATGCGGCGAACTGTGACTGCGATGCGTCAGTGCCGTCAGCAACAAGGATGGATCCGAAAACTGGTGGCCGAGCGCCTGCTCGAGTCGATTGGTCATGCGACTTAATCACGCCCCGACGTAGAACCCTGAAAGTCGATCAACAGGCTGATGTTGTAAAAAATCGGGATGCGTTTTTCATAGGAAAACGCAATGACGACATCGTTGCCCTCTTTGGAAATGTCGAGGTCGGCCGGCGTGATCGTTGAAACGTGCTCCACCTCCATGTATTTCGAGAAACTGGCGCGGATTTCCGGGACTGTTTTTCCCGCCGAATTGACGGCAACCGCCTTGGTCGCTTTGAGAATCTTGAAGTAGGTCAAATAATCAGGCGCAACCTTGATGCCAAGCACCGCCACTAGTGCAATTAAAAAGCTCCAGAACAACAAGCCCGAAATTGCCAAACCACGCTGATTTTTCAAAGCAGGAACTCCTCTATCTAAATGAACCGATCCGTTTCAGGTCGCTGAAGTTGAACCACACGAAAAACGCCTTGCCAACGATATTTTCTTCCGGAGCAAATCCCCAAAAACGGCTATCACGGCTATTGTCGCGATTGTCGCCCATCATGAAGTAATGACCGGCCGGCACCGTACAGATCACGCCAGCGTTATTGTAGAGGCAATTGTTACGATAGCGGAACTGTACGGCATCGGAAATAAAGTCGGGGGCGTCGTCATCGTTGAGAATGCGGTGCTCTATGCCATCTGGCTTCTCGATGAACTGTTTCGAGTAGTAAAGCCGCTCCGGATGGCGATAGTCATCCACAGGCGTGGTTGCCACGGGTTGGCCGTTGATGGTAAGACGCTTGTTTTGATAGGCCACCTTGTCGCCAGGAACGCCGACAACACGTTTGATATAGTCGATCGACGGATCTTCCGGGTAGCGAAACACCATGACATCGCCGCGCTGCGGGTGATTGATGTCGATGATTTTCGTGTTGATCACTGGCAGACGAATCCCGTAGGTAAACTTGTTGACGAGAATGAAATCACCAACCTGAAGCGTCGGAATCATGGAGCCCGACGGGATCTTGAACGGTTCGACAAGAAACGAGCGCAGCACAAAAACAAGAAGGATGACCGGAAAAAAACTTGCCCCGTACTCAACCCACCACGGCTCTTTAGCCTCTGCCGTCCGGCGCTTGCTGAAGATGAAAACATCCGCCACCCAGATGGAGCCACTGACCAGCAGCAGGCAGAACAGGATCAACGCAAAATTCACACTAACACTCCCTTACTTTCCGACACGCAGCACGGCAAGAAAAGCTTCCTGCGGGATTTCAACCGAGCCAACCTGTTTCATGCGCTTCTTGCCAGCCTTTTGCTTCTCGAGCAATTTTTTCTTGCGCGAGATGTCACCGCCATAACACTTGGCAAGCACGTCCTTGCGCATGGCTTTGACGTTTTCACGCGCGATGATATTCGAGCCGATGGCCGCCTGAATGGCGACGTCGTACAACTGGCGTGGAATCAGCTCACGCATCTTGGAGGCCAGCTCGCGCCCACGATAGATCGAGTTGGCCCGGTGCACAATCATCGATAGGGCATCGACCTTTTCGCCATTGATCAGAATGTCCAGCTTGACCACATCAGCAGCCCTGAATTCCTTGAAGTCATAGTCAAGCGAGGCATAGCCACGCGACACAGACTTCAGCTTGTCAAAGAAATCCATCACTACTTCGGCCATCGGCATTTCATAAACCAGTTGCACCTGACGCCCATGGTAGGTCATGTCCACCTGGTTGCCGCGTTTCTGGTTACACAGCGTAATGACGTTGCCAAGATAGTCTTGCGGAACAAAAACCGTAATTGTGATGATCGGTTCGCGAATCTCTTCGACTTTTGTCTGCTCGGGAAGTTTTGCCGGATTTTCGACCTGCACGATGTTGCCGTCACGCATCAGGACTTCATAGACAACGGTTGGCGCCGTGGAGATCAGATCCTGATCAAATTCACGCTCCAGTCGTTCCTGCACAATCTCCATGTGCAGCAGACCCAGGAAACCACAGCGGAAGCCGAAACCCAGCGCCTGCGAAACTTCCGGTTCATAGTGCAGCGAAGCGTCGTTGAGTTTGAGTTTTTCCAGCGATTCGCGCAAGGAGTCATACTGATTGGACTCGATCGGATAAAGACCGGCAAACACCTGCGACTTAATTTCCTTGAAGCCGGGCAAGGCTTCCTTTGCGGGATTGTCAGCCAGGGTTACCGTATCGCCCACTTTGGCGGCTTGCAGTTCCTTGATGCCGGAAATGATGTAACCCACTTCACCTGCACACAAGGCTTCCCGTTGCAGCGCTTTTGGTGTGAACACACCGACCTGTTCGCACAAATGGGCTGAGCCGGCAGCCATCAGACGTATCCGGTCTTTTGGACGCAAGGTTCCGTCGACCACGCGAACCAGCATGACGACACCGACATAGTTGTCAAACCACGAATCAATCAGCAGCGCCTTGAGTGGCGCACCGGGATCGCCCTGGGGCGCGGGAATGCGCTCGATAATCGCTTCCAGAATATCTTCGACGCCAAGACCAGTTTTAGCCGAGGCCAGGATGGCGTGTGATGCATCGATGCCGATAACGTCTTCAATTTCCTGCCGGGCGGTATCCGGCGCTGCTGAAGGAAGATCGATCTTGTTGAGCACCGGCAGAACATCGACACCAAGTTCGATTGCGGTGTAGCAGTTGGCGACCGTCTGTGCTTCAACCCCTTGCGAGGCATCGACAACCAGCAAAGCCCCTTCGCACGCCGACAGTGAGCGCGAAACTTCGTAGGAGAAATCGACATGGCCCGGCGTGTCAATCAGGTTCAGGTTGTACACCTTGCCGCTGCGAGATTTGTACTGCAAGGACGCCGTCTGGGCCTTGATGGTAATCCCGCGCTCGCGCTCAATGTCCATAGAATCAAGGACCTGAGATTCCATTTCACGGTCAGACAAACCTCCGCAAAGATGGATGATGCGGTCGGCAAGTGTTGATTTGCCGTGATCGATGTGGGCGATGATTGAAAAATTACGGATGTGTTGCATTCGCATCGTATTCGCACTGCCGCGGCAAAGCCGCGCCTGAAAAAAAAGGTGCCGGCGGGCACCTTTTGTTTGTTTTGCCAGAAGGGGCGGATTTTATCGGATTTTGCCCAATAAATCACGGACTTTGGCTTCTTCGAGGAAGTAATGACAGAGTTCAGCACCCTCATGCAACAACACTGGAACCCGTTCGTTATAAAGCGCTTCAAGCTCAGGATCGGCATCAACGTCAAGAACATCAACGCTGATGCCGAACTCGGCTACCAGAGGAAGCAGCGCCAACTCCATGTCGTGGCACAGATGGCAGTACGCACGCGAGATCAGCGTCAGCGTCGTCAAATCAATCGGCCTTTTTGTCAGGCAGCCCCTTGATGGTAACAAAGGTTTGCAATTCGCCGCGCCGTACCAGCAGCGTGATCGTGGAGCCCTTGTCAAACTGCTCCAGCAATTTGTTGAACTGATCGACACTCCTGATTTCCGTGTTTTCGCCTCGTGCAATGAGTGCCAGGATGATATCGCCGGGACGCAGATCGACTTGAGAGGTGTTGCCGCGTACATTTTCGACCAGCAGACCACCTTTTATCTTCAGCTCACGTTTTTGTTCGCTGCTAAGTTCCGACACGATCAGGCCCAGTCGATTGGCCGCCTGCTCCACCGGTTTAGGATTTTTTCCGCTTCTAGCGGCTGATTTTTCTTCAACAGTTTCTCCGACCACAACCATCAGTTCACGAGTTGCCCCCTTGCGCCACACCTGCATGGCAACTCTCGTTCCCGGCTTGCTTGCGCCAACGATGCGCGGCAAATCGCCCGAAACGTTAACCGGCTTTCCGTCAAATTTGAGAATGACATCGCCCGGTTCGACTCCCGCCTTTTCAGCAGGCCCTCCCCGTTCAAGCGCATTGACGATGGCGCCTTGTGCCTTGCTCAGTCCGAAGGATTCCGCCAGTTCCTTGGTAACCTCCTGAATAACGACACCGATCCGGCCGCGACTGACTCTGCCACTGGCCTTGAGTTGGCTCTGTATCTCCATGGCCACGTCAATCGGGATGGCGAACGAGATGCCCATGAACCCCCCGGAACGGCTGTAGATCTGCGAATTGATTCCAACCACTTCACCCTTCATGTTGAACAGCGGCCCGCCGGAATTACCCGGATTGATCGCCACATCGGTCTGAATGAAGGGAACAAAATTTTCCTGCGGCAAAGAGCGCCCCTTGGCGCTGACGATACCCGCCGTCACGCTGTTGTCAAAGCCAAAGGGTGAGCCAATTGCGACAACCCATTCGCCAACTTTGAGTATTTCTGGATCTCCCATGCGCACAGCAGGCAAATTCGCCGCCTCGATCTTGATCAGGGCAACGTCGGTACGCTTATCGGCGCCAATGACTTTGGCTTTGAATTCGCGCTTGTCGGTCAGGCGAACGAGTATTTCATCTGCCGAATCCACCACGTGGGCATTGGTCAGAATATAGCCGTCGGTGCTGATGATGAAACCGGAACCCAGCGAGCGACTCTGGAATTCGCGCGGCGCCCCTGGCGTACCAGGCAGTCCCGGTTGACGAGGGATGAAACGACGAAAAAAATCAAACATCGGATCGTTTTCGTCAAAGGGAAAGGGTTGCATCCCCTGCCCGTTACTGCGAATCACCTGTGTCGTGCTGATGTTGACGACAGCCGGCCCCTGCTTTTCTACCAGTTCAGTAAAATCCGGCAGACCCTTATTCTGTGCCTGAACCGTCAAGGAAAAAATTACGAAGAAAAATGCCGTAACGATCTGCTTCATGGCGACAAACACCTCCTGTAAGTAAGCAAACGATTTACCAGGCCAGAAGATAGGGGCGAACAGACGAAATTCAATATCGGATATAGGGCTGAAAACGCTGATCAGGCGCGCCGCGCCCTTGAGCATAGCGCAGAGCCAGCCATGCGCAAAACAGGCCGCTGACTGCACCAACAATTGCTCCTGGCTCCCCCGCCAGCGCCGATCCGCCAAGCGCGCCGACGAATAGTGAGAACAGCGGCAGCCCATAGGCCAGCACCGCACTGCGCCGAACGGCGCCTTCGGCTATTGCTATGTTTACCCGGTCACCAACGGCCGATTTCCCAGGATTCAACACGCGAAAAGTGCGCGGCGTACTGCAGAACATTTTACTGATAGTGTTTCCGCCACACCCGCCCTGTTCGTGACAGCGACCACAGCCTGTTTCATCTAAAAGGACAGTTGCAAAATCGCCATCCAGGGCAGTAATGGTTCCGGGTGCATCAATCATGTCGTGATACCTGGATCAGTTACAACCATGCGTAAGGAAACGGCGCCTACCATCGGTGATCCGGAGCTGTATCAAGCAAGGGTCTAAGTTTTTCAGCCACCGCCTCACGCGCCCGAAAAATGCGCGAACGTACCGTGCCGATCGGACAGTTCATTTCCTGTGCAATGTCTTCATAGCTCATGCCTTCAATCTCGCGTAACACAATGGCATTACGCAGTTCTTCAGGCAAAGCCTCCATTGCGGCATTGACCGTTTGACCGATTTGCTTGGACTGCAATAATCGCTCCGGGGTGTTGATATCGCGCAGATAATCAGCGTCTTCGAAGGACTCTGCTTCATCGGCATCGAAGTCGGTCGATGTCGGTGCGCGACGACTCTTGGCAACAAGGTAGTTCTTTGCGGTATTGATGCCGATCCGGTACAACCAGGTATAAAACGCACTCTCACCCCGAAACGAAGGCAGCGCGCGATAGGCTTTGATAAACGCCTCCTGCGCGACATCCTCAACCTCGGCATGGTCGCGTATAAAGCGCGAAAGCAGCCGTCCAAGCTTGCGCTGGTATTTTGCAACCAACAGCTCGAAAGCTTTTTTGTCGCCTGCCTGTGCGCGCTCGACCAGTTCCTGGTCAATTTCGCGTTCGTTCATACTCTGCGGATTCCCTGTCGGACACGGTGTTGTGCTTTTCGCCAGAGTATAGCGCAACCGCAGAGACGGCGTAGCAGCAGCACTAACTCATAGAGGTAAGCCCCCGGCAAAGCTCTGTCTCTTGATCACAATTTAGCCAATCGACGCTGGCTGAATTGGTAGCCCTTGATGCGCTCTTGCAAACGAAACCAGCCATGCCACATGGTGTCCCAGCCTGGACGACCAGTACGTTTGGTCTCAGCAAATCCACCCAACTTGGCCAATGCCAAATCAGCCCAGCGGATAGAAGGGGGCAATGGCGGTGGTGGACGATGCTCGGTCGATACCCACAGAATTTTCCATTCGTCTTCGCTTAGCACCTCGTCGCACTTCCTGTCTTCTTTGCCAACTGGCGCATCTTGGCTTTCACGTAGTTGCAACAGCCGCACAGCAAGAAATGCAGTAATGGCCAACATGCGTTCCAGATTCTCTAGGCTTTGGAAGCGTTGTCGCTCTACACCAACACCGCTTTTCCACGCCTTGTGATACTCCTCGATACGCCATCGGCATTCATAATGCCGCACGACCGTCAACGCTTCCTCGGCACTGTTCACAACGAAGTTGCGGCGAATTCCGTGGTCCTTGAAGTTGCTTTTGAATCTTGCGCGAGCTGGCGATCCAGCATTCGTCCTGCACGTAAAACATCTACTCGCAGCACTTCCAAAATACATATTTTTCAGGGTGCCGAACGGCCCCAAGGGACCGGGCTCGTGAAAGTATTTTCGTCTTGACGAGGTGGTGCAGCGGAACCATAATGGTTTCATTACGGTTGGAGATTAATATGCCTACTACCTTGACGTTAAAGAATATTCCGGATTTCGTATATGACCGGTTAAAGCTTTCTGCACAAGCGCACCGCCGCAGCATGAATAGTGAAGCAATAGTTTGCCTTGAGGCGGTATTGCTACCGGCCAAGGTGACGCCCGCCGAAAGATTGGCTCGTGCTCGGGAACTCCGTGCGGCCTTGCCCAAGGGACAATTTAAGGTGCGTGACATTGCCGAACTGAAACGCGCAGGGCGGCCATGATTGTGGTGGACTCCAACGTCTTAGCGTACCTATACCTACCGGGTGAGCGCACCGTTGACGCTGAGTCGTTGCTAGAGCAAGACCCGGAATGGGCGGCTCCCGTTTTATGGCGTAGTGAGTTTCGTAACATTCTGGCTGGATATGTGCGGCGGAAAACGCTTACGTTTGAGCAGGCATGCAGCCTACAAAGCGAAGCAGAAGACCTTCTCTCTGGGTCGGAGCTTGAAGTTGACTCGCGAGCCGTTCTCGAACTGGTACGTGATAGTGATTGTTCGGCATACGACTGTGAATTCATTGCCTTGGCAATCAAGCTCGACACAACATTGGTGACGGCAGACAAGAAGGTGTTGAGAGCTTTCCCGAACAGAACCATAGCACTGGCTGCTGGCTAGTTGGTGAAGAAGCGCAATGGTAGCGCGATTGCCAATGCCGGTGTCTTCGACAGCCGCCACGGGCCATGAGCTGACTTGCTGGTGTTCCACGCTTCGCGGACAGTGACGCCGCGCTTGCGCAGTTCGCGATAGCCAGATGGCATACTCCGGCTTACTTCGCCCTGCTCTGCAATGCCTTTGTACTTTTGCGGCTTTGCGGTCGCAGTGTATCGATTCGTGTTTGCCGGGACGATTTCTTCGCCGCCCAGGTCTCTTTATGGCGCAGCCCCGTTCCCGGCGGCTGAAACGCCGGAATCAGGTGCTTCTTGCCGTTGCCAATCAGGTCGGCGCGCCCCATCTGCCTGAGCGCATCGCGCAGCAAGGGCCAGTTTTCCGGATCATGGTAGCGCAGGAAAGCCTTGTGCAGACGGCGCATGCGGCCCGAGCGGACGGTCTCGACGGCTTCCGAAGTGCGTGTGACCTTCTTCAGCGGATTGCGTTGCGAGTGATACATCGCTGTGGCAATCGCCATTGGCGTCGGCAGGAAGGTCTGCACCTGGTCGAGCCGGAAATTGTTCTGCTTGAGCCACAACGCCAGATTGAGCATATCCAGGTCGCTGGTCCCCGGATGCGCGGCAATGAAGTACGGGATCAGATACTGTTCCTTGCCGGCTTCCTTCGAGTATTTTTCGAACATCAGCTTGAACTGCTCGTAGCTGCTCATCGCCGGCTTCATCATATGCGCCAGCGGCCCAGCCTCGGTATGCTCCGGTGCGATCTTCAGATAACCGCCAACGTGATGGGTAACGAGTTCCTTGACGTACTCGGGCGAGCGCACGGCGAGGTCGTAGCGCAGGCCGGAACCGATCAGCACTCGCTTCACCCCCTTGATGGCCCGCGCTTTGCGATAAAGCTCGATGAGCGGTGTGTGGTCGGTATTGAGGTTTTCGCAGATACCGGGAAAAACACAGGAAAGGCGGCGGCACGAGGCCTCGATTTTCGTGTCCTTGCAGGCCAGGCGATACATATTGGCCGTCGGCCCACCGAGGTCGGAAATGGTTCCGGTAAACCCCGGCGCCTTGTCCCGAATCTCCTCAATTTCCTTGAGAATCGATTCTTCCGAGCGGCTCTGGATGATGCGTCCTTCGTGCTCGGTGATCGAACAGAAGGTACAGCCGCCAAAACAACCGCGCATGATGTTGATCGAAAAGCGGATCATGTCAAAGGCCGGAATTTTGGCCTCGCCATATGACGGGTGTGGCTTGCGCTGAAACGGCGAAGCAAAGACCGCGTCCATCTCGGGCGTGGTGAGCGGGATCGGCGGCGCATTGAGCCAAACGTCACGCTCGCCGTGTCCCTGAATCAGAGCGCGGGCGTTGCCCGGATTCGATTCGACGTGAAAGGTGCGCGAGGCATGGGCGTAGAGCACCGGATCGGCGACCACCTGCTCGTAGGACGGCAGGCGAATCGCCGTTCGCATCCGATCGAGCCTGGGCATGCGGGTAAGCGACTGGAACTGGATGACCTGCGGCTTGACGCCTGGCGCGTCTTTGTTCAACGCCGGCGAGTTGCTGGCCGATGCGCAGGCTGCACCCTTCTCGGGCTCCATGGCGTAAGGGTCGGCATGCCGGATCAGCGGACCCGGCGTATCGACCTCTGTCGAATCGATCTCCGACCAGTCGCTGCCGGGCAACCAGCCGCGCTGCACCATGAAGGCCGTACCCCGCAGATCACGAATCTCGGAAATTTTTTCACCCGCTCCCAGACGGTGCGCCAACGCGACGATAGCGCGCTCGGCGCTGCCAAAGATCAGCATGTCGGCTTTCGAATCTGGCAGAACCGAGCGCCGCACCTTGTCCGACCAGTAATCGTAGTGAGCGATACGGCGCAGGCTGGCTTCGATCGAACCGATCACCACATTGGCCTGTGGAAAGGCCTCTCGGCAGCGCTGGGCATAAACCACCACGGCACGGTCCGGCCGCTTGTTGGCCTCGGCATTGGGCGTATAGGCATCGTCCGAGCGGATTTTCCGATCCGAGGTATAGCGATTGACCATCGAATCCATATTACCGGCGGTTACGCCAAAGAACAGATTGGGCTTGCCCAACGCTTTGAAGGCTTTGGCCGATAGCCAATCGGGCTGACTGATGATGCCAACGCGAAAGCCCTGAGCCTCAAGCAGGCGCCCGACCAGCGCCATGCCAAAACTCGGATGATCAATGTAGGCATCGCCGGTAACCAGAATGATGTCGCAGGAGTCCCAGCCGAGCAGGTCCATCTCGGCACGCGACATGGGCAAAAAGGGAGCAATACCAAAGCGCTTTGCCCAGTACTTGCGGTAGGAGAAAAGAGGGGCGGGAACGCCGGTCGACACGTCAATTTTGGCGGTAATCATGTGGGGATTCTACAGTGATGGCGGGTCAAGCGGATCGCTCAGGCCGCAACACTGGCCTTTGACACAAATGAAAAAGCGGGATAAGAGGAATCCTCTGTATCCCGCTCTGTTACTGGGGCGACGTACGGGGCTCGAACCCGTGACCCTTGGAATCACAATCCAATGCTCTACCAACTGAGCTAACACCGCCATTGATCTGGCACGCCCGGCGAGACTCGAACTCACAACCCCCGGCTTAGAAGGCCGGTGCTCTATCCGGTTGAGCTACGGGCGCGAATTACGAGACTGTTGGGAAGCTTCTCCCTCCGGTACCGCTTTTTGATACTTTAAATACTGGTCGGGGCGGTGGGATTCGAACTCACGACCCTCTGCTCCCAAAGCAGATGCGCTACCAGGCTGCGCTACGCCCCGAGAAGCGCGCATTCTACAGACTGACCCAGCCAAGGTCAATCTCATGGCGCGGACTCCCTAAGCAGTTGCTGCGCCGTAGCCAACAGCGCAGGACGGCGTTCTTCCGGCAGCATGACCAGGCCATCGAGCAACCAGTCGAGGCTCACTCCGGGGATTAGTTGGCTGGCCTCGACGAGGTCGCTGGCTAGGGCCAGCGTTGCCGTTTCCGAGCTATCAAGCAGATGGCGTGCGGCGTTTGAGCTGGTGCGCGTCAATCGGGCACGCATCGATTCGGCACCGCGCAACAACTGGATCACCAGGGCCGGCAACTTCCACAGATCGGCACAGTGCAGGGTCAGTTGCTTGAAGGTAAAGCCGCAGCTTTGTGTTTGTGCCTGAGCGCTGCGCTGGGCCCGCCCGGAGCGCAGTTCATCTTCTGCCTTTTGCGGAATTTCTGCGGCATAGACCCACAACAGCAGATCGCCGGTGCCGGCCAGCAAGGCAGCGAGCGCAACTTCTTCCGGGTTCACATCCATGCGACCGCTAGACCAAACCCTGGCGATTTGCGCCGCGATTCGGGCGCGTGCTTCGACGGCGAGCAAGCCCTGGTTATTGTCTTCGACTTCCGGGCTTCCCAGCAACAGCGTGCGGAACTCATCGACGCCAAGTTGCATGATGGACGCCAGCGCGGTGGTTGTTTCATGATGCAGCCGATGCGATTTTTTCCGCTCGGCCTCACGCAGCAGGCACAGGCAGAGCAACGGATCCTGCAGGACGATGTCGGCCAGGTCCCTGGGTGAGAGCAGCTCGCCCTCGGCGACCTCAAGCTGGGTCATCAGCAGCTTGGAGCGGCGCATGACGGGCAGCGCCTGGTTTTGAAAGTAGGCCGCCCACTGCCCGACCCCCCATCGACTTTTCCAGGCATCCATCCCGTACCCGCTTACCCTTTCGCCCCGAGCCGCCACAACGAAGTGACTTCCGCCGTGCGCGCCGCGTGCAGCGGGTCAGTCACGTCAGCGCTACGTGGATGGGTCGGTCGCACGTCGGTACGGCCCAGCACCAACAGACCGGCCTGTTCGATCAGCGACAGCAATTCGCTGCGCGAGCGCAATTCCAGATGCTCGGCCAGATCGGAGAGAATCAGCCAGCCCTCGCCAGCCGGCGTCAAATGTGCCACCAGCCCATCGAGAAAACCGCGCAGCATGCTGCTGTCCGGGTCATAGACGGCGTGTTCGAGCGGTGAACTCGGCCGCGCCGGAATCCAGGGTGGATTACAAACGATGAGCGGCGCGCGTCCAGGCGGGAAGAGATTGGCCTGCACCACGTCAACTTGGGCATTCAAGCCCAGACGGGCGATATTGTCACGGGCACAGCAGAGCGCCCGCATATCCTGATCAGTCGCCACAACGCGGGCAACGCCGCGCCGGGCAAGCACAGCAGCGAGCACGCCGGTGCCGGTGCCGATGTCGAAGGCTAGGCTGTTGCTGGCCTGCGACTTGGGCAGTGGCGCCTCGGCGACCAGCGCCACATACTCGCTGCGCACCGGCGAAAAAACGCCATAGTGGGGATAGATACGCTCACCGAGCGCAGGAACCTCGACCCCATTCTTGCGCCACTCGTGGGCGCCAATCAGGCCGAGCAGTTCGCGCAGTGAAGCGACATAGGGCACAGCGCAGTCGCCATAGACTTCAGTGCAGGCCTGCCGAACGTCGGGCGCGCGGCGCAGAGGGATGAGGTGATCGGCGGCAAATGGAATCAACAGCATCCCGAGCGTTCGTGCGCGCTGTGCCTGCGCCCTGCGCTGCAGATGGAAGACTTCAAAGGGCGCAGGCCCAGGCTTGGGCGGCTTACGGTCAACACGCCGCGCCATGGCTTGCAGCAACTGCCGTGCGTTCTGAAAATCTCCCCGCCAGAGCAATGCCGTACCCTCACAAGCCAAGCGATACGCCACATCAGCGCTTTGCGTGTCGTCGGCCAGTTGCACGCGCGCGGGTGGGGCCACACCGGCCTCGGAGCGCCACACGGCAACGCGCGACTCACCCGCCTCCAGCCACTGAAGGGTCGGGCTCTCGTCGCCCGCTTCGCTATAGTTAAATCCAGGCACGCTGCAACCTCAGCTATACGATGAGCGAAGGGTAACACGACCCAAATGAAGTGGATCCTTGCAACAACGACCCCTCAAACGGCCAGCAGAAAACTGCGAACAATGGCGATCTGCGCCTCGTCCATGAACATCGGCGCGTGTCCGACCCCGGGCACTTCGACGACTTGCGGACGCGGCCCGCGCGTGGCCATTGCCTGCGCGGTGTCGACCGTGAGCAGATCGGACCTAGCACCGCGTATCAGCAGCGTCGGGCAGCGGATACGCTCGTAGATCGGCCACAGATCGATGTCTCCGCTGGTTGTGGCTCGTTGGAAGGACTGTGCGATAGCCGGGTCGTAGCACATTTCCAGACGCCCGTCGGCGGACTGGCGCAGGCTGGATTCAGTGAGCTGACGCCAGTGCGCATCACTTAGCGCACCAAAGGGAGCGCTGACCAGCCGGATATAGTTTTCAGCATCGGCGACGCTATCGAATTTCGGCGCACGACCGATATAGTCACCGATGCGCTTGATCGACTCGGCGGAAATGACCGGCCCGACATCATTGAGCAGCAGCCGGGTGATCGGCGAACCGTCGAGACTGGCCAGCACCATGCCGATCAGCCCGCCCATCGAGGTTCCGAGCCAGTGCACCGCCTCCACGTCAAGACGGGCAATCAGCACCATCAGGTCGGCGACGTACTGCGCAATGCCATAACCAGTCGGATCACGCAGCCAGTCACTGCGCCCGCGCCCGACCACATCCGGGCAAACCACGCGGTAGTCTGAGGCCAGGACGCGCGCCAGTTCGTCGAAATCGCGGCCATTGCGCGACAGGCCATGCACACAGACCAGGACCCGGGGATTATCGCGTGCGCCCCACTCGGTGTAGGCCATGCGATGCAAACCGGAGGGCGAGGTGCAACACACGCTGCGCTGGGCGAATTCAAAGGCGGTCTGATTGATCATTTTTTCCCCTTTGCCAGGCAGTCTATCACTGCCCGTACCAGTAGCGTCGCCGCTCATTGCGCCAGGCAGTAACTTCGGCCACCCCGGCGGCAAGCACGATGTGCGCCGCGCCCTGCTGATCGGTTCGCCATTGGTGGCTGGCAGCGTAACGTTCAAGCACCTCGGGACGCGGATGTCTGAAAGAATTGCGGTAGCCCGCTGCAAAGACCACCTGGTGCGCACCAACGGCGGCAATAAACTCCGGCGTCGATGAGCTCTTGCTGCCATGATGCGGGACGAGCAGCACCGCGCTGCGTAACAGCGCTGGCGAACGGGCAAGCAGCGCCTGCTCGTCAGCGGCCTCGATGTCAGCGGTGAGCAGAACGTCGCCGCTCTCACTGCCGATCTTTAGCACACAACTCATGTTGTTTGATTTTTTTGTTTTGATCAGGTAATCAGCGCTCTGCGGATGCAGAACCGAGAAGTGCACGCCATCCCATTCCCAGTTCTGCCCCGCACTGCAAAGCTCGCCGCCCAGTCCGGTAATCGAGGATAACAGTCGGCCTGCCGGAACCGCCGCCTGCACTGCCGTCAGGCCACCGGCATGGTCCTTGTCTCTATGCGATATGAATATCGTGTCGAGCTGTCCGACCCCGATTGCACGCAGATAGGGAACGACAACCCGCTGCCCGGCGTTGGCGTCGGCGCTGTAGAGCGGTCCGCTGTCGTACAGCAACGTGTGTCTGACCGTGCGCACAACGACTGCCAACCCCTGTCCGACGTCGAGCACATCGACCCATACCTCACCGAAGGCCGGACGTGGCGGCGGCCAGAAGAGCGCCGGCATGAGCAGGCACAGTCCTAGCCAACGCGCTGGAAAACCGCGCGGCAGCAGCAGCCAGGACACACCGGCAATGGCCAGCAGCGTGGCCCACAGGGGTGGCGCTGCTTGTTGCCACATCGGCCAGTCGGCCAGCCATTCGAGCAGCGTCATCAACTGCGCCAGCAACCAGTGATCAAGGTAGAGCAAGGGCGGCCACGGCAGCACGGCGAAGATCAACGCCAGCGGGGTAATGACAAAACTCACGAAAGGAATGGCCAGGGCGTTGGCCAGTGGCGAGACGAGTGAGAACTGCTGGAAGAAAAGCAGGAGGAGCGGCAGACTGCCAACCGTCACCGCCCATTGCGTCGCACCCCAGCGGGCGAAGGTGGCGCGCCATCCGCGCGCTTCGCCGAGGCGTGCGCTGCCGACAAACAGCAGCAGCGCCACGGCGCCGAAGGACAGCCAGAAGCCGGTGGCCAGCACCGCCCACGGATCGAGCACCAGCACCACCAGCAAGGCAAGCAGCAGGGTGCGGGAAACGCCAAGATTGCGCCCCGAGCACAGCGCCAGCGCCACTACGCTCAACATGTACAGGGTACGCTGCGCCGGCACTTCGAAGCCGGCGAGCAGCGCATAGACCAAGGCCGCCAGCCAGGCAGCAGCAACCGCGGCCTGCTGCGCCGGCAGCCACAGCAGCAGCCGCTCACTGCGCCGCCACAGCCAATTGATCAACAGCGCAAAAAGCGCGGCGACCATCGTCACGTGTAGGCCGGAAATACTTACCAGATGAGTAATTCCGGTGCGACTGAAGATCGTCCACTGGGCATTGGGTATCGCTCGCTGATCGCCAACCGTCAGCGCAATCAGCACGCCGAGATACGCTCCATCAGGCAAGGTGCTCAGAAAGCGATTGCGCAGGATATCGCGCAGACGTTCAACCACGTAGCCGGGGCGTAGCACGAAGTCGTCCTGACGTTGCATGTCGCCGCTCAAACGAATGCTGCCGGTCGCCCGGATGTTGCGCTCGAGCAGCCAGGCTTCGTAATCAAAAGCATGCGGGTTGGCGTTACCGTGCGGCCGCTTCAGGCGTACCGTAAAGCGCCAGCGCTCGCCGGGACGAACCGCCCTGGCCACACTGCCCTCCTGGGCCAGCTCGGTATCGTCCAGATCATCCCAGGCGTGATACCACGACAGCATGATCCGGCCGGGAACGGTGGCCGCCGGAGTATGCACCGACTCGACATCAAACTCGAAACGCTCGCCACGCTCAAAGCGTTGCGGCAGCGAAGCGATGACGCCGGTCAGTTGAATATCCTTCGTCTCCCAGGCTACGGGCAATTGATCGGCCAGCCGCTGCTGCGCCAGGAATCCGGCCCAGACAAAACCAAGCAAAACGCAGCAGAACGCACCGAGAATCGGCGACAATTGACCGAACGCCCGCTGCCGCCCAGTCGACATAAAAATCCCGGCCAGCGCCAGCGCCGCCAAGCCAGCCATGAGACCGGTGCCGGGCAACTCTCCCTGCACTTGCAAAAATGCGACGCCGCAAGCGAAAGCGAAAATAAAAAGACGCATAGGATACGAACCCACATCAAAGTCGACCTGAAATGCTCCATAGCACATGCTGCTACGATCATTAAACCATGACCAGGACCGTCTGGAGACCCCGCAACTCGTGTGGAGGAGGCACGGTAAGGTGCTAGACTTCCGCCTTAGGAAAATTCTGTCGTTTCATCCATCCGGGAATGACCATGTACTACATCTCGACGCGCGGCGATGCTCAACATTCGTCCAGAAAAACCTTCACTGAAATCCTGCTGGGTGGGCTCGCGCCTGATGGCGGTCTTTATCTCCCGGAGTTCTATCCACAGATAACACACACTGAGCTTGATCACTGGCGCGGGTTAGCGAACGCGTCATACGCCGATCTGGCCTTCGCCGTGCTGTCAAAATTCATTGACGATATTCCTGCCGCCGATCTCAAGGCGCTGATCGACAAGACCTATACCGCAGAGGTGTATTGCAATGGTCGCGCCGGTGACCAGGCCAGTGACATTACACCGGTGCGTTGGCTTGAGCCGGGATTGGGGTTGCTGGAGCTCTCCAATGGGCCGACGCTGGCCTTCAAGGACATGGCTATGCAGTTGCTCGGCAATCTCTTCGAGTACGTTCTGGCGAAGAAAGGCGAAGAAATCAATATCCTCGGCGCCACTTCGGGCGACACCGGATCAGCGGCCGAATATGCGATGCGCGGCAAGCACGGACTACGGGTTTTCATGCTCTCGCCCTACGGCAGAATGAGCGCATTCCAGCGGGCCCAGATGTACTCGCTGCAGGATGCCAACATTTACAACATCGCCGTGCGCGGTATGTTTGACGATGCGCAGGATATCGTCAAAGCTGTCTCCAACGACCACGCTTTCAAGGCCCGGCACAAGATTGGCGCAGTCAACTCAATCAACTGGGCACGTGTCGCGGCGCAGGTCGTCTATTACTTCAAGGGCTTCTTTGCAGCAACCCGGTCCAATGATGAACAGGTCGATTTCGTCGTACCCTCCGGAAATTTCGGAAACATTTGCGCCGGCCACATTGCGCGCATGATGGGGCTGCCGATCGGTCGGCTGGTCATGGCAACCAACGAGAATGACGTCCTTGACGAGTTTTTCCGGACCGGCGTCTACCGTCCGCGCGGTGCGGCAGAAACCTGCACGACATCCAGCCCGTCGATGGATATCTCTAAGGCTTCAAACTTTGAGCGCTTTGCCTTTGATCTCGTCGGCCGTGATCCGGCGATCATCCGCGAGCTATGGGCCAAGGTTGATGCGGGAGGAAGTTTCGATCTCTCAAAAACGCCTTGTTTCGCCGATTTACCCAAGTTCGGCTTTGTTTCAGGCAAGAGCTGCCATGCCGAGCGTTTGGCGACGATTCGCCAGACCTTTGAGAAGTACGGCGTGATGGTTGATACGCATACCGCCGACGGACTCAAGGTGGGGATGGCGGCGCGCACGACCGGGCGACCAATGCTGGTCCTCGAAACCGCGCTACCGGCAAAATTTGAAGAAGCAATTGTCGAAGCGCTTGGCCGCAAACCGGAGCGCCCCACAGCGATGCTCGGTATCGAAAACCTGCCACAGCGGGTCGAGGTGATGGACGTCAGTGTCGATGCGGTGAAACAGTTTATTGCGTTGAACGCAGGCGCCTGATCAGCGCTCTCATGCGAGCCTAGAGATAAATTACAGCGGGAAATACGGCGGCAGCGAGCAAGAGCACCAGCCACTCCAGATTATGCCGCGCCAGAAACCCGGTGAAATGCATGACCAAAACCGTAATGGCAATAACATAAAACAGTGCGAACAGCATTGAACTCCCCCTCTGTTGTCGTGCCGCCGGCAAGCGTCCGCCGCGTTCACTCTGCACCAATTATAGCGGCATCACTTGCCGCTCATGAGAGATTTTCACCGATGGTAAAAATCTCCTGAGACCACTTACCCCTTGCGTATGAACAGCATTCGCCGTATTGCCCACCTCGACATGGATGCCTTTTTTGCCTCGGTCGAGTTGCTGCGCTACCCGGAACTTCGCGGGCAGGCAGTAGTGGTCGGCGGGCGCAGCGCGCACCAGCCGGTCGAGCAGCCTGACGGCAGCCGGCGTTTTTCCCGGCTGCGCGAGTATGCCGGGCGCGGTGTCATCACCACCTCAACCTACGAAGCACGGGCGCTGGGCGTGTTCTCCGGAATGGGCCTGATGAAGTCGGCGCAACTGGCGCCGGAGGCGATTCTTCTTCCCGCAAATTTTGATGCCTACCGTGATTACTCGCGAAAGTTCAAGGCCGCCGTGGCCGGTATTGCGCCGCTGATCGAAGATCGCGGAATTGATGAAATCTACATCGACCTTGGTGACATCGCGGAAGAAACGAAGGTTTTGGCCGAGCGCATCAAACAGGCTGTCTTCGCCGCCACCGGCCTGACCTGCTCCATCGGCATCAGCCCGAACAAGTTGCTCGCGAAAATCTGCTCCGATCTGGAAAAACCGAATGGCATCACCATCCTCGGCATGGATGATATCCCGGAACGGATCTGGCCCTTGCCGGCCAGAAAGATTAACGGGATCGGTCCCAAGGCGTCGGCAACACTGGCCCGGCTCGGAATCAACACCATCGGCGATCTGGCGGCGACACCGGCTGAATTGCTGGTGAGAAAATTTGGCCAGACGACGGGAGTCTGGTTGCATCAGGTGGCACATGGCCTCGACGAACGGCCCATCGTCACCGAATCGGAACCCAAATCGATCAGCCGTGAAAGCACTTTCGAGCGCGATCTGCACGCCAGGCAGGACAGAGCGGAACTCTCCGGACTATTTACCGCGCTCTGTCGGCGTGTTGCTGATGATCTGCAACGCCAGGGCTATGTCAGCCGAACCATTGGCATCAAGCTGCGCTTTGCAGATTTTCATACGCTAACCCGCGATATCACAGTACCGATCGGCCTGAGCGATGGCGATCAGATTCGCAAGGTGGCCGGAGAGTGTCTGAAGCGCGTCCCGCTGACTCAGAAAATTCGGCTGCTTGGCGTGCGCGCCAGCGGACTGGTGCCGGCAGCAGACGCCGTATTGGCTCCGCCTGCTGCTCAGTCGGAACTGCCCTTTTAAAAGTCAGTCCTTGCCGGGCGCATCGACATCGAGGGCCCGCCAGCCTGCCAGACCCATACCTTCGAGAGTTTCGATGTTGCGCTCATAGATTGTTGCCGCTTCCGGGAAGGCCGCTACCGCGCGGTCGAGGCTCGCCTCTCTGATCAAGTGTAGGGTGGGATAGGGCGAACGATTGGTGTAGTTGCCCAGGTCGCCCGGCTCGGTATCGGAAAAGCAGTAGTCGGGGTGAAAATGGGCTACCTGCAAGGTGCCGGCCAGGCCCTGAGTGCGCACCACCACATCGACCAGGTCGAGAAAATCGGTAAAGTCGTCAAAAGCGCCAAGGACATACGGATGAATGAGCAGCGTGGTGTCCGTTTCATCGGGCGACACCGCCGCCAGATAGTGCAACTCGCGTTCAAGATCGGCGAGCAGCGTGTCGCTGTCGCCAGCCTCGCTGAGCACGTAGCGCACCTGCTTCCTGACATGCACCGCCTTGGCAAAGGGACACAGATTAAGGCCGATCACTGCACGCTCAAGCCACTTGCGAGTCGCGGCGACGGCCTCATCAGGGCTTGGGGAGTGAGTGCTGTTCATGCTTTGCCTGTGCGAGGGTGGATCGGACCGGCAGTATATCAACCCGACTTAAAAAACTCTTAAGCCACAAGGGCTGGCGCAGGGTAAATTTGTTCTAACCATCCATCGTCATTCCGGGTCAAGCCCGGAATGACAGCAAATCAGTGGATAGCGTAGTCCCTGGCCAAGCGCTGTTGCAGGCTGCGCGCCTGTTTCAATGACTCCTTGAGAATATGTCGATCGAGTTTGTGCAGGTGATCCGGGTTGACGCGATTGGGCGCCGCCGCGTTGACTCCGCCGCCGATCTGCTTCTCCAGCCGCAGGCGCTGAATATGATAGAACGCGTCGACCAGCGCCGCTGTTTCCCGGGTCGGCATGCCGCTCTTGCTCGCTGCGGCGCGCAGGCGTTCGACGGTATTGGTCTCTGGAACGCCATGGGCCAGCGCATAGATGCGTGCGGCATCAACAAAGGGGCGCGCGCCGTGTAGCTTAAGATCGATGGTATGCGCAAACGCGTGCTTGCCGTCGAAACGAAAGCCCTGCCACCAGTTAAGCGGCGATGCCCAGTTCATGGTGTTATCGACCAGTGCGCGCAGGAAAATCGGATGCGTTGGCGCCCTTTTCAGCAGCCATTCGCGCAATTCGCTGGCCAGCGACTCTTGCCCGTAGAGCACGCGGAAGTCGAAAAAAATTGTTGAGTTGAGCAGCGCGAGCGGCTGCGCCTCCTGCATCCAGGCGCCAAAAGCCGATTGCCATTCGTCGAGCGAAAGACACCAGGCCGGGTTGCTGGCCATGATCTGGCCCTGGCATAGGGGAAAACCGCAGGCATCGAGCGCTTCGTTGACGGCACGTGCAAAGGGCAGGAAGGCTTGGCGCAGGCTCGCCGCATCGTCGGCCGAGGCGGCGGCGAAGAGTAGGCCGTTGTCCTGATCGGTGGCCAGCGTCTGTTCGAGCCGCCCTTCGGAACCGAAGACCAGCCAGCACCAGGGCACGTAGGGCAGATCAAAAGCGCCGGCCGAAAGTTCGATCACCTGTAGCGTGAGCAGATCGTTGAGCGCGCAGATGCGCTGGCAGATCGCTTCGGCGCCAACCCGTTCGGCTAGTAGTTGGGCGGCATAGCGACGCACGCTGGCGGCCAGGGTCGAGAGCGTCGCGATATCCCTGGCCGCCAGAATGTCTGCCACCAGATCGGCGGCGCTGGCGCCGGGCAGGGCATAGAGGTCGGCCTGCGAAACAACGTTGAAATAGCTGCCATCCACCTCGGTCAGCACCAGGTGGCGGACGCCACGGCGCACCATGACCACGCTCGCCTGATGCGCGGTGGCATCGGCCGGCAGGGTGATCAGACCGCTGGTCATGACTACGGCGATTGGCGCTTCGAGGTCGCCGGCTTCAATGGCGATGCGGCGCAGCACGTCGCGCAGCGTGACGATACCGAGCGGCACGCGGCTGGCCGGATCAACGATGACCATGGCATCAGTGTGCATCGCGTCGAGCTGTAGCAGGGCGTCGCGAACGCTCACCGAAGGCGGCACACAGAGCGGCGCCGCGCTGCAAAGATGGCGCAGCGCGGTGTAGGGCGAGAGCGATGTTCTAGTATTTGATCCGGGCATGAAAGGTTTTTTCACTGGCGGCGCGCGCCTGACTGAGCGTGTGAATTCCCATCGCGGCGAGCAGCGGCAGCATTTTCAGAAACACTTCAGCGGTCACCATCGCATCGCCGAGCGCCGTATGACGACCGACTACCGATACGCCCAGGCGTTCGGCAATCGCTTCGAGGCGATGCGACTCCTGGCTGGGATGCAGCACGGCAGAAAGCAGCAGCGTGTCAAGCACCGGCTGGTCGAAGCGCAGGCCAAGGCGTTCTTCTTTCAACTGCAAAAAGCGCATGTCGAAAGCGGCGTTGTGCGCGACCAGTACGGTGTCGGCACAAAAAGCGCGAAAAGCGGGTAATACCGCGACAATGGTTGCTTGCCCAACGAGCAGGTTCGGCGTGATGCCATGGATGCGGATCGACTCCTCCGACAAGGCGCGCTGCGGATCGACGAGTTGGTCAAAGCATTCCTGGCCAAGCAGACGGCGATTGACGATGCGTGTCGCACCGATCTGGATGATTTCGTCACCGCCAGAGGGATCAAGACCGGTGGTTTCGGTATCGAAGACGGTGTAGGTCAGTTCGGCCAGCGGGCAGTCGTCGAGTTGGGGGCTGGCTGCCGAGCGGGCAAACAGATCGAAGTCGTAGAACTCCGGCCGGCTGCCGCGGCGCGCCAGTTCCTTGCTGCGCGCTGAGTCTCTGGGCGCTTCGACAATCGGCAGCAGGATGCGAAAGTAGGAGCGATGCGAAACGCGTTGGCGCTGAAACCAGATCTCGCCATGGCAACGATCAACCACATCACGCACGGAAAGCGGCGTCGCCTCACCGCCGGTATTCATCGAATCCATCTCCCAGCTCATCGCCGCTTCGTTGCTCATCGAGGTGCCGGCCCACATCAGATCGAGCTGCGCCAGCCGCCCGTCACGCGACAGGGCGAGCAGCACATCACGAATCTCGTATTCATCATGCAAGCGTGCGGCGAGAAAGCTCAGCGCCTGCAACAGCCCGTAGCTGTCGACACGCAGCCAGATGCTTTCATCGACGCTTTCGACCCGCCCGAGCACCGGGCAACGCTCGCCGATGCGCCCGACCGCTGCCGCCAGCAGTTCTGCGCCGAGCATGTCCTCAAGCGGCCAGCGCACGCGCAGATCGTTCGAGAAGGCGGTGGCCGCATTTTCCAGATGCTGCGACAGCGCGCGCGCCTCGTCGCGAATGACGCCGAGAAAACGCACGCGCTGCTCCGGCGTCATGTCGGCGAAGTCGGACAGGGTCTCTGCCGCAGCGCGGATGTTGCCCAGGGGACCGCGCCCACCCTCGGTTAGCGACTGGATCAGCGCATCGCGACGGGCATCACGCTCGTGGTCAGCGGTGATGTCGTCAAGAATCAGGACAAAACCGCTGAGCGCATCGCCAGCCGCCAGCACCGGCGACATGTGTGCGCGCAAGAGTTTTCCGCCGCGCGTGGCGGTCACGAAATGCGCGCCACTCGCCGCTACGCTGGCCGAAGCCTCGCCGGGAGCATGTTGCAGTCTTTCCAGCGCATGAGCGATCAGGCTACGATCAAAAACCGTGTAGATCGAACGACCGAGCCCGAGCGGTTGGGAACCAATGAACTCGCTGGTCCCGGCCGTACCCTCCGGCCCGCTCAATTCTTCGTTTGCCCGCTGGTTATAGAGCAGCACGCGACCATCAAGATTGCAGACGACGACGCTCTGGTTCAGGTCAGACATCAGCGCCGCCAGGCGACTGCGCTCTTCCTCCAGCGAGGCCCGCGCCTCGCGAACACGCGCGACGACATCGCTGTCCAACCGGTCACGAACGCTCGCCAATTGATTGACGGCCTGCCCGAGCGCTTGCAATTCAGGCGCCAGATAGTCGCTGACCCGCACCCCTCCGTGCGCGACCAGTGCGCAGGTCTCTTCGGCCAGACGACTGCTGGCGCGCACGTAGCGGCTATAAAGTTTGTGCAAGACGACCACGGCCACCACACAGGCGAGCAACAAAATCATCAGAATGGCGGCCACGCGGTCGCCAAAACTCATCGTCGCTGCGCCGCCGTCGCCCGAACCGACCTGCATCAACGCGACGACTGCGACGACCTGCGCCAGCAAAAAGAGGCAGGCCGCCACCCCGACGAACACCAGCTTTCGGGGAAAATTCAACACGCCCTAGACCCCCAGCAAGGAACGCACCTGTAGCACCAGTTCCTTGGTTGAAAAAGGCTTGGTGACATAGGCATCAGCCCCCAGGCCAAGGCCCTTGCTGACTTCCGTCTCACGCCCCTTGGCCGAAAGCATCAGGATGCGCATGTCATCAAGATCGTGATCGGCACGCAGTGCCTGACACAGGTCAAAGCCGTTCATCTTCGGCATCATCACATCGAGCAGAATGAGGTCGGGTTTTTCTTCACGCGCCTTGACCAACGCCTCTTCGCCATCAACCGCAACGAGTACGTCAAAGCCTTCCCTACGCAGCAAAAACTCAAGTGAAATGACGATATTCGGTTCATCATCGGCAATCAGCACTTTCTTGTTCATCGCGCCTCCTCGACTGCAAAAAACAATCAAACTTTACAAAACTCATATCGGCCACATCACTTCAAGTCATTGCTTCTCGTTGTGCCCGTTGCGTTGTTGTGGTTAAGCTTTTTCAAACCCCATTATCCGGCGCGAAAGGCAGAAAAAAACGAAAAGTCGCGCCCTCGCCGGGTACGCTGTCGACCCACAGGCGACCGCCGAAATGTTCGATGATACGACGACTGATCGGCAAACCGAGGCCGGTTCCGGCTGGCTTGTTGGTTAGTGAATCGCCAACCTGGCGGAATTTTTCAAAAATGACCTGCTGATCCTGCACGCGAATCCCTGGGCCGTTGTCGGCCACGCCCACCTCAAGGCCCTGGGCGCCGGCGCGCAAGCTCACGCATACCCGACCTGCATTGAGCGGAAGAAACTTCACTGCATTGGACAACAAATTGAGCATCACCTGAATCAGGCGGTCACGATCCGCCAGAATTGAAGGCAAGCCGCTTTGCAGATCAAGCTCGACGCGTGCGCCCTTCTCGTTGAATAGCTGACTCGTGGATGCCACCGACTGTTCGATGACTTCTTTCAGGTCAAGCGCACTACCACGCCAGTCGGCATTGCCTGATTCGATCTTGGCCAGATCGAGCGTCTGGTTGATCAAGCGGGCCAGGCGATCGCTCTCGCTGACCACCAGCCCAAGAAAGCGCTCGCGCTCGGCCAGACGCATCTTCGGATCGTCGCGCAGCATCTCGGTAAATGCGCGTATCGAAGTTAGCGGCGTGCGTAGTTCGTGAGTCACTGACGACATGATGTCGTCTTTGACGCGATCGAGTTCCTGCAGACGTTCGTTGGCGCTTTTCAGGTCGCGCGTGGCGGCTTCCAATTCGCGTGACTTGCGCTCCAGTTCGCGACTGTAGCTGCGTAACTGCGACGCTTCATCGAGGATGTTCATCACTTCGGACGCACTGAGCGGCTCCTCTTTGGCTACCGAAGCAACCATCACCCGAGCCGACGCGCTGCCAATGGTTCCGGCGAGCAGGGACTCGGCAAAGTGCACCAATTCAGCATCGGCCTCTAGCGCATCGATGGCTACCTGACCATGGCGCTTGGCATAGTCGGCAAACGCCGATTCAGCGCGCTGCGGGCCAAGGAAGCGACCGACCAGCGCGGTAAGATCGCTGACCTTAGCCAGCCCGCGCCAGAGCGCTGCACCAACCGGCCGCGCATACTTCAAGGCGTCGACAAACAGCCTGGCCTGGCTAGCCTCGGCTGCTGTCGGCGAGCGCATAATGGACACAGCAACGTAGGCGCCAATGTTGGCAAAAAAACTCCAAAACAGGCAGTGTGAAATCTCGTCGAGTCCGTCCAGGCCAAACAGTTGCTGTGGTCGCAGCAGGTTAAAGCCGAACGGCCCCTGCGTCAGGAAATCGGTGGCCAGCCAGCCCGACTTGGCAAATGACGGCAGCAGCAAAGTGTAAGCCCATACCAGAGAACCGGCAGACAGACCGGCCAGTGCGCCACCGCGCGTGCCGCCGCGCCAGTACATGCCGCCGATCATGGCCGGGGCAAACTGGGCCACCGCCGCGAAACTGATCAGACCGATGGCGACCAGCGCGTAGGCTTCGCCAGCCAACCGGAAGTAGAGATAGCCGAGCAGCAGGATGACCAGGATCGCCCCGCGGCGGATACGCAGCAGCAGTCGCGAAAGATCGCTGGCCTCGGCCAGCGCCGCGCCGCGCAAGTGGATCAGAGCCGGCATCACCAGATCATTGCAGACCATGGTCGACAGCGCGATGGTTTCGACGATGACCATGCCGGTCGCCGCCGACAGGCCGCCGATAAAAACCAGCAGGGCCAGCCCTTCCTGATGGTGTGCCATGGGCAGGGTGAGCACGAAGGTGTCGGCATCGACACCCTGCCCGGAAAAATGGAGCAGGCCGCCCAGTGCAATTGGCAAGACAAAGAGGTTGATCAGCAGCAGATACAGCGGAAATAGCCACGCCGCACGCTTCAGATGCGATTCGTTAACGTTTTCAACAACGGCGATCTGAAACTGGCGCGGCAGGAAGAGGATGGCCAGGCCAGCCAGCAGAGTCAGCGAGAACCACCCGGTATAGCCCTGGCCGGAGGGGATGGCAGTACTTAAACGACGCAGGCGATCGTCGTCGGCAGCGTACTGGAAGATGTCGGCAAAACCGTCGTAGATACCGTAGGTGACGTACAGCCCGACGGCCAGGAAGGCCAGCAGCTTGACCACTGATTCAAGCGCAATCGCCGCCACCATGCCCTCGTGGCGTTCGGTGGCGTCAAGGTGGCGGGTACCAAAGACAATGGTGAAGGCGGCCAGGATCAGCGCAATATAGAAACTCATGTCGGCGAACACCGGCAGTGCCGTGCTGCGACCGGGCATGACAATTTCCGGATAATTGAGCAGCAGGCTGACGCTACCCGAGACGGCCTTGAGTTGCAAAGCGATGTAGGGAACGATACCGACCACGGCGATCACCGTGACCAGCCCACCGAGCAACAAGCTCTTGCCGTAGCGTGAGGAAATGAAGTCAGCAATCGAGGTAATCCGGTTGGCCTTGGCGGTACGGATCATCTTGAGCAGCAAAAACCAGCCGAGCGCCATAACCAGCGTCGGACCAAGATAGATGGGCAGGAAACCAATGCCCGATACCGCAGCACGACCGACACTGCCGTAGAAGGTCCAGGTCGTGCAATAGACAGCCATCGACAGCGCGTAAATGGTTGGGCTGGAGATGACCGAACGTCCCTGATCAGCGCGCTTGTCACCCCACCAGGCGATGGCAAAGAGCAGCCCGAGGTAGAGCAGCGAAGCGACAACAATGACCGGGCCGTTGAGCATTGGCCTAGCCTACTCGCCGCGCCGTTCGGTGAACCAGGCCATCAGCGCAATCAGCCCGGCCCAGGCGGTAAAAACATAAACATAGATCAGCGGAATGCCAAACAGATCGACCCGGCGATCGAACAGGGAAAGCAGCGGATAGTTGAACAGCACACAGCCGCAGAGAAATACGGCCACCAGGCGCTCACCGGTAAGTATTCCACGCCGCATAGTCTCCCCCCGCTCTGAAGGTCGTTGGCTTTACTGAGATGCCGAATATGTAGTTGAGGGGTGCTGCGCGGCTTCTGGCGCAGTCCATCTCGAACGCAGTTAACCGCTAGCTAGCCTGAAATCTCGGGCTCGATGAGTGTGGCAAGCTGTGCAAGAGACTCCTGCCAGCCGAGGTAGCACATTTCGACGGGAATGACTTCAGGCAGTCCTTCTTGCAGGATGTTGATCTCCGTGCCGCAGGACACTTTCTTAAAAGTCACCGTGACCTGTAGTTCACCGGGTAAGTTCGGGTCATCGAATTTATCCGTGTAGCGAATTCGCTCGCTGGGAACAAGTTCGAGATACTTGCCACCGAACGCGTGTTCGTTCCCTGTGCTGAAATTCGTGAACAACATCCTGAAAGTTCCACCGACCTTGATGTCCATGTGGTAAACCTTGCACGTAAAACCGTAAGGAGATATCCACTTTGCCATCGCGTCGGCATCCAGAAACGCCCGATAGGCGCGCTCCGCAGGTGCACGAAACACGCGATGCAGTCGCACGGTACCTGTGGACATAGTCAATTCTCCTTTCAATGCGATTTTGAGTGGCCGATAGATATTACAGCTTTGCATGCGCCTCGGCGAAGATCTAACGCCCAGCGTTCAAATTCCGGGGCGATTCACCTGGGCATTGGTGCAGCTTCGTTCATCGTAAAACACGGTCTTGGCTTCATCGAAGCTCACTCTACGCTTTTTGACGTTAGCTTCGGCCTTCGGCTCGTCCCACTCGAAATGAAGTGTAGTCACGCGCTAAATATAACCACAATGTAGTTACACGCCCAGGTCGGCCGAGCGTACTGTTAACGCAGAGTAGCCTTTTGGAGTCGAACGAATAGCGCGGCTTTCAAAACCTCGCCAAGGTCAACCCAGCGATTCGTAGAACTCGATCATTTTCCTGCGCAGTGCAGCATCCGGCAGGCGGCCGCGCCCGGCGTTCAGGTTGTCGAGCATGTAGTCGGGCTTGTCGGTACCGGGGATAACGCAGGTTACGGCGTCGTGCGCGAGGATGTATTTCAGGAAGAACTGGCCCCAACTGGCCGCATCGAATTCCGCAGCCCAGGCCGGCAGCGCTTTGCCGTGAACGGCGTTGAACAATTTTCCGCGGCCAAACGGCAGGTTGATCAGCACCGCCGTCCCGCTGTCGCTGGCGGCCGAGAGCAGGCGTTGTTCAACGCTGCGATCGGCCAGCGAATAGTTGACCTGGACAAAGTCCGGCTTCTCGCGTTGCATCAATTCGATCAGGCGATCGTGAGCATAGTCAAGGTAGTGGGTGATTCCGATATAGCGGCAGATTCCCTGCCCCTTCCACTCGCGCAACTGGGCAATCTGCGCTGCGGCCTCGCTGTCGCGATTGCCGACGTTGTGCAACTGCATCAAGTCGACCCGGTCGGTTCGCAGGCGGCGCAGCGATTGCAGCATTTCGGCCTGTGCCGGGGCTCGGTCGGTCGCGCGCACCTTGGTCGCCAGGAAGCTCCGGGAACGAGCGCCGAGGTCGGCGACCAGGTCGCCGACGACGCCCTCGGCCGTGCCGTAGGATGGCGCCGTGTCGATCAGGCGGCCGCCGCCGGCGAGCATCGCCTGCAGCACGGCACGGCGTTCGCTGCGTTGCGCGGCATCGTCGCCAACGTCGAAAACGATTGACGTCCCGAGACCGATGACCGGCAACTGTTCGCCGCTGCTCGGGATAACGCGGGTCAGCAGGGACTCGGCCGCCCAGGCCGAGAGCTCTGGCATGGCGCTGGCTACGGCACCGCCAACGGCCAGTGCGAGAAAGTTCCGGCGTGAGGACAATGCTTCACTCGAAAAATGGCTCATTTCAGATTCCTTTACTGAGGGAAATCCCGATGCCCCAAAAAATTCTGCTGCCGCGCACGGCGCTCGTGTGCTCGACCCAGTGCGATGGCCAGCACTGCCCAGGCCAGCGCCAACGGCAACGTCACCAGCGATATCGCACCCAGTTCGAGACCGGTAGCGCGCAGTGCCGCGAACAGCCAGCCGTTGAAGGCATCGGCGCCGCGAAAGACAACAATGTCGATGACATTCTTAGCCTTGTATTTTTCGGCACGTTCGACGACGGTGAATAGCACTTCGCGCGCCGGATTGGAGATGGCGAAATTGGCGGTGCGTTGGATGGCCTGGAAAACGATGACCACGATGAGCGTCGGCGACACCACGAGGGCCAGGAAACCGAGGCCGAAGACACAGGGCAAAAAAGCCGCTGCAGCGCCAACGCCGAAACGTGTAAGCAGACGCCCTGTGGCGAGACATTGCACGGCTATCGTCAGGATGCCGATCGAGAGGTCGATCATGGCAAAAATGCGAACGCGCACTGCCGGATCGTCGGAGGCCGCCGCCACGATGCTCGCCTGCTGAAAATATAGAAAGGTGCCGGCCAGTGAAAGCAGCGCGACCCACAGCGCAATGCCACCCAGATAGGGCGAGCGCAACAGAAGAAGGATGCCGTCCAGCCAGCGTCCGCCAAGCCCCTCGGGTTCGAGTGGGGAAGCTGGCAGGGCGGCCACATCGAGTTGCGTAGCCGCTATCTCCAGTTGCCGGGCGCAGAGCACAGCCAGTTCGAGAAAGAGCGCCGCAACGATCAGCAGATTCACCGGCCCGAGCGGCGCCGCCAAGCCAACCGTCAACGCCGGTCCGAGCAGCGCTCCGGCAGAGCCGCCGGCGGCGATGAAGCCGAACAGCCGCTTGCCCTGTTCGCTGCCAAACAGGTCGGCCATGAACGACCAGAAGACCGAAACGGTAAACAGACTGAATACACTGATCCAAACAAAGAACACCCGTGCCACCGCAAGCTTGCCAACGTCGAAGGTCAGCAGCAGCCAGAAGAGAACAATGTTGGCGACGAAGAAATGGTAAACCAATGGAATAAAGCGTCGCCGTGGCAAGAGAGCAACGACGGCGCCGAACAGCGGGACGGCGCCAAGCATGACGATGAAGGTGGCAGTGAATAGCCACTGTAGGTTACGCACTCCACCGGCGATTCCCATTTCATCGCGCAAGGGGCGCAAGATGTAGTAACCGGCGAGCAAACAGAAGAAGTAGGCAAAGGACCACAGCAGCGCCGAAATTTCACCAGGACGCACCGCAACCAGACGCTCTAGCCAGCGATGCGGTAGCGCTGCCATTTTTGAATTCACAGTCCCTTGATTTTCTGGATTCCCCTAGGGCGCGGCGGTTAGCGCGCGGCGCAATTCAACCGCAGTCAAGGCCTTACCAAAGGCCGGCGTTCCCGGATCGAGCTCGCCGGCACGAGCCAGTGGGCCAACCACCACGGCGTCGAAACCGGCCTCTTGCACCAGGCGCTGGGCGGTCGACAGCGCCTGCGCGTCGTCTCCAACGAGCGGTATGGCGACGCGTTCGCCGGTGCGATGCGCCTCGCTTTGCAACTTGGCGTAGCCCACCGAGTTGAAGGCGCGAACCAGGCGTGCGCCTGGCAGCAGACGGGCTGACATGACGCCGGTCCCGGTGGCCCTGGCTTCGTTCGCCATCTCGCCGTCACGCGCAGGGATCGGGTTGCAGGTGTCGAGCACTACTTTGCCCTTGATCGAATCGCCCAGATCGCGACCCAGTTGCGGCAGCGCGGCGTAAGGCACCGAAATCAACAGCACCTCGCCAAATGCCGCGGCCTCACTGGGCGTTCCGGCATGGGCTCCGGCGCCGAGGCGTGCCGCCAGTGCCTTGTCGTATTCGAGGTCGAGTGAAGAGAACATTACTTCATGGCCGGCTTTCAGCCAGAGCCCGCCCAAGGTTCCGCCGATTCGCCCCGATCCGATAATGCCAATTTTCTGGGGCACGGTTTCAGCGGCACGCAAACTGCCTGTCATTCCACCCAGGGCAAGGCCGGCAAGGATAGCGCCGGCGCTCAAGAGGAAGCCACGCCGGCTTGACTTAACGGAGTAATAACGATTCATCATATCTCTCCAGACTAGGTTTGCTTCGGATTAAGCCACGCCACGCTCATGCCTGTTCAGTGGCCGTGCGTTTTGGATGGGTGTACACAAAGTGCCTGAGCACGAGTTTCAAGTGCAGGGCCTTGTCGGAGTGGCCGCGCCTTAGCTGTTCCTCGATGTCATCAAGAATGATGCGCTTGATCATCGGAACACCATCCGGGCTATGCACCAGATAGCTGCCAAACTCCAGAGCGACTATTTCTGGAAGATGCTCGTGCTGGGCAATGGCTTCGACCTCCTCCTCGGTCAGATCACTTAATGCCAGGCAATCTTCATAGGTTAACATGACAATTTCTCCCTTCGGTTATGGTTTAAACGATTAGGTCAGTGAGCCCTGCGCACTTTCTCTGCTATGCCCTGGCCTTGACGTAGCGGCCGGGTGCCGGCTCAATCTCCTTGTAGCTTCTGTTACCGGGTTTCTTCGGTGGCGCAACCTTTTTGCCACTGCGCTGGCCGAGCCATGCAAGCCAGTGCGGCCACCAACTGCCCTTCTTCTCGCTGGCGCCGGCCAACCACTCGTCGGGAGTGAGTGACCCCTCGCTGTCGTTGACCCAATAGTTGCGGCGGTTCTTCGACGCCGGATTGATGGAGCCCGCAATATGGCCGCTGGCCGCCAGCGTGTAAGTTGACGGGCCACCGAGGATCTTGCGTGAGAGGTAGGCGGCCTGCCAGAGTACCAGGTGGTCTTCCCGGGCAGCCATGATGTAATTGGGCACCTCGATCTTGCCCAGATCGACCTTCTCGCCGAGCATTTCCAGCTTGCCTGGAACGCGCAGGTTGTTGGTCAGATAGGTATTGCGCAGGTACCAGGTGAAGCATGGCCCGGGCAGATTGGTACTGTCCGAATTCCAGTAAAGAAGGTCAAAAGGCGCCGGCTTCTTGCCTTTGAGGTAATTGCCGACGACGTATTGCCAGATCAGATCGTTGGACCGCAAGGCCGAGAAAACGCTGGACAGATCGCGCCCGTGCATCACTCCACCCTTGCCGATCGATGCATCATATGCCGCAACCATGGACTCGGTGACCAGCGCGCCAATTTCTCCTGGATCGGAATAATCGAGCAGCGAGGTCATCAGCGTCAGACTCTCGACCGGATCCTCGCCACGGGCAATCAGTACGGCCAGTGCCGAACACAGCAGCGGGCCGCCAATGCAGAAACCCAGAGCGTTGGGTCTGGCCACGCGAGTAATTTCCTTAACCACCGCCAGCGCCTTGATTGGCCCCATTTCGAGGTAATCGTCCCAGGTATAGTGGCCCTGCTCCTCGGTGGCACTGCGCCAGGAAATCAGGAAAACAGTGAATCCCTGTTCAACAATGTAGCGAACGAAGGAGTTCTCGGGTTGCAGATCCATAAGGTAGTACTTGTTGATACAAGGAGGCACCAGCAGGATCGGCCGTTCGGCAACCTTGTCAGTGCTCGGTGAGTACTGGATCAATTGCATCAGGTCGTTCTCGAAAACCACGGCGCCGGGCGTCGTCGCGATATTACGACCAATCTCGAACGCTGATTCGTCGGTCATCGAGATGCGCCCCTTGTCCAGATCGGCCAGCATGTTCTTGATGCCCTCGGTGATACTCTCGCCGTTAGTCTCAAGGGCGGTCTTGACGAACTCCGGGTTGGTGGCAGCGAAGTTGGACGGGGCCATGGCTTCGACATACAGACGAGTAAGAAATAGCAGGCGGGTCTTGGTCGGACCGTCGGCGATCGGCATCGCCTCGGCCACTTTGGTCAGATAGCCGGCGTTGAGCAGATAGGCCTGACGCAGATAATCGTAAATCGGCGTCTCGCCCCACTCCGGCGCGCTGAAGCGACGATCGCCCGCCTCCGGCTTGACCATCGGCTCGGCGACTTCGCCGGTCTTACGCAGCAACATCGTTTGCCACAACTGGGCGTGCTGGGCGGCCAGCTCGCGCTGAAAACCAGCGAAGGGTTCGAGACTGGGCATCGACAACTGGGCCGGTTGCGCCACCGGCGCCGCCGCCGGCAACAGCATGGACAACTGCTGCTTGGTGACAAAGTCAAGGTAGGCCTGCGTCAATGACTGACCTGACTGGAAGAAACTTTGCAGCATGGCAACGGGTTGCTCTGGACTCATGGACGAGATCCTTTTATGTCTGGTTAAAACGGCGATGGTGCAATTGAACACATTGCCCGTTGAGGATAGAGAACGAGGGTAGGAATTACAAGCCCAGTGCTGAATAGCATTACCGATTCGAAGCACAACGGGCACAACGAAGAACCTGAATTCTCTTTATGTCTTTTCGTTGTGCCCGCGTTGTGCCCGTTATGCCCGTTGTGGTTAAGCGCTTTTAACGAAAAAACTCCTCCAGTCGCTCGAAGACCTCATGCTCGGCGCTGTGCCGGCGAACCGCCAGAACGTCTTCGAGCTTTTCGACCTGCTTGACCATCTGCTCCAGCCGGGCATCTTCGTTAACCATCAGCCAGATGCGGCTGATCGCACCATCGCCGACCGGCATGCAGAGGATTCCCTCGACATTGTAGGCGCGCCGCGAGAACATGCCGACAACATGTGACATCACGCCGGCATGGTTATTCACATCAAGTTCGAGCACGGTGCGCGCGAGTGCCTGACCTTCCGCTTTGCTAATTGCATTCATTTTTAACCTCCGATCATGTCTTTATTGGACGCACCCGGCGCCACCATGGGTAACACCTGCTCACGTGTATCGATGCTGGCGTGGATCAGCATCGGACCGCGTACGGACAGCGCGCGGCCCAGCGCGGCGACAGGATCATCTGCCTGGTCCAGATCAAGCGTCTGCCAGCCAAAGCCTTCGGCAACCTTGATGAAATCGGGCATCCCCCTGAATTTTGAGGCAAAGATTCGCTCGCCGTAGAACAGGGTCTGTTGCTGGAAAACAAGGCCGAGCGAGGCGTTGTTCATCAGCACAACCTTCACGTTAAGGTCTTCCTCGGCTGCCGTGGCGAATTCCTGAACGTTCATCAGAATGCTGCCGTCGCCAGTGAAGCAGACCACTGTACGCTCGGGTTCGGCCAGTGCCGCACCAATCGCCGCCGGCAGCCCGAAACCCATCGTCCCGAGTCCGCCCGAGGTCAGCCACTGGCGCGGACGGCGCAGCGGATAAGCCTGCGCCACCCACATCTGGTGCTGGCCGACGTCGGTACTGATCGTTGCCTCGTCGTCGAGGCAATCGGCGATAGCGCGGATCAGGCCGTACGGCGTGCGCGGGTCTTCAATGCCCGGCATGCGCAGCGGATGCGCTGCTTTCAATTCCGCCACCCGCGACAGCCAAGGCTCACGTAGTCTGGCGCTGACCTGCGGCGCGAGCAGTTCGAGCACGGCCTTGACGTCGCCCATAATACCGACATGTGCTGTTTTGATTTTGTCGAGCTCCGACGGATCAATGTCAATGTGGATAATGTTGGCCTGCGGACAGAAGGCGGCGACCTTGCCCGTCGCCCGGTCGTCAAAACGCGCGCCAAAGGCGATCAAGAGGTCGCATTCATCGAGCAGAAAGTTAGTGAAGCGCGCACCGTGCATGCCGAGCATGCCGAGCGACAGGGCATGATCGACCGGCATCGCACCAAGCGCCATCAGCGTCATCACACTCGGCAGGCTAGCCTTCTCGGCAAAGGCCACGGCCAGTTCAGAGGCACTGGAATGCACGACGCCACCGCCTAGGTAAAGGATGGGACGCTCGGCTTCATTGATCATCGCCGCAGCGCGGGCAAGCAGTTCGGCATCCGGCGCCGGGACCGGATCAGCCACACCGGGCGCTGGCCACTCGCTAATTTCGATGGCCTGGTTTTGCACATCCTTGGGAATGTCAACCAGCACCGGACCGGGACGCCCGGATGCGGCAAGGCGGAATGCGCGCGGAATGACGTCAAGCAACTCCTCCGCCGAGCCAACGAGAAAGTTGTGTTTGGTGATCGGGATAGTCAAGCCGTAGGTATCGACCTCCTGAAAAGCATCGGTGCCGATCATCGACCTGGGCACTTGACCGGTAATCGCCAGCAGCGGGATCGAATCGAGCTTGGCATCGGCGATGGCCGTCAGTAGGTTGGTCGCGCCGGGACCTGATGAGGCCATGCAGACCGCCACCTCGCCGCTTACCCGCGCCATGCCCTGGGCGATGAAACCGGCGCCCTGCTCATGACGGGCGAGTACATGATGGATCAGCGCCGACTGCGACAGGGCGTCGTAAATCGGCAGTATGGCGCCGCCGGGAATGCCGGACAGCGTTCGCACACCCTGCCTTTCGAGTAGACGCACGACGATCTGCGCGCCGGTGAGGGTTTCGGTTTTAGGACTTGACATGAACATCTCCTTCAAGGAACTACTGCGGTTGGCGGGTTTACCGGTCGGGCGTACAAAAAGAAAAACCCCCGCTCGGTTTGCACCGGCGGGGGTTTTGGAATTTTCAGTCGTTTTACGCTTTGACTTGTTTTTTTCCAGCCCTCGACGGCGCGATCGGTACTACGCGTACTACCGCTACGAGAGGGGCCGAAATGACGACCGTCGCCATGACCATCGCTAGCGCGATAAACAGTCCATAGGCATGTGCGTCAAGGAAGGTCATGGTCGTGGAATCAAAGTAAAAAACTGGAGGGGTGATTAGAAACGAGTATTGGGGAAAAAACAAGCCCTTGCTGATCATGGGTATTGTTTTCAAAATAAAAACGGGTTTCAGACAAAAAACCTGAAACCCGCTCTATTGTTTGTGGAGGCGCGAGCCGGAGTCGAACCGACCTACACGGATTTGCAATCCGGTGCATAACCGCTTTGCTATCGCGCCGCGCCTACCTCACGATAAGTACTGCTGAAAAGCAAAAACTGCCTTTCGCGAAAATTTGGAGCGGGAGAAGAGTCTCGAACTCTCGACCTATACCTTGGCAAGGTATCGCTCTACCAACTGAGCTACTCCCGCGTGAAGCGAGTGCGCATTATAAAGACTTGGCATGACCTGTCAACGACTTTGCCTTACTTTGTTGTCTGGATCAGTGCTTCCTGCTCTGCTCGGCCAGATGTGGCCAGGCCATTCGCATGTAGTAGCCCATTGACCACAGGGTCAGCACAGCGGCAACGTAGATCAGCCAAGTCCCGATGTATTGCACGTCAAAACGACTGATGGGTTGATGATAAAGCAACAAGGGAATGGCAATCATCTGAGCGGCAGTCTTGATCTTGCCGATCATCGACACGGCGACGCTCTTGTGCGCGCCAACCTGCGCCATCCATTCACGCAGTGCGGAAATGGTGATCTCGCGGCCAATAATGATTGCGGCAAGAACGGCGTCCAGCCGGCCGAGTTGAACCAGCATGATCAGTGCAGCAGCGACAACCAGCTTGTCGGCAACCGGATCAAGAAAGGCGCCAAACGCCGATGTTTCGTTCCAGCGCCTTGCCAGATAGCCATCCAGCCAGTCGGTCAAGCCGGCGATGACAAAAACCAACATGGCGGCAAGATCACGGCCGATGCCATTAATCCATGCGCCGGGAACGTAATAGATGCCGATCATCAAGGGAATCAGAAGGATGCGCAGCCAGGTCAGAAAAATCGGTATGTTGAAAGGCATCAATGTAACGCCGTATAGATTATTTCGGCCAGATCCCGACTGATGCCAGGAACCGCTGTCAGTTGGTCAACCCCTGCATTCGAGATGCCTTGCAAGCCGCCGAAATGAGAAATCAACGCCTTGCGTCGCTTCGGTCCAATGCCGGCAATCTCGTCAAGTCGCGAAGTTCGTCGTGTCTTGCTGCGTTGCGCCCGATGACCGGAAATCGCGAAGCGGTGAGCCTCGTCGCGAATTTCCTGAAGCAAGTGCAGCGCAGGATGTTCCGCTGCCAATTGTACCGGTTCGCGACCGTCAGCGAAAACAAGGATTTCAAGTCCGGGCTTGCGCGCTTCACCCTTGGCGATCCCGAGCATCGGCAAATGCGCTAGTCCGAGTTCTTCCAGAGCCGATAAAGCGGAGCCAAGCTGCCCTTTGCCGCCATCGATCAAAATCAGCGCCGGGGCGACACTGCCTCCGCTGGCGACCTTTTCATAACGGCGCAGCACCGCTTGCCGAATGGCGGCGTAGTCGTCGCCTGGCTGGATGCCATGAATATTAAAACGGCGGTAGTCCGACTTGCGCATTCCATTGCCTTGGTAGACGACGCAGGACGCAACAGTCGATTCGCCCTGGGTGTGGCTGATATCGAAACACTCGATACGGATTTCCTTGCCTTCTTCGCTATCCAGAGCGAGAAACTCATGCAGCGCTTCAAGTCGCGACTCCTGTCGCAAAAGCACATTGCGGCGAGCGAGAATTGCCAGCCTGGCGTTCTGCTCAGCCATTTCCACCCACATTTTTTGCATCGTGAGTCGTGGCACAAGCATGGGCACCGGGCGCTTGGCCAGTTCAGCGAGTGCCGCGGCGACTTCGCTATCAGGCAGGACCTGATTGAGGTAGATGCGAGTCGGAATGGGATGCGCCAGGTAGTGCTGGTTCAGGAAGGCGGCAAGCACCTCAAGCGGCGAACTGTCGGCAGCATTGCTCGGAAACTGCGTTTTGTCGCCTAGATGCCGGCCACCGCGCACCATAGCGAGGTTCACACAGAGCATTCCGCCCTCCTCCACAACGACGACAATATCAACGTCCTCGCCCCGCTCACTTTCGATGTACTGCTTGTCCTGCACATGGCGCAGAGACTGAATCTGGTCGCGATAAAGCGCTGCCTGCTCGAAGGCGAGTTCCGTGGCGGCCTGATCCATGGCCTCGGTGAGTCGCCCGATCACTTCCTGATGCCGCCCTTGCAGAAACAGGGTCGCCATCTGGACGTCCTGTGCGTATATTTCGGGTGCAATCAGGCCGACGCAGGGTCCTGAGCAGCGCTTGATCTGGTAGAGCAGGCAAGGTCGCGAGCGATTGTTGAACACCGAGTTCTCGCAAGTGCGCAGGCGGAACATCCGCTGCAGGAGATTGATGCTTTCGCGCACGGCAAGCGATGAGGGGAAAGGGCCAAAATAATCCGCTGTGCGATTCGTGTTGCCGCGAAAGAAGCCGAGGCGAGGTTGTTTGTCGCGAGTGATGACGATATAGGGATAAGACTTGTCATCACGAAAAAGAATGTTATAACGCGGGGCGAGGCTCTTGATCAGGTTGTTTTCGAGCAACAGCGCCTCAGCTTCCGAGCGGGTCACGGTGGTTTCCACGCTGGCAATCTGCGCCACCATCAAGGCGATGCGCGGACTCGGATGGTTCTGACGAAAGTACGAGGCAACGCGTTTTTTCAGGTTCTTCGCCTTGCCGACGTAGAGCACATTGCCCTTGGCGTCAAGCATGCGGTAAACGCCGGGCAACTCGGTCAGCGTGGCCAACAGATCTTTGGCGTCGTACGTCTCGTCCATGGGCATGAGCGGTTAGGATGTCGACTTTGATGTTATCACGTGCTTACCTCCCGCCATCCATGCCCTCCCCTGCCAGACAATCTGACTGGGATATTTTCTGCACCGTCATCGACAATTATGGCGATATCGGTGTTTGCTGGCGTCTAGCACGGCAGCTGTTTGCCGAACATGGTTTCAGGGTTCGCCTGTGGGTCGATAAATTGACGGCTTTTCATCGGCTCTGCCCGGGGATCGATCCGCACCTCTCCAGCCAGCATGTGCAGGGGATTGAGGTGCGGCACTGGAGAACTGATTTTCCAGACGTCGTTCCTGGCGACGTGGTCATTGAAGCCTTTGCCTGCCATTTGCCGGAGCCATTCACCGCAGCCATGGCCGAACTCAAACCAACACCGGTTTGGATCAATCTTGATTACCTGAGTGCTGAAGCCTGGGTCTCTGGCTGCCACGCCCTGCCCTCGCCACATTCACGTTTGCCGCTAACCAAGTATTTCTTCTTCCCCGGCTTCAGTGAAACAACCGGGGGCCTGCTGCGCGAAAGAAATTTGCAGAAAGATCGCCAGGCGTACTGCGCTTCGCCTGGGCAGCAGGACGATTTTTGGGCAAGGCTGGGTCAGCCCCCCCCCTCCTCTGAGGCTTTAGTCATCTCTTTGTTTGCCTATGCCAATCCGGCCATTATCGATCTGCTGACCATCTGGACGCAGGGCAAGGAGCCTGTCTGTTGTCTTGCGCCGATAACGCAAACGCTGTCGACTATTGAGTCATTCGCTGGCCAGACCTTGCAGGCCGGCGATGTGATCCACCGGGGCAATCTGGAAATTTGCATGCTGCCCTTCGTCACCCAGCCTGATTATGACCGCGTGCTATGGTCGTGCGACATCAATTTTGTGCGTGGCGAGGATTCTTTTGTGCGCGCCCAGTGGGCGGCAAAGCCGATGCTGTGGCAAATCTACCCGCAGGACGAGGATGCTCATCGAGTCAAACTTGACGCCTTTCTCAAGCTGTATTGCACCGACCTGCCCGAAGCGACCGGCGAAGCGCTTCGCCGGCTTCACCTGGCTTGGAACGGTGGTGACCGGATAACACCCGACGTATGGGCGCAGTGGATAGCTGCGCTTCCCGATCTGCGCAGCCACGCCGAGACTTGGGCGATAAATCGGTCAAAACAGGAAGATTTATGCAGCAGTCTGGTTCGTTTCAGCCGTTCCAAGTTATAATGCCCGGCTAAATTTTCCTCGTCATTATCGGAACGCACTATGAAAACCGCTCAAGAACTTCGCGCAGGCAATGTATTTATGGTCGGCAACGACCCGATGGTTGTCCTCAAGGCTGACTACAGCAAATCCGGTCGCAACGCTTCGGTCGTCAAAATGAAGATGAAAAACCTGCTGACCGGTTCGCCGTCCGAAACCGTCTATCGCGCCGATGACAAATTCGATGTCGTCCAGCTCGACCGCAAGGAGGTTAGCTACTCCTATTTTGCCGATCCGCTGTATGTTTTCATGGATGCTGAATATAACCAGTACGAAATCGAGGCCGACTGCATGGCCGACGCCCTGAGCTATCTCGAAGAAGCCATGCCCTGCGAAGTCGTATTTTACGAGGGCAAGGCCATTTCGGTCGCACTGCCGAACAGCCTTGTGCGTGAAGTCATTTACACCGAACCGGCCGTCAAGGGCGACACGTCAGGCAAGGTTCTGAAGCCGGCCCGTTTGTCCACTGGCTTTGAGCTCCCGGTTCCGGCTTTTGTTGAAATCGGCGACAAGATTGAAATCGATACCCGCACCAACGAGTACCGCGCTCGCGTGAAGTAAGTTTTCGCAGCGTTCACAAAAAGGCAGCCAAGGCTGCCTTTTTTTGCGCTCGATGCGCATCAGAAGAACTCCGGAATGCCGACCAGCCTGAATCCGGCCTTGAGCAGACCTTCCCTGATCGCCTGCGCCGTTACTACCGCGTCGGCGTTGTCGCCATGCACGCAGATGCTCTGCGGATTGACCGGAATGCGTTTGCCGTTGATCGAGATCAGTGCGCTCTCCTCGACCATGCGCATGACGTGTTGCAGGCTGGCCTGCGCGCCGTGGATCACCGCCCCCGGCTGACTACGTGGTACCAGGTTGCCGTCATCAAGGTAGGCGCGGTCGGCGAAAATCTCCTCGACCACCGGCAACCCCTTCTCCCGACCTGCATAGATCAACTGCGATGCCGCCGGCGCCAGCAGGACCAGCGACGGATCAAGGCAATGCACGGCGCGCGCCACCGCGTCGGCGACCTTGCGCTCGACGCAGGCGATGTTGTTCAGCGCACCATGCGGCTTGACGTGCGTGACACGAACGCCCTGCGCACGGGCGCAGGCATCCAGGGCACCAATCTGGTAAATCAGCATGGCTTCCAGTTCGGGCAGCGGAATATCCATGCGGCGGCGACCGAAACCCTGCAAGTCCGGAAACCCCGGATGGGCGCCCAGGCTCACGCCACAGTCCTTGATCAGAGCTGCCGTAGTGAGCATCACCAAGGGATCGCCGGCATGGAATCCGCACGCCACGTTGGCCGAATTGACGACACGCAGCATCGCCTCATCACTGCCCATGGCCCACGCGCCAAAGCTCTCGCCAAGATCGGAATTCAGGTTAAGCACATGGCTCATCGTTCACCCTCCTCAATGGCTTACTCGCCTGCACAATCCCAGCCCGCGGTCGGGTCGTTGTAAAGCGCCGAAACATTTGCCAGGCCGAAGGCGATGCCGCTCACCCACGTCTCCCACTGCGCTTCCCTTGCGCGCAGAGCTGCCTTGGCTTGAGCAGCATTGACAGCGCAGAAGCGGAGCATCTGCTCTGGCTGCAATTGCGCCAGACGCGGCAGATCAGCACTGATGACCGTGGCAATCTTGGGGTAGCCGCCCACCGTCTGACAGTCGGCGAGCAGGATGATCGGCTGCCCATTGCCCGGCACCTGTATGGCTCCCGGCGTCACGCCGTCCGAAACAATGTCGGCCGCCTGCGGTGTGACATGTACAAGGCTGGGGCCTTGCAGACGCATGCCCATGCGATCCTGTTGCGCGCTCACCCGATACTCGGCACGGAGAAAGGTCTGCATGGATTCGGGCTTGAAGCACTCTTCCTGTGGACCGGGCATGACGCGGATCGGGCCATCAGCATAGGCCCACGGCACGGACTGGGATTCATGATACTGCCGGTGCTCCTGGGTGGCACAGGGCAGCAGTTGGCCGGTCGCCAGCTGACGGCCATCGATACCGCCGATCATCGCTCGCTGGTAGGTCGAACGGCTGCCCAGTTGTAGCGGTGATCTGATGCCGCCAGTCACGGCCAGATACGCCGTTCCACCCGTCAGCGTGTCAATTTCCAGGCGGTCTTTAGGGAACAGCGTCAGGCTCATCCACGGCAGAAGCTGGCGCGAACGGCCATCACCGCGCATCAGCGTTGCGCAAAGATTACCGGCCAGCGCCATGCGCACCCGTCCATGTTTTATTTCAAGCGCCGGGCCGACAGCTCGAATCTCGATGCAGGCACTGTCCGGTGCGTTGCCAACCAGCGCATTGGCGCAGCGGGCAAGTAGCAAATCCAGACAACCGGAGACGGCGATCCCCATATGCCTGAAGCCGAAGCGACCAGCATCCTGAATACTGTTACCGATGCCGCCATCAATGACCTCAACCAGCCCCGACATCAGAGTGCCCCCGGCGCCAGGAGCAGGCTGTTGCGATCGAGCACACCCGCATTGGCCGCAGCTTCCATCTCCAGATAAAGCGGCCGATCAATCGCCTGCCAGCAAACGCAATCTCCCGAGTTTAGCAACGACGGCGATATCGGGTCCGCCACCGAAAACATCGGGACCGGGGTGCGGCCAAGCAGACGCCAGCCGCCGGGACTCTCCCATGGATAAACGGCGCACATCGCTCCGGCAATGGCCAGCGAACGCGCCGGCACGACCTTGCGCGGCGTCGCCAGGCGGGGAACTTCAAGAACGGCAGGCAGGCCACCCATATAGGGAAAGCCGGGCATGAAACCGATCATGTAGACCCGAAAGTTCGCTTCAGTCACCAGTGAAATGACCGCCTCTCGGCTCAATCCCTTGCTTTGCGCCAAGCCATTGAGGTCGGGTGCAAACTCGTCGTCAAAGCACACCGGAATTCGCCAGTGACGCCCGCCTTGGCTAACCGTCCCGGCCACTGCAGCCAGGCGCAGGAGCTCTTCGCCAAGATGCTGACCGTCGCTGAGCAACGGGTTGTAATACACAGTCAGCGACCTGAAGGTGGGCACCACGTCGACCACTCCTGAAAATGCTCCACCCTCGCCCAGCGCCGCGCGTGCCTGCGCAAGCGCAGCGGCAAGACCGAGCACTCGGGCATGCAACGCTGGATCGATGGTCTCTCCGAACTCAACCG
This sequence comes from Propionivibrio sp., assembly GCF_029255185.1. GTDB lineage: Bacteria > Pseudomonadota > Gammaproteobacteria > Burkholderiales > Rhodocyclaceae > Propionivibrio. Next base: position 48,267 of record NZ_JAPUVO010000102.1, read on the forward strand.
TCCACGCCGAATCCCCCAGTGCCAGCAGGCGAATTTTCATAGTCATGAATCAGTCCGCCACGTGCTCTGGCAAGCAGGAGGTGATCCCCGGAAAGAAGTACATCAGCAACACCAAACTGGCGAATGTTTTCGGTGTGGAAATTGTCGGCTTCTATGCCAATATTGCCCTGAGCTCAGCGGGCGCGATACAGCAGGGTCGGGTGAACCTCCTGAAGTACCTTCTGCATCCCCTTGCGGCTTTTTAGATTGAGAATCACCGGCGAACGGGTGTTGGCCGCGATTTTTCCGCCAGCGGCCTGGTCACGATAAACGACCACCACCACCGCCGCGTCTTCAGGGGCTTGCAGTCCGACCAGCGCGCAATCGGCATCCGAGAGTTCGATCTGATATTCAATGTCGAGCGCTTCAGGTGCGACAATCGGGAACATGACCTGCGTATCATCAACCGACTGCAACCAGAAAACTTTGGCTGCGGTCGCCTTGCCTTCCTCATGAAAAAGCTTGAAGCGTTTGCAGTTCTCGAAACCAGCAATGCCCTCGGGGAAGGTAAACAAGCTTTCCGGATCAATCGTGACATTCGTCAAACCAAGGCGTTCAATATCAATTTTCATGGAGTCTTCCCTGACCTTCGTAAACGCCCGATTGGCGATGGCTTCATTTAACCCGAATCGGATTGCCTCTGCAACAACGAGCCTTGTCCAACGTGGTATGAGCCTGAACGAGGCACGTATTTCCACCCAGGAATGAGCCTGAAGGAAAGCAATTGCGGGTGAATTGAGATGTAGGTTGATCATGGCAAGGATGGTGATCAACATGAACGAAACACGACTGACGACGA
>NZ_JAPUVO010000103.1 GCF_029255185.1 Propionivibrio sp.
TGCGCCGGCGACGTTCAAGGTCGATTGGCAAGGCAGCGCGCCGGTTCTAGGCAAGCCGGCCGATGAGGAGTGGCTGGTCGATTATCTTGGTGTGCGCCCGGCGGCCAAGAGTCTGGCGGAATTGACGGGGTTGGTGGTGAAGCTGGGGGGGTGACGGGAAAAGGCCGGGAGAACTGGATAGTCATCTACCCAGTTTCCTGTCTGGGCGCCTACAAGGCCAGGTAGAGGGCAAAAGGTACGAAAATCAGCGAGGCAATATTCCCGCCAACGACGATGGCCGAGACCAGCCCCGGATCCTGTTTGTACTGTTCGGCAAAAATGTAATTCATCACCGCTGGCGGCAACGCGGCATAAAGCAGGAGAACGCCTTGCATTGGCCTGTTCAGCGGTAATAGCGTGACCAGCGGCCAAGCGATCAGGAGGCCGGAAAGTGGGCACAGAATGGCTCCGATGATACCAATGCTCCAGCGTTCGACGCGGAAACTGGCGAAGCCGACGCCAAGCGTGAACAGGCCCAGTGGAATCGCGGCATCGCCCAGCATTTTGGTGCTCGTTGCCAGCCAGTCCGGCAAGGAAAGTCTGAATAGACTCATCAGCACGCCGATCAGCATTGCCCACAGCATCGGGCCTTTCAGAATTCCGCGCAGGCTGGCATGCGGGGCTGCGATACGAATTCCGACGGTAAAGTGAGCCAGGCTGAAGGTCATGAACAGGGCCACTGCCGCTGGCAGAATTTCCGGACCGAAGGCAAACAAAGTCAGCGGCAGACCCATATTGGCGACATTGGTGAATACCATCGGCGGAATAAAGGCATGCAGGTTGTAGCCAAGCACTCTGGCCGCTGCCCAGGCGATCAGCCCGGAACCGATCATCACTACGATGCCGCCGCCGATCAGCGGCAGGTAATCCAGGATATGGAAATCGCGTGACGCCATGGCTGTAAAAATAAGCATGGGAAAGAGCAGGTCGGTACTCAGACGGTTGATCCACATCATGTCCGGCCGACGAATTCGGCCATAGGCGTAACCTATGGCCGAAATGATCAGCACCGGGGTAATGATGCCGATGATACGCAGAACGAGTTCCATGCTTGGCGTTCAGCGAAAGCGGTTGATCATATCCCGGGTGTCCTGCGCGACGCGGCGCGCTGCTGCCGCGTAGTCTTCGTTCGAGTTTTTCTTGACTCCGGCGTAGAGGATGGCACGTGACGAATTGATCATCAGGCCGTTGCCAGGTTTATTTCCATTGGCCGTGCGTCCGGCATGCACAGTGGCTGCCACGTCGCCGCCCTGGGCGCCGATGCCGGGTACGAGCAGTGGCATGTCGCCGACGATCTCGCGTACACGGGCGATTTCGGCGGGGAAAGTGGCGCCGACAACGAGCGCGCACTGGCCGGCACTATTCCATTCGCTAGCCACTAGACGGGCGACACGCTCATAAAGTTTTTCAGGCTTGTCCGTTGTGCCGACATCGAGAAACTGCAAATCGCTGCCGCCGGGGTTGGAGGTGCGGCAGAGCAAAATGACGCCCTTGTCCGGGTAGGCCAGATAGGGATCAATCGAGTCGCGACCCATGTAGGGATTGACCGTGATGGCGTCGGCCTGGTAGCGCTCGAAGATTTCGGCGGCGTATTGCTCGGCAGTGCTGCCGATATCTCCGCGCTTGGCATCGAGAATGACTGGAATTCCCGGATGCTTTTCGTGGATGTGCGCGATCAGTGCTTCGAGCTGGTCTTCGGCACGATGAGCGGCAAAGTAGGCGATTTGCGGTTTGAAGCAGCAGACCAGGTCGGCGGTGGCGTCGGCGATGCTCTTGCAGAATTCGAAAATGGCGTCTGGTTGGCCCTTCAGATGTGTGGGGAATTTCGTCGGGTCGGGGTCAAGGCCAACGCAGAGCAGCGAGTTGTTGTTGGCCCAGGCGGCGTTGAGCGATTGAATGAAGGTCATAAGCGTTCCTGAGAGGGCCCGTGGGCAATGATTCATAGAATGGGCGGATTGGTTAAGCCTTAAAAACTCAGTTGTTCACCGCAAAGGCGCGAAGGACGCAGAGTGCCGCAAAGAAATCAACAGCTTAGATATTGTTGTTCTTGTCCATGGTGCTCACCCATATGGTGAATGGGGAAAACCATGCAACACCTTGTTCTCTTTGCGATCTTCGCGTCTTTGCGCCTTTGCGGTGAGGTTTCCAGGTTAAGTTCGTTGCAGGCGCTATTTTCGCACTGACCGGGTGTAAACGAACTCAGTCATAGCGGTTTTTACCGGAACAGCCATTCACTCGTGGAGATTCCCGATGGTCACGATTACAATTCCTCCAACATATGTCGGGAGGCGTCATGGGATTCAGAAAACAAATCAGGGGGTTGGGCATGGTGCCGGTTGCGGTCGCCATTGTTTTAGTGCTGGCTATTACAGCGTACTTTTTCGGGTTGCCGGGTGGTATGGGCGGAAGTGAGCCATCGGCCGAAGGCGTGGGTTTCGAAGTGGTCGATGGCGCGCACCGCGAACTGGATGGTTCGCCTGCGCTGGCCGTTTCCTTCAGTCTGCCACTTGACGCCAAGGGTGATTACGAGAAATTCTTGCAGGTGCTCGAAATGCCGCCCGATCCGAGGGTGAAACCGGCAAACGCGCAGAGCGACGACGACGAAAATACGGAAGAAGGTGACGAAGACACCAGCCAGAATTCTGCTTCGCGCCTTTCCACCGGCGTGAGCCGCGCCGCGGCGGATACCAGTCTCGATGGGGGCAAACCGGTTTCCGGCGCCTGGGTCGTTGGCGAGAACCCGCGTCTACTCTTCTTCCCGCACATCAAGCCGCAAACGCGTTACGTCGTGCGCGTGCAGGCTGGCTTGCCAGCGAAAAACGGCAATAAGCTTAACGCCGAAGAACGTTTCTCGATCCTGACCGCTGCCGTTTCGCCGGCCTTCTATTTTGCCAGTCGCGGCATGGTGCTACCGGCGATGCAGAACGGCGGCGTGCCGGTGACCACGGTCAATGTGCCGGAGGTCGACGTCCAGTTCCTCAAGGTCAAGCCCGAGCACCTGGCGAATTTCCTTGAAAAAGTCATCGCTGGCCCGGTGAAGCCGGCACAAACCTTCGCTGAAGAGAGCGAGGACTACTACGGCGATTCGGGTACGCGCCTCAAGGGTCTTGTCGGTGGTTGGGAACTCGACCAACTGAACAAGATGACTAGCAGCGCTTTCATTGGCCGCTTTGTCACCGAGCAGAAGGCCAACCGTCGCAGCGTGACCTTCCTTCCGGTCGAGAGTATCCCGGCCTTGCGCGAACCCGGCATTTATGTGGCTGTGATGTCGCAACCCAACCGTTTCCGTCACGAGTATCAGACCACCTATTTCTACGTCAGCGACCTCGGTCTGCATCTGCGGCAGTACGCCGGCAAGGGCGCCGACGCTTACGTCAGCTCGCTGACCGACGGCAAGGCCGTGTCCGGCGCCGAAGTGACCTGGCTCGACGCGCAGGGCAAGGTATTGGCGCGTGGTGAAAGCGACGGCGATGGTCGAGCGACCTTCGCCGAACGCCCGAAAAATGCCAAAGTGGTGATGGCGAAAAAGGGCGAGCAGATGTCGCTGATCGCCCTCAAGGAACCGGCGCTCGATCTGGCCGAGTTCGATATTTCTGGCATGCCCTACGTGCCGGTGCGTCTCTTTGCCTACAGTGGCCGTAACCTCTACCGACCGGGCGAGCGCTTCTACGTTTCCATCATGGCGCGCGATGCCGATGGACGCGCCGTTCCGCCGCAGCCGGTGCAGGCTGTTCTGCGCCGCCCCGACGGCAAGGCGCAATGGACGGCCACCTGGCCGGCCGACGAGAAATTCGCCGGCTACTACCGCCGTGCCATTGAGCTTCCGGCTGATGCCACTACCGGCTCATGGGGGCTGGAATTGCGCTCCGATCCGGCGGCCAAGGTCGCCGGAACAGTCATGCATTTTGGCGTTGAGGAATTCCTGCCCGAGCGCATGAAGCTCGATCTCAAATCGGACGACGTTCCGCTGAATGTCGAAAAGGGCTGGAACATCGACGTGACCGGCAGCTACCTCTACGGCGCGCCGGCCGCTGGCAATAGCCTGGTCGGCGTGGTAAATGGCGAGCGCAACAAGAATCCGCTCGCGCAAAAACTGCCGGGCTTTGTGTTTGGCGACGCCGACGAAGACGCGGTCAAGTCGCGTAAAGAACTGCCCGAAAACACGCTTGATGATGCAGGCAAAACCAGCATCGAGGTCGATCTTTCGCCAGTGGCCAAGCGCCGCTCACCATTTACCATGCGTGCCACGCTCAGCCTGCTCGAAAGTGGTGGCCGTCCGGTGGTGCGCAGCATTGAACGGGTGGTGTGGCCGGCACCGGTGCTGGTCGGAGTGCGTCCGATGTTTGTTGGTGCCTACGCGCGCGTAGGCGCGGCGGCAGAATTTGAAGTCGTGCGTGCCAATGCCTCGGCCAGTCTCAAGGGTGGTACAGCGCTGCCCGTGCGCCTTTTCCGCGAGAATCGCAACTACTACTGGCGCTTTGACGACCAGCGCGGCTGGCACTCCGGCTTCAGTGAAACCGACGAACTGGTCAACACCACGCAGGTCTCGATCCCGGCTGGTGGACGCGGCAAACTCGGGCTACCGGTCAAGTACGGCCGCTACCGCGTCGAAGTGTTCGACCCGGAAACAAAGCTAACCAGCCGCTACCGTTTCTACGCCGGCTGGTCGGCCAAGGACGATGAAACGCAAGGCGTGCGTCCGGATCGGGTGGCACTGAAGTTCGACAAGGCGTCCTACGTCGACGGCGATACCGCCAAACTCACCATCACCCCGCCGCATGCCGGCGAGGCACTGGTCACGGTTGAAGGTGATAAGGCGCTGTGGGTGCGCCGCGTTTCGGTCGGCGCGGAGGGAGCGACTATCGACATTCCGGTCGACAAGGAATGGAAGCGCCATGACCTTTACGTATCGGTGATGGTGCTACGCCCCGGTAATGCCGGAGAGCAAGTGACGCCGGCCCGCGCGCTGGGCCTGGTGCATCTGCCTCTGGATCGCAGCAACCGCAAGATGTCCGTGGCGATGGAAGCGCCGCAGAAGGTAACGCCGAACCAGCCGCTCAAGGTGAAAGTCAAGGTGCCCGACGCCAAGGGCAAAAAGGCAATGGTTACGTTGTCAGCGGTCGATGTTGGCATTCTCAACATCACCCGCTTTCCGAGCCCCGACCCGCACGGTTTCTTCTTTGCCAAACTGCGCTATGGCGCCGATGCCTACGACGTCTACGGTCGCTTGATCGAGAAGATGGACGGGCAGAAAGGCAAGCTCAAGTTCGGCGGTGACACGGCACCTAAACCGACCAAGAGCATGCCGAAGAAGGTGCGTCTGGTTGATCTCTTCAGTGGCCCGGTGCTGCTGGACGACAAGGGTGAGGCCGACGTCTCGCTCGATGTGCCTGACTTCAACGGCAGTCTGCGCCTGATGGCCGTCGTTGCCAGTGACGAACGCTACGGCATGCAGGAACAGGAAGTCACCGTCGCGGCGCCATTAGTTGTCGAACTGGCCACGCCGCGCTTCCTCTCGGTGGGTGACAGCGCCGTGTTGGCGATGGACGTGCAGAACCTCGCCGGTGCAGCGCAGGAGATCAAGATCACCGTTGCCAATGGTGACGGGTTGGTGATCAAAAACGGCGAGCAGAAACTCACGCTCAAGGACCAGCAGAAACGCATCTTGCGCATCCCGATCGAAGCCGGTTCGGCCATCGGCCTCACCGAGGTTCATGTGCGCATCGAAAGCACGCTGCTCAAGCTTGACCGCACCTTTCCGCTGCAAGTGCAGGCCCCGACACCACGGCAAACGGTGATGAAACGTCTGACCGTTGGGCCGGGCGAAACGCTGGAGGTGAAAGACGCCGAACTCGGCGGCTTCCTCAAGAAAACCGTTACCGCCACGCTCTCGGTGTCCGACAAGGCGCCGATCGACGTGCGAAGTGCCGTGCAAGGCTTGCTGACCTACCCCTACGGTTGTGGTGAGCAGACCACCAGCACCGCCTATCCGCATGTTTTCATCGACGAAGCGGCGGCGAAGCAGTTTGGCCTTAAGCCCTACACCCAGGCGCAACGTGCCGAAATGCTCGACAAGGCCATCGCACGCTTGGCCGGCATGCAGGCGCCGAACGGTGGTTTCAGCCTGTGGGGCAATCTCTCCGAGTACCAATACTGGCTCTCGGCCTACATCACCAACTTCCTGATCGATGCGCGCGAGCAAGGTTTCAACGTCCCGCCGGAAATGGAAAAGAAGGCCGTCGAGTTCCTGTTAAAGGGCTTGCAGGAAGGCGTTGCCGGCCTGCCGACCGGGCCGGTGGTGTACAACGAAAATTCGGTGTGGAACGACTACCGCTACGCTGGTTCCGGCCGTTTCGGCGTGCTCGCCTATGGCGCATACGTGCTGGCGCGGCAGGGCAAGGCGCCGCTGGCCACCTTGCGCCAGTTGCACGAGTCGCAAGGCGCCGCACATTCCGGGCTGGGCCTCGTCCATCTTGGCCTAGCGCTCAAACTGATGGGCGACGAAGGCCGCTCGAAAAGCGCCATCGAAGCGGGAATGAAGAAACAGCGCGCCGGCAACTACTGGTGGGGTGATTACGGCAGCAACCTGCGCGACTGGGCGTTGATGTACGTGCTGCTGGAGAAGCACCAGCTCAATTCGGAAGGCCGTGACAACCTGGTCAGCCAGGTGTCTAGCGAAATGGAAAAGAGCCGCTACTACAGCACGCAGGAAAAGCTCGCGCTCTTTCTGCTCGGCCGCAGCTTTGCGACACAGGCAACTGGCGACTGGGCGGCAGAACTGACTGTCGGCGGCAAACCGCAACCCATCGCTGGTAAGGGCACGCAGTTCCACCCGCTCGCTGCTGCTGATCTGATTAGCGGGGTGAAGATCAACAACACCCACAAGGAGCGCCTCTTCGTTGAACTTAACTACGTTGGCAATCCAGCGAAGATGCCCGCCGCGCGGCGCGATGCCTTCGACCTCAAGCGCGAGTGGTACACCGCCGACGGCCAGGCATTAGGCAGCCGTGCGCTGAAAGTTGGCGAAACCCTGATCGTGCGCGTGAACGTCAAGACCCAAGGCCGCCATGCCAACGCCATGGTCGTCGATTACGTCCCGGCCGGCGTTGAAATCGAGAACGCCAACATCGTTCAAGGCGAGCAGTCGTCGGTGCAGATCGCCAACCTCGATATGCGCCAGGCCATGCAGGACATCCGCATCAAGCACGTCGAGTTCCGCGAGGATCGCTTCGTCGTCGCGGCCAGGCTGGAAAACGAGATGAATTTCTTCTATCGAGTGCGTGTGGTTACGCCAGGGAAATTCATCGTGCCACCGACCTATGCGGACGATATGTACCAGCCGATGATTTACGGGTTGGCAGGTGGCGGTGAGTTGCTGGTGGTGGGGGATGTGAAGGATGAGGGAACGAAGAAATGAGTAAAGGCGTTCTACAAGGCCGACAACGGCGCGGTCGATAATGAAATCATCAGGGTGATACTGAAAACGTTCAGGGCGAAAAAAACTGAACCTTGTTCGGCTTCCGGATACCAGGCTTGGCGCGTGGTACTGGCCGCGTTGCTGACTCTTCTGCTCATCGCCGATCAGTTTTTCTCGCCGCCGCTTCCTGGCCGCTCTGCTCCGCATGCGCAGGTTGTTGTCGCCAGAGACGGCACGCCGCTGCGCGCCTTTCCCGACCGCGCTCACATCTGGCGCCATCCAGTCCGCATGGATGAGGTTTCGGCGCGCTATATTGAGGCGGTGGTCGGCTACGAGGATCGCTTTTTCTGGTGGCATCCCGGAGTTAATCCGCTGGCGCTGATACGTGCAGCGGGGCAGTGGGTGCAGCATGGGCACGTCGTTTCCGGCGGTTCAACACTGACCATGCAGGTGGCGCGCATTCTCGAGCCGACGCCACATACCTTGCCCGGCAAGCTGCGCCAGATTGCGCGAGCGCTACAGCTTGAACTACGCTTTTCAAAGCGCGAGATTCTGGAGTTGTATCTCACTTTTGCACCGATGGGCGGCGTGCTTGAAGGCGTCGAGGCGGCGAGTCGCGCCTACTTCGGCAAACCGGCGCAACGGTTGACAGAATCGGAGGCGGCCCTGCTAGCGGTGATGCCGCAATTGCCTTCGTTACTGCGGCCGGATCGCTATCCAGAACGGGCGCGTTTGGCGCGCGAAAAGGTGCTAGAACGTATGAAGCCGATCTGGGGCGCGGCCGCAGTGGCCGATGCGCGGCAGGAGCCAGTGATCGCGCAGACAGTACGCGAGCCGCTGCTGGCGCCGCTTTTCGCTGAACGCCTGCGCCGTCTCAAGCCCAGCGTAACGCGCATCGACACGACGCTTGATGCCAATGTGCAGACTACCGTCGAGCAATTGCTGGCCTCGCGGCTGGCGATTCTTCCGCCGCGCGTGTCGATGGCGGCGTTAGTGGTCGACAACGCCACACTGGAAGTGCGCGCCTACGCCGGGTCGGCCGATTTTTCCGATGACGAACGTTTCTCGCATGTCGATATGGTGCAGGCCGGACGCTCGCCCGGTTCAGCGATGAAACCCTTCCTCTACGGCCTGGCGCTGGACGAGGGGCTGATCCATTCGGAATCGCTGCTGGCCGACGTGCCGCAATCGTTTTCGGGGTACCAGCCCGGCAATTTCCAGGCAAATTTCAGCGGGCCGGTCGGCATGACCGAGGCCTTGCAGAAATCGCTGAATGTGCCGGCGGTTGAAGTGCTTGACCGTCTCGGGTCGCAGCGCTTCGTTTCGCTGCTGCGGCGCGGCGGGCTGAAACTGGAACTGCCGCGCGGCGGGACGCCGAACCTCTCGGTCATTCTCGGCGGCGTGGCGGTCAACCTCGAAGGGATGGTTGGCGCTTACACGGCGCTGGCGCGCAAAGGCGTTAGCGGCAAGCCACGCTACCTGCCCGGCGCAAAACTGGAAGAGGCGCGCATGGTGAGCGAGGGCGCGGCCTTCATCATTCGCGACGTGCTCGAATCCGGCGGACCGGTAACTCGGCAACTTGAAAACGGCGTTGGTGTGCGCCGCGGCATCGCGTGGAAAACTGGCACCAGCTTTGGCTTTCGCGATGCGTGGGCGGTCGGCGTGAGCGACCGCTTCACGGTCGGCGTGTGGGTCGGCCGGCCTGACGGCACGCCGAATCCCGGCTTCTTCGGCGCCAACATTGCCGCGCCACTGCTGGTCGATATTTTTTCGGCGGTTGATGACGCGCCGCCGCTGCCACGCAAACCGCCGTCAACGGTATCGCAGGCCAAGATCTGCTGGCCGCTGGGTTTGCGTACCGAGGCCACGCCGCCTGAACTTTGTCATCAGGAGCGTACCGCCTGGATACTCAACGACGTGGCTCCGTCGACGTTTCCGGATCGCCTGCGCGACGGTTCGCCGCGTTACACCGACTACCGAGATGCGGCAAGCGGCCAGCGCGTGCGGGCAAGTTGCGCGCCGAGTGCGATGTTGGCTGTGGAAATGGCGCGTTGGCCGGCCGCGCTGGAGCCGTGGCTCGACGCTGCGACTCGTCAGCGCGCCCTGCCACCGCCATTGGCGCCAGAGTGCGCGAAGACACAGGCGCCCGAAGCGGGATTGAAGATCGTCGGTATCAGCGATGGCGAAACCATTCGTCGCGCCGGATCTGGTCAGGGGCAAGTACCGGAACTGCGTCTCGAAGCGCGTGGTGGACAGGAGGATCTGATCTGGCTGGTGAATGGCCACCAGATCGGCCGTGTCACCGCGAATCGATCATTGACGCAGAAGTTTCCTGACGCCGGGCGCTACCAGATTACGGTAATGGACGACGCTGGCCGTTACGACCGGGTCGAGATCAGCGTGCGCTAAAATCCGCAAGCGGTCAGGCATTTGCTTTTCCCGGCGAATCCTTCAGCGTCACCGTCCGATTGAACACCGGCGCGCCGTCCTTCGAGTCGATGCGGTCGGCAACGAAATAGCCGTGGCGTTCGAACTGGAAGCGGTCTTCCGCCTTGGCTTGGCGCAGTGCCGGTTCGAGCCAGGCGGTGATGATTCTCACGCTGTCCGGGTTGATGTCGTCGAGGAAGTTGCGTTCCAGATCGGGGGCATCACCTTCACGTCGGCTGCCCGGGGCCGGGGTGGAAAACAGGCGGTCGTAGAGGCGCACTTCGGCGGCATAGCCTTCTGCAGCCGAAACCCAGTGCAGATTGCCCTTGACCTTGACGCTGTCTGCGCCAGGTGTGCCGCTCTTGGTGTCCGGCAGGTAGTTGCAATGCACGGCGATGACATTGCCGTCTTCATCCTTGTCGCAGCCGGTACATTTGACAACATAACCATGGCGTAGGCGAGCCATGTTGTCTGGAAAGAGGCGGCGGTAGCCCTTGCTCGGAACTTCCATGAAATCCTCGCGCTCGATCCACAATTCCCGGCCGAAGGGCATGACACGTGTGCCGAATTCGGGCTTGAACGGATGGTTGTGAACGATGCATTCTTCGCTCTGACCTTGCGGGTAGTTGTCGATGATCAGCCTGAGTGGGTCGAGTACGGCAAAGCGGCGTTCGGCGGATTCGTTCATGACCTCACGCATGCAGTCCTCGAACAGCACGTAGTCGATCAGCGAATCGGCTTTGGAAACGCCTATGCGTTCGGCAAAGAGGTGGAAGCCTTCCGGCGAGTAGCCGCGACGACGAGCGCCCACCAGCGTCGGCATGCGCGGGTCGTCCCAGCCGCTGACGTGCTTTTCTTCGACGAGTTGGATCAGCTTGCGCTTGGAGAGGATGACGTAGGTCAGGTTAAGACGCGAGAATTCGATCTGTTGTGGCACTGGGCGCTGCACCAGCCCGCCGTCGGCCAGGTGTTCGAGCAGCCAGTCGTAGAACGGGCGCTGATCCTCGAATTCCAGTGTGCAGATTGAGTGCGTGATGTTTTCCAGCGCGTCTTCGATCGGGTGCGCAAAGGTGTACATCGGGTAGACGCACCATTTGTCGCCGGTGTTGTGGTGCGTGGCGTGACGGATGCGGTAGATCGCCGGGTCGCGTAGGTTGATGTTGGGCGAGGCCATGTCGATCTTGGCACGCAGGATCAGCGTACCATCGGCGAACTCGCCGGCCTGCATGCGCTTGAAGAGATCCATGTTCTCTTCGACGCTGCGCTTGCGGTAAGGCGAATCCTTGCCTGCTTGCGTCAGCGTGCCACGATTGGCGCGCATTTCTTCGGCGCTCTGGCTGTCGACGTAAGCGTTGCCCGACGCAATCAAGTATTCAGCGCTGGCGATCATCCAGTCGAAATAGTCAGAGGCATAATAGAGGTTGTTTTCCTTGTCGTCCTGCCAGGCGAAACCGAGCCAATGCACGGCGTCGATGATCGAATCGACGTATTCCTTTTCTTCCTTCTCTGGATTGGTATCGTCAAAGCGTAGGTGGCAACGGCCGCCGTAGTCGCGAGCGAGGCCGAAGTTCAGACAGATCGACTTGGCGTGGCCAAAATGCAGGTAGCCATTCGGCTCCGGCGGAAAACGCGTGCGGATTTTGGCCTGATCGAGGTCGCTGGCCAGTTGTTGAGCCGCCAGGCCCGGCTGGCCGGACCAGCGGCGCTGGGCATGCTTGCCGGAGGCCAGGTCAGCGTCAATGATGTTGCGAATGAAATTGGTCGCCAAGGCGACTGTGGATGCATCTTTGGGGGCGTTGCTCACGGTGAAGTCCTTGATTCCAGAAGCTTGGTATTCTAACCGGCGGATGCAATAAAACCGCTAGCGAACCGACGAAAACCCGCCGACATTTATGCGCTTCCATTGCAACGTATTTGCTAAACTCTTCCACGACCTATTCCCTCAGTTCGGTTCTGAGCCTGTCAATTGAAAACCCCCAAGCTTAATTTACGTCGCTTGAGGTGTTCTTAAGGAACAACCATGCGAGATAACGAAGCCCATAGCAAGCCGATCGACGATCTGGTCCGCAGTTTTAATAGCCACCTCGAACACGGCCTGAGTCAGAACGAAGCGCGGGAACGCAGCGAAAAGTTCGGCGCCAATGAACTCTCCGAGAAGCCACGGCCGGGCATTTTGGCGCTGCTCTGGGATCAGTTCAATAATTATCTGGTGATCATTCTGATCATCGCCGCGCTGGTTTCGCTGTCACTCGAAGAGTACGTCGACTCGATCGCTATTCTGGTCATCGTCCTGCTCAACGCGGTCGTCGGGGTCGTCCAGGAGTCGAAGGCGGAGCAGGCTCTCGCGGCCCTGCAAAAGATGGCCGCACCGCTTGCGCAGGTTATCCGCGATAGTACGCAGATGACGATTCCAGGGCGTGAGATCGTCGCCGGCGACATCGTCTTGCTGGAAGCAGGAAACTACGTTCCCGCCGACCTGCGCCTGGTCGAAGCCGTCAATCTCAAGATCGAGGAAGCTTCGTTGACCGGCGAATCGGTACCGGTCGAGAAAAATGCCGCAACGGTGCTGGACCGCGAGATCCCGCTTGGCGACCGCAGCAACACCGCCTTCATGGGCACTCTAATCACCTACGGACGTGGCCGTGGATTGGTTACCGGGACGGGAATGAACACTCAGATCGGGCTGATCGCCGAGATGATCCAGTCCTTCGAGACTGAGGACACACCGTTGCAGAAGAAACTCGAACATCTGGGCAAGGTTCTCGGCACAGCATGCCTGGTCATCTGCGCGCTGGTGTTCATTTATGGCCTGTTCCGCGACACGCACCTGACACAGGCTCTGCATGGCGGCTTCCTCGATTACCTCAAGAGCGAAAAGAAGGACATCATCAATCTTTTCATGACCGCCGTGAGTCTGGCCATCGCCGCCGTTCCCGAAGGACTGCCAGCGATTGTGACCATCTGCCTGGCGCTTGGGATGCAGCGCATGATCAAGCACCATGCCCTGATCCGTAAGCTCCACGCCGTCGAAACGCTCGGCTGCGCCACGGTGGTCTGCTCCGACAAGACGGGCACCCTGACCCAGAACGAGATGACCGTTGTCGAGGCATGGACCAGCGGCAAGCGCTTGCACATCACCGGCGAGGGCTATAGCCCGGAGGGCGAGTTCCTGCAAGATGGAGAAGCCTTTGCGGTGCGCAACGATCCCGACGCTGCGCTCCTTCTGCACGGGGCGTTGTGCTGCAACGATGCGCAACTGGAGGAAAAGGCCGACGACGCTGGCAAGGGCTCGTGGCGGATCATCGGCGATCCGACCGAAGGCGCCCTGGTCGTCGCCGCCGCCAAGAGTGGGTATCGGAGCGACGAGTTGAGCCAGGCACTGCCCCGGATTCAGGAAATACCCTTTGATTCCGACAGAAAGCGGATGAGCACGATTCACCGGATTGACGGCGAAGAGGTTCGTGCCGTCTTTGCCGGCGTCGGTGCGCTGCCGCTCATCGTCTTCGTCAAAGGCGCACCCGACGCCATTCTTGAACTTTGCACGCAACAATTGGAATCCGGCAAGGCGGTTGGCCTGAGCGACGCGCAGCGCCGCGTGATACTCGAACAGAACCACGATATGGCGAGCTGCGCGTTGCGTGTACTGGCCGTGGCCTGTCGTCCCTTGCCGGAACTGCCGTCCACCATCAACCCGGAAAATCTCGAAAAGGATCTCGTCTTCGTCGGTCTGCTGGGAATGATCGATCCGCCGCGACCCGAGGTGGTCGAAGCCTTGCGGCGGGCGCGCGGCGCTGGCCTCAAGAGCATCATGGTGACCGGCGACTACAAGGATACGGCCGAAGCGATTGCCCGAGACATCGGCTTGCTGACCCCCGGTGGGCTAGTGCTCAGCGGCTCAGAAATCGAAAAGCTCAGCGATCAGGAACTGATGGACCGAGTCGATCATCTCGACGTGTGCTGCCGGGTCTCGCCGCGGCACAAGACGCGCATCGTCGACGCGCTGAAGTCGCGCGGCCACGTCGTGGCGATGACCGGCGACGGCGTCAACGATGCTCCGGCGCTCAAGCATGCGAACATCGGAATCGCCATGGGTATCACCGGCTCGGATGTAGCCAAGCAGACGGCGGACATGATCCTTACCGATGACAACTTCGCCAGCATCGTTGCCGCCATCGAGCAGGGGCGGATTATTTATTCCAATATCCGCAAGTTCGTCTACTTCCTACTTGCGTGCAATATCGGGGAAATCCTGATCATTTTTGGCTCGATGCTGATTGGCCTGCCGATTCCCTTGAAGCCGGTTCAGTTGTTGTGGCTCAATCTGGTCACTGACGGCGCTCCGGCCCTCGCTCTCGGGCTCGAGAAGGGCGACCCCGACATCATGACGCATCCGCCACGTTCGCCCAGCGAGCCGGTCATCAACCGAGAGATGGCGATCGGCATTGGGGTCGTCGGTCTGGTCGATGCGGCAGCCATTCTCTCGGTCTTCTACCTGGCGCTGCAGCGCTATCCCGATCAACTGGTCGCGGCCCAGACGATTGCCTTCGCCACCCTGTGCGGTTCTGAACTAATCCGAGCCTTTACCGCGCGCTCCGAGCGCCACAGCATCTTCGCCATCGGCTTTTTCTCCAATCGGGCGCTGGTGTGGGCGGTCGGCGTCTCTTTCATGCTGGTCCTGACGGTGATCTACGTCCCCTTTCTGCGGCCCTTCTTCGATACCATCCCCTTAACGGTTGGGGATTGGCTATTGATGGCGCCATTCTTCTTCGCCTCGCCGCTGGCCATGGAATTGCTCAAGGTCTGTTTTCGCAAACGTGCGGCCAGGTAAGCAATCAGCGAGCGGGACGCAGGAAGCGTCATCCGCACCATTTCCGCCCGAAGGGCCACCAAACGTGAAGGTACTTTTTACGAAAGTGGAATACCATGAATGCCATGAAAGCCGAATACGATCTCTCGAAGATGAAATCGCGCAAAAACCCCTATGCATCGAAGCTCAAGATGCCCATTACGATGCGTCTCTCCGAAGACGTGGTTGCGTATTTCAAGAACATGGCGGCTGATGCTGGGGTTCCCTACCAGAGCCTTATCAATCTTTACCTCCGTGACTGCGTTACGCAGCATCGGCAGGTACAGATTGCCTGGCCAGCAAAGTCCTAATTTTCCGTGCCAACGGGACGCTACGCCGGCAAGCCGGCTTTGCGCCCCTGAGCTTGACTGGAGCTTAAGACTAGGGAAAGCGAGGGAAAATGGCACGTGTTCTCATCCTCTTTTCATCGACCGATGGTCACACGATAAAGATCTGCAATCGATTGAAGCAGGTCATTGAAAAGAACGAAAATCAGGTCGTGGTGTGCCCCGTCGAAGATTTTCGCCAACAGGATTTACCCTCTTTCGACAAGATCATTCTCGGTGCCAGCGTTCGCTATGGAAAGCACCATAAGCGAGTTTACGATTTCATCAACAGCAATTTGCTGCTTCTGGCGAGCAAGCCAAACGCTTTCTTCTCGGTCAATATCGTCGCCCGCAAACCGGCAAAGAACACACCGGAAACCAATCCCTACCTGCTCAAGTTTTTTAAGGAAATTGCTTGGCAGCCCAATGAATTGGCGGTTTTTGCCGGCAAGCTCGATTACCCGAAATACGGTTTTTTTGACCGCCTGATGATCCGCTTGATCATGTTGATCACCCACGGGCCAACCGATCCCACGACGGTCGTTGAATTCACCGACTGGCAAAAAGTGGACGCTTTCGCGCGCCGGGTCAGCGCGCGCTAACCGACACGCAGCGGGCCTTTTCAACTCGGCGGACGGTCGAGCTCCTGATCGGACATTGATGCGGGGTCTTCCAGAGGTTCCACGTGGGTGGTGATATGGGTAAAAGGCAAGGCATGGCGGATCGCCGCTTCTATTCGTTCAGCCCAGTCGTGTGCGTATTGCACGGTCCAGTGTCCGGGGACCAGAACGTGCAGGGTCACGAAAGCGCGGCCACCCGCCTGACGTGTGCGCAGGGCGTGGAAATCCAGCCCCTGAGCGCGGTATCCGGCCAGCAGCAACTCGATTTTTTCGAGTTTGTCGATAGGCAAGGAGATGTCCATGAGGCCGGCGGCTGAACGGCTCATGAGTTGATAGCCGGTCCACACAATGTTTGCGGCAACGAGCAGGGCTACTACCGGGTCGAGCCAGAGCCAGCCAGTCAGCCAGACCAGGGCAACACCGGCAATGACGCCTGCCGAGGTCCAGACATCGGTGAGCAGGTGATGCGCGTCGGCCTCCAGAGTGATCGAATTATGCCTGTGGCCGGCTTTCATCAAGATTTGGGCAGTGGTGAAGTTGATTACCGAGGCGACCACGGAAACCGCCAGCCCGATCCATACGCCGTCAAGCGGCTGCGGGTTGGCCAGGCGGTTGATGGCAGTATAGGCAATACTGGCCGCCGCCAACAGGATCAGGAACCCTTCGAAGGCGCTGGAGAAATATTCGGCCTTGCCGTGTCCATGTGCGTGATCGTTGTCCGCGGGAAGCGCCGCCAGGGCCAACATCCACAGCGCCATCAAGGCCCCGGCGAGGTTAACAAAAGATTCAATGGCATCTGACAGTAGTCCGACCGATCCGGTCACCTGCCAGGCCACCCCCTTGAGCAGGATGGTGGCAACGGCCGCCGTAATGGATAGCCAGGCGTAGCGTGTCAGCAATGGGGGCGAAAGATTTGGGTTACTCATGTTGTTGGGGTATTAGCGTGTACTGCCAGCTGGGTTTCATATCGTTTCTCAGCCACGTTTGCCTTCTTTGCTTTTGGGCACCTGGTAGGCCTGATCGGGGCGGTTCGGGCTGTCGGGGTAGCGCAGCACTAACTGTTCCTCTTTGACCATGGGTGACAGGTGCTTGTTACGCAGGTAATGCCGGTCACGCTGAAGAAAGGTTGCAAGTTCGTCAGCTTGCAGTGCGGACCAGGCACAAAGCTTGAGAATCCCGCTGCGCAAGGCTTGTGAGGCCACTCGACCTTTCAAGCTTGCAACTAAGGTTGCAAGCTCGGGCGGCAAGCTTGCAACCTTGCTGCCGGCTAAGTGGTGATCTTGTTTACCGCTGTCAGCCTTCGTCGGTTTGGCAACTTCAACGCCATGCCCCTCAATGACGGGTAGCCGCAAAATTGTGGTAAACGTGCCGGCCTGCCGGTTCGAAATGAATTCCGGCGCCGGACAGCCGTGCTCTTCGCAAACGCGTCGTATCGTGCGGATGCCGCTACCCTTGGCTTCGGCAATCTCAACATCGCGGAATACCGACGCCAGGATGGGGTTACGTTGCGCCGGTCCGGTGCGACCAAGCTCGGAAACCGGTTTGAGAGAGTGGCCCGTATTGATGAATTCAATGCGGTCGCTGTAGCGCACAACGATGGTCGGCTGGTTGAACCGATAACTACGGTGAATAACCGCGTTGGCCAGGGCCTCACGGAAAGCCTTACGGGGTACCAAGGGCTCTTGCAGGCTTTGCATCGAATCCGGTGGCAGATAGAAGCCCTTCGGCAGATCGTCCTCGATGGCGGCGGCGATTTGGCGAAACGTAAGCAACGCGGCTTTGCGTACATCGATGGTTGCGGCGAAGCGACGCTCGGGATCGGCTACCCATTCGGTGCCAACGACGCGCACATACGAGACTTCGGCGGTTGGGAACAGTCGGCGCAGGGTCAAGGGTTTGCCAAAAAGCAGGACGCCGGCCACTGTTGGCCTTAATTCGCCTTTCACCCGCCGTACGGCGAGCAGGGCTTCGAGCAGTTCCTCGTCGGGGTAAGTAAGTTCTTCTGCCTGTGGATTGACCAGAGTTCGCAGGCGACGATATTCGGTAATGGCGGCAGGGTCGAGTTCGCTGAAGTCGCAGTCGTCCACCACCTTGGCATCAAAGCCTGGCTGAGGCTCATCAATCTGGCGGAGTGCCCACAAATCATCGTCGGTGCAGCGCTGGTCGGTCGAGCCGATGCGCCGGAACGCACCGCGTGGCAGACCGGTCGCCTTGAGGTAAATCGGCTTGTCGGCGCTCGCCACTTCCGGCATGCAGACCACCAATACCGTTTTTCCATCGACAGCATCGACGCGCATCTGTGGCCTTAGTGAGATATTCAACATCCCAGCGCATTGGGTAGCCAGATCGGCCTGGAGCTTGTCTGGATCGGGAATCCCAACTGCCTGGTAGCGGGTTTCACCTGCGCTGACGATGCGCTCAACACCAAGCAACAAATAACCGCCGCCCAAACCTGGTTCGTTGGCATAGGCGATGAGGGTTTCAAGTAGCGATTTGCCGGCTTCGCTCGCCCGTTTGGCCTCAATACCCGGTGATTCATCGACCGAGTTCAGTTCCCGCAGCAGCTCGGTGGCAGAACGCATCATGCCTCGGTTTCCTTCTCGGATTCTTGCCCCGTCAAACCATCGAGCGTCTCGACGAGTATGTCCATTTGTTGCCAGAACGCACGCGCATCAGTTTGCCACTGCTCCCACGCAGTTGAAAGGGTAGCGGGCACTGTGCCGTCGGCACTGGTTGTGGCGGTCTGTCGCTTTACATCGCAGATGCGCTTGAGCTTGAAAAAGAGCAGAGGAAAGATGTAGGTCTTGAAGTCAGCCATATCCACCGGGTGGGATTCGATCTGATTGAGGGTGATGGTTTGCCTATCGTTCATGGCGAGACTTCCGGTGCGATCAGTGTCACATCGGAAAAATAGGATGTGTAGCGTCGCGTGTCCCGGGTCAATAGCGGGAATCGCAGCACCGCAGCATGTGCTCCAATGAAGAAGTCGGCGAGCACATTATTTTTGGCGCCACCCTGTCGGCGGTAACGAACAAACGCCTTCCCGGCCAAGAACAGCGCCGGGCGCGGTAACTCGATCATTGCCAGCCCCAGATCCTCGATGGTTTTATCCAGCGCCTCGACGGTGGAGAAAATCAGTGATAGTTCGGCGTAGATGACCGGGTTGATCGCCAGCCGGTGAACTTTCGATTGGGCGCGCAATTGCCCAATCGACCAGTCCGCCCATTCCGGATCGTTCTCCAGAACGTCGACCAGCACGTTGGTGTCGACCAGTAACATCAGCCCTCACCGCGCAATAGCGCCATCAGGTCGTCAGTCCGCCATTTGACATCGGCCTTGCCACGGGCAGATTCGAAACGATCTGGCTTGCGACTCGGCCTCGCGCCTACCTTATGGATCACCACATCGCCTTCACGATTAACCGCAAAATCCACCAAACAGCCGGGCGCCAGATTCAGCACATCGCGAATCTGCTTGGGGATGGTGACCTGACCCTTGCTGGTGAGTGTCGTCGACATGGCATGACTCCTTTTGTATTACATCGAAATTAATTGTAATACCCGAGGCGTTGCCATGCAATTGCCACAGAAAGATTATCGAAATTGGCTTGGAGAGCCGGTTCCAGAAAATCGGACACGGGGATAAGCAGGATACATTTGTTCTAACCATCTATGACGGTGGATGATAGTCTCGAATGTTCAACGTTGTGAGGAAGCTGTATCCACACCATCCACACGACAACGTTTCCCTGATACGGCGCTGAAAATGTCAAGTGCCTTTGTCCAAAATCGGCTCAAGCAGTGCGGCGAGATCAGCGTCGCTGAACTTGACACTACCTTCGTGATCCTCCGAGAGGATTCCAGCGGCGAGTTCGGCTTTTTTCTCCTGCAGGGCGAGAATTTTTTCCTCAATGCTGCCGGCGATAACGAGTTTGTAGACGAACACTTTTTTGCTCTGACCCAGGCGGTGGGCACGGTCGGTCGCCTGGTTTTCCACTGCAGGGTTCCACCACGGGTCGTAGTGAATGACGGTGTCGGCGGTGGTCAGGTTAAGGCCGGTGCCACCGGCTTTCAGGCTAATCAGGAAAACCGGTACTTCGCCTGCCTGGAAGCGGCGGATTGGCGTTTCGCGGTCGATGGTGCTGCCGGTCAGGGTGACGAAATCGAGCTTGCGGCTCGTAAGCTCGGAAGCAATTAGATCGAGCATCGAGGTGAATTGCGAGAAGAGTAGAACGCTGCGGCCTTCTTCTATCATCTCGGGCAACATGTTCATCAGCAGGTCAAGCTTGGCGCGCTCCTTGACCTTCTTGGCAGCGGTGATTTTGACCAGACGCGGATCGCAGCAGACTTGGCGGAGCTTGAGCAGGGCGTCAAGTATGATGATCTGGCTGCGCGCAAAACCTTTGGCGGCGATTTCCTCGCGTACACGGGCGTCCATTGCGCTGCGCACCGTTTCGTACAGGTCACGCTGGCCGCCTTCGAGCTCGACGGTGCGCACGATGATGGTTTTTTCCGGCAGCTCCTTGGCGACCTCGTCTTTCTTGCGGCGCAGCATGAAGGGTTTGATGCGGCGGGCCAAGAGTGCGCGGCGCAGGGTGTTGCCCTGTTTCTCGATCGGCGTGCGCCAGGTGCTGGTGAAGTGTTTGGAATCGCCAAGAAATCCGGGCATGAGAAAATCGAACAGCGCCCATAGTTCGCCCAGATGGTTTTCCAGCGGCGTCCCGGTCAGGCACAGACGATGCGCGGCGCGAAACTGGCGTACCGCCTGAGAGGCTTGACTGGCGGCGTTTTTGATGGTTTGCGCTTCGTCGAGAATGAGCAGGTGGTAAGCGTGTGCAGCGAGGGCTTCCTGATCGCGCCAGAGGAGCGGGTAGGTCGTCAGGCAGACATCGTGTTCGGGGATCGCGGCAAAGCGATCGGCACGGCTCGGGCCGTGCAGTGAGAGGATGGTAAGCCCGGGAGCAAAGCGCTCGGCTTCACACTTCCAGTTGAAGATGAGCGAGGTTGGCATGATGATCAACGATGGCTTGTCAAGACGGCCGGCTTCCTTCTCGACGAGCAGGTGGGCAAGCGTTTGTGCTGTTTTCCCCAGCCCCATGTCGTCGGCCAGAATACCGCCAAGCTCGTTCTCGCGCAGATATTGCAACCAGCCAAGGCCGTCGAGCTGATAGGGGCGCAGTGTCAGCGCCAGGCCTTGCGGCGGGCTCGCCGTGTGCGTGCTGCCGGCACCTTGCAGGCGACGTGCCAGTTCGCTGGCGGCGTGGGTGCCGTGCAGCGTCCAGTCCGGGAGATCGCCCAGAGCGGCGAGTCGCGCGGCATCTGCGCGCGGCAGGCGCAGGGTCTCGCTTCCGGCTGGACCATCGAACAGGTCGATCAGCGTGCGTGCTAGTGGTTTGATGCGTTCGGCAGCAATGCGGATGCGTCCGCCTTGCGGGCCATCCAACTCGATCTGTTCATCGTCGGCAATGTTGGCAATGCGCGCGCCGTCCAGCCAGCGCCCGTCACTGCGAAACAGACTGTGTAGTAGCGGCGCCAACGGCAAACGCTCGCCGTCGACAACGATACCCATGTCCAGCCCGAACCAGCCCGCTTCACTTTCGCTAAGTTCAGCATCCCAGGATTCGACGGTGAGGATGTGATGGCGGAATGCGCTGGCAACCACCACCTGCCATCCGGCCGCGCGCAATTTTGGCGCGATGTCGTTGGAGAAGCCAGCCCAGGCAGCTTCGCTTTCCAGCCCGTAGGCGGCCGGGGCAAAGCCGCCGGAAACAGAAACCGTACTTGGTATTACCGGCTGAAAACCAAGGCTGACGAGAAAATCGAGTTGCGCTTTTTCCTGCTCGGGTTTGCGTAGGACGCGCACCGTTTCGCCGCCACCGACGGTGACGTAATCTTGCGGATCCTGCGCTGACATCTTCGCCTCACCGTAAGCAAAATCGATTTCGGCGTAGTCGTAATAGCCATTATTGAAGGTGCCAGCGTACTTGCGATGCTTGTAGACCGCCCAGCAGCGAATTGAATGCAGGGTGACGATTGCTTGCAGGGGTTCGTCAATCTGGCGCAAGTGGCTGATCACGTCGGCATTGGGCGACGGAATGGCGGGGGCCATTTCGGCCAGCGCACTGGTGACCAGCGGCAAGTCGGCAGGATTGAGCGGCGGCAGCCGGAACAGGGCATTGAGCAGGACGTAAGCGGTTTTTGTATCGACCGTTCCGGCCTCGCCAGCGTCCGGGTCGATATACCATGGGGGGTCGAGAAATAGCAGGATGCTCGATGGCGGTCGGGTAATGAGGTACGGGACGATCTGCTGGCGCGTGTTGGCCTGCCAGGTAATTTCGCCAGGCCGGACGGGGCCGCTGCGCAGCCAATTGAGTGTCCCGCTGTGCGGCGCACTCATCTCCAGACAGAAATAGCCGCGCCCGCTGGCGACGGCGGCAGCCAGCAGCGTTGCCCCCAGATTGCCGGACAGCGGCACGCTGTCGTTCAAGTAGCCTTTACCGGAGATCTTCAGCATCAGGCGAAAAATATCGAGGTCGCTGTCGTCGGTGAATTGCGGCGGCGCCAGCAGGGAGCGTTCGGCATTGCCCCATTCCGACGTATTGCGTTTGAACGGCGCGCCAGGGTCGATGCGTCCCTTGACGGTTTTGAGAATGAAATCGCCATAATGGGCAGAGTAGCCGACGAGGTAGTAGATTGCCTGCGCAGCCTTGACTTTGGCTTTTGGTTTAGGTTTTTTGCTGGCGGCCAGACTAGCCCGGCGCAGGGTTTCGACCCAGTGCAGCAAACCCGGGTTAACCGCAGAGGCTAATGATGATGGCGTATTCAACGAGCCGCCCTGAGTTGCAGAAGGGGCGCGCCGCCGGAGCATGAAAAGAAGCGCGGCAACAGCGTGTTCACAGGAAAATCCTGTTCTGCAACTGCACTCGCTGTCGATGACCAGCTGGCTTTTGCCTTTGACTTGCATCTCGTCAAAGAAAATATCGACCTTGATTTTTCTTGAGCCCTTGTTCAGGAGCTCGCAGTACATGTAGTCTCCGCTTGAATCAACTTTGACCACGCTTTCGATCAAGGCCGGTGCAGCAAGTAACTCGTGCTCCTCAAAATTTTCATTGACGTCGTCTAAACTATAGCGTTGGGTTGGCAAGAGCATGGTGAAGAATTCCGGCGCAGCCGTTGAGGGTGAAAAACGGCGCCGAAGCACCGCCTTTCCGGTTGAGAAGTCCTACTCGTCAATCACCACGCTGGTATAAACCTCCTGCACGTCATCAAGGCTTTCAAGCACGTCGATGAGCTTTTGCATGCGCACGGCGTCGTCGCCGGCCAACTCGGTCTCATTCTCGGCTTTCATCGTGATCTGTCCGAACTCGGCGCCAAAACCTGCGGCGGCAAGGGCTTCCTTGACGCTCATGTAATCATTGGGCGGCGTGAGGACTTCGATCGAACCATCCTCGTTGGTCAGTACATCCTCAGCGCCGGCTTCGATTGCGGCATCCATCAGCGCCGCTTCGTCGGTGCCGGGGGCAAAGAGCAGTTGGCCGCAGTGCTTGAACTGGAAGGCAACACAACCGTCGGCGCCCATGTTGCCGCCATATTTGTTGAAGGCATGGCGAACTTCGGCAACGGTACGCGTGCGGTTGTCGGTCAGGCAGTCGACCATCACGGCGGCGCCACCGATACCATAACCTTCGTAGCGAATTTCGATGTAATCGACGCCTTCGAGTTCGCCAGTGCCTTTTTTGATCGCATTATCGATCTTGTCCTTGGGCATATTGACGCCCTTGCCCTTGTCGATCGCCAGGCGTAACCGGGGATTAAAGCCTGCATCGCCACCGCCCATTTTGGCGGCGACCGTGATTTCCTTGGCGATCTTGGAGAACGTCGCGCCGCGCTTCTCGTCCTGGCGACCTTTTCGGTGTTGGATGTTCGCCCATTTTGAGTGACCGGCCATGCTAACCTCTTCTCTGTGCAGCGTTTTTGGCAGTCTTGTCGGGATCGACCGCCGCAGATAGTTGATAAAACTGCTCGATAATCAAGCCGCGCATTTTAACATTTCTCGACCGCCCACATTTAACGGAGTGAGAGGCTGAGAGGCCGTAAAAATATTCATCGCATTCCAACAAAAAAACTAATCCTTTCACCATACTGCCAAAGTCATTTTATGAGCCAATATTGTTCGTTGATCAAGCAAGGGCTAAGGTGGCTTCTCCTCACGAAGAGTTTGCCTATGTGCGCTTTGCCAATGGAAGTTTTGCTCTGGCTGGTCGTGATGATGTGGCTGCCGGCCGCATCTACTTACGGCGCACCATGCATGCAACCGGACAACATCAAGCGGGTCAGTGGCGACACTGAGTGCCTGCTGATCAAGACCTTTCGCCATGATCAGGGCCTGGCCATGAGCACCCTGTTTGTTCTACTTCACGGCAATCATTCGAGCGGCAGCCCGGCCGTCTCGCAGTTTCCGGTGGCCGCCACCCTGGCCCGCTCGGGACCGGAGGATACGGTCGCGGTGGCTGTCATCAGGCCAGGGTACAACGATGCCGAGGGCAATTTTTCAAGCGGCAATGCGGCCGGCCGCGCCGACAATTTTTATGCTGGGAACATCGATATCGTTGCCGCCGCCATCGACCGTTTGAAGGCTTTTCATCAGCCACAACGGCTGGTGCTGGTCGGCCATTCCGGAGGGGCGGCAATGGCCGGGGTCATTCTTGGCCGGCATCCCGGTCTTGCCGATGCGGCAGTGCTGGTCGGCTGTCCCTGCAATGTGCCTGCCTGGCGGTCAATGCGTGGTCGACGCGACCACTGGAACAGCGAATCGGCCGAACGTTACGTTGAGCGCATGCCTCTGTCTGCTCGGGTGGCCGTTCTGGTCGGTGCCAAGGACGACGTAACGCCGCCGCTCCTCGCACAGTCCTACGCGATTGCACTGGCAGCGCGAGGCATCGCGCATGAACTCCTGGTTCTGCCGGATCAGGATCACGTCACTGTGATCGACTCCGCTCAGGTCGTCGAGGCCGCACTACGGCTGGGCAAGGCCGACTGAATCGTGACCTGTCCGAAATCGAGCCGTCCTCGTTGGTCAGAACATCCTCAACGCCACTTCGTCGGTGCCTATGTTGCCGCCATATTTGTTGAAGGCGTGGCGAACTTTGGCGACGGTGCGCGCGGTTGCGGTCAGGCAATCGACCATCCAGCGGTTTTGGCAGCCTTGTCGGAACAGAAGGCTGCAGATAGTTGATAGAATTGCTCGCCAATCGAGCCACGCATTTTAACATTTCTCGACTGCCCACATTTAACGGAGTGAGCTGATGGCTGACCCCCTCGTCGTTGCCCGATGCAATCAAACCGATCTGGGGCTGCTGTTCTTGAGTGCGTTCACTCCACGTGACCAGAAAGCAGTGAAGACGGCAGCCCTGACCCTGCGCGCCAATCCGGCCTTCAATGTGGCGACGGCGATTAGCGAACTCGGTGTCGGCGAGGCGCTGATTTCCTTCCTCGACGAGAAGGGGCGTCCGAATGTTCTCGAACGCGCCTTCATCATGCCAATGGCATCGCGTCGCCGCTAGTTTTCATGGCGCGCGCTTATTATCGTTGCCCGAAATGCGGGCACAAGCCGGCAGAGGCGATACCTGCTGATGGGCAGTGCCCGGCCTGTGGCGTGTATTGCAAAAAGTGGGACGCCATGCAGGCGGCGCTTGATGCCGGCGAGGTGATAGGCGAAAAACAATCCTCCACTGAATCATTGCACGCCTTGCTGACACAACTCCTCGCGCCGAAAACACGGATGGCGCCAGAAATTTTCTATTCCCGCTGCGCCACATTGCTATTCTTGGCCGTCTGGGGCTGGCGATTGATCGCCATGGATTATCGCAATGGCGAGTTCGGGAACTCATTCATGCATAACATCCTGCTCCCGATCCACGAAGCCGGGCATGTACTTTTCATGCCTTTCGGCGAGTTTCTAACAATCCTGGGCGGTAGCTTCTTTCAATTGGCCTTGCCGCTTGGCATCGCCATCGCCTTTGTGCTCAGGAACCGTGACAATTTTGCCGCAGCCGTCTGCCTGTGGTGGCTTGGCGCCAGTTTTCTCGATCTTGCTCCCTACGTGTATGACGCCCTACATCCACAACTGATCATGCTTGGCGGGCATACCGGCGAGGATGGCCCGCACGACTGGATCTATCTTCTCGAGTGCTTCGGCCAGGTGCATCGCTCGCCGGCCTGGGGCTTTGCAGTACACAGAATTGGCGCACTGACCAGTCTTGCCGGAATAGTGTGGGGCGCTGTTCTGCTCTGGCGGCAGCGTGACGGCGTTGATCAACGCACCAGCGCTTAAAACTCGAGCGGATCAACTTCCAGATGCCAGCGCAAACGCGAGGTGGCCTTGATGGCATTGAGGGCGACACCCCATGCGCCAAGAAAGTTCTGCAAGGCACGCCGCGACGGCGACTCGATAAGCAACTGGGCGCGCTCAAGGTTGGCGCGCCGCGCGAGGCGCATCGGTACCGGATCGTAGAGCATCACGTCACCATGCATACCAAGCTGCGGCCAGGCACGCGCGCTGGTCAGGAAAGCCAGCGTGTCGGCCATTAGTGGCGCCTCGGCGCGCAACATGGCCTGATAGGTGTAGGGCGGAAAGCCGGCCTGTTCACGCTCCTTGAGTTGCTCGTTAGCGAAGGCCGGGTAGTCGTGACGGACCAGGGCGGCATACAGAGGGTGGTCGGGAAACTGGGTCTGGATCAGCACTTCACCTGGCAAGGCAGCACGCCCGGCACGGCCGGCCACCTGCATGAGCTGGGCGAACAGCCGTTCCGGCGCCCGCCAGTCTGCAGCGAACAGCGCCGCATCGGCGCCGAGGGCGCCGACCAGTGTCAGCTTAGGGAAGTCGTGCCCCTTGGCCAGCATCTGGGTACCGACCAGAATGTCAGCCTCACCGCGGTAGATTTGTTCGACCAAGGCCTCCCATTGCTTGCGGCTTTTCGCCGAATCGCGGTCAATACGCAGGATACGCGCCTGTGGAAAACG
Organism: Propionivibrio sp.; assembly: GCF_029255185.1. Classification (GTDB taxonomy): domain Bacteria; phylum Pseudomonadota; class Gammaproteobacteria; order Burkholderiales; family Rhodocyclaceae; genus Propionivibrio. The sequence goes on from NZ_JAPUVO010000103.1 coordinate 26,697, forward strand.
TTCGGCCAGCACCACTTCCAACTGCTGGGTGCCGCGCCCGAAAGCTTGGATATCCTGATTGCCGCAAGTCGGGCAGCCCTTCGGCACGCGGCTTTCAAAGCCGCAGTGATGGCAGCGAAGACAGCCATCCGCCAGATGCAGAACGAGATTGGCGGCACAACGCGTACAGTGCGAAATCCAGCCGCAGCAGGTGCAGGTCAAGACGGGGGCATAACCGCGACGGTTAAGGAAGACCAGGCTTTGTTCGCCGCGTTCCAGCCGTTTTTCAATAGCCAGCAGGAGTGCGCCGGAAAAACCGTTTTGCAATTTTTCAAGCCGCGTATCGATTCGTTGCACCACCGGCAGGCGGGCATTTTCGACGGCTCGCTCGTGCAGTGTGAGCAGGGTGTAGCGGGCCGGCGTCCGGCTGTCGGTGGCGTTGGCCCAGCTTTCCAACGACGGGGTTGCCGATCCGAGAACAATCGGGATGCCCCGTTCACGCGCGCGAAAGACGGCCACATCGCGCGCCGAGTAGCGCATTCCGTCCTGCTGCTTGAACGAGGAATCATGTTCTTCATCGACCACGATCAAGCCAAGATCCGGCATCGGCGTGAAAATCGACAGGCGTGTACCAAGCACGATGCGCGCCCGTCCTTCGAATGCCGCGCGCCAGTTGCGCGTACGCGCCGCCTCGGAGAGTTCGCTGTGCAGGCTGACCAGCCCGGCGCTTGGAAATCGCGCGGCGACCCGGGCCTCAAGCTGTGGCGTCAGGTTGATTTCGGGTACCAACAGAAGCACCTGCTGGCCAGCGAGCAGCGCTGTTTCGACCAGGCGTAGATAAACCTCGGTCTTACCGCTACCGGTAACCCCATGCAGCAGATAGGCTTTGAAGCCCTTGCCGTCATCGGCCATGGTCGCCAGCGCCGTCTTTTGCTCCGCCGTCAGTTCGGGGGCTTCCTGCGGCGGCGGCAGCTTGAGTAGACTCTGGCTTTTCCGTGCTGTTGGCGGGTCGATACGGCGCAGGCCAGCGGGTAGCGTGGACAGCATGACTTCGCCAAGCGGCGCCTGGTAGTAAGCGGCGCAGAATTCGCTTAAGCGGAACCAGTCGGGCGGCAAGGCCGGCAGATCCCGCAGCACGGTTTCAATCGATTTGAGCTGGGCGATGGGAAAGTCGCTGCTCGCAGGAAGGTCAACAATGATGCCGATCTTCGCTTTCCGTCCAAAGGGAACGAGAACCCGGAGTCCGACATCGGTCGCGCAGAGCGTCTCCCTCTCGGAGACGAGGTAGTCAAAAAACCGATGCAGCGGAACATCGAGCGCGACGCGAGCAATCTGCATACTGGCCTGTCTATGAAACTGGAAAAACAAGGGTGTCTGGAGGGGAGGGGTGAGGGTGTTAAACTGAACTCACTTAGCCGTCAAAGTTCGCGCCGGTTCTGTAAAAATCACGTAACTCATTAACTCATCGACGTATTCACAGTTGTTCACAATTTCTGTGGATAAGTCTGTGGGTTAATCATCCGCAAACAACTCAATCACCCGCCCAGTAAGGCGTTTTGTCACTTTGCCGCAAAAAAGGGCACAAATTTTGATCATTAAAATCATATACTTATGAGTAAGCCTATGATTTTGAAAGAACTTGTGACGATTGCGTTACGCAAATCCCAATTCTGTGCATAAGTCAATACGAATTTAGGAAACAGTTTTTATATTTTGCGTAAACCCTTGCTGTAGTCATGGACAGTTTCAACCAGCACGGCGACATGCTCTGGCGGTGTAAATTGTGAGATTCCGTGCCCGAGATTAAAGACGTGACCCGTATTGCCTGGCCCATAGCTGTCGAGGACTTTTTTCGCTTCGACGGCAATTTTATCGGGCGCGGCAAAAAGCACATTGGGATCGAGGTTACCCTGCAAGGCGACCTTGTGACCAACGCGTCGGCGCGCTTCACCAAGGTCGATGGTCCAGTCCAGGCCGACGGCGTCGCAGCCGATATCGGCGATCGACTCCAGCCACAGCCCGCCACCCTTGGTGAAGACAATCGAGGGGACACGTTCGCCGTCTTTTTCCTTGATCAACCCGGCGACGATGCGTTGCATATACTGTAGCGAAAACTCTTGGTAGGCCGCTGCCGAGAGGCCACCACCCCAGGAGTCGAAAATCATCACGGCCTGCACGCCAGACTCGATTTGGGCATTCAGATAGGCAATCACAGCGTCTGCGGTTACCGACAGTATTTTATGCATCAGATCCGGCCGATCGTAGATCATCGTTTTGACGCGTCGATAATCACTGCTTGAAGCCCCCTCTACCATGTAACAGGCCAGCGTATACGGGCTGCCTGAAAAACCGATCAGAGGCGCCGAATTATGCAACGCACGACGGATTTCGCAGACCCCATCCATCACATAGCGCAGGTGATCGTAAGGGTCCGGCGTGGTCAGGTCACGGATCGCCCATTCTTCGCGCAGCGGACGTTCAAACTTCGGCCCCTCGCCTTCGGTAAAATACAGGCCCAGCCCCATGGCATCCGGGACCGTCAGAATGTCGGAGAAGAGGATCGCCGCATCAAGGTTATAGCGGGCGAGCGGTTGCAGCGTAACTTCGCAGGCCATCGCGGGATTCTTGCACAACTGCAGGAAGCTGCCGGCGCGTTTGCGCGTTTCGCAGTATTCCGGCAGGTAACGGCCTGCCTGCCGCATGAGCCATATCGGCGTGTGGTCGGTCGGCTCCCTGTGCAGGGCGCGTATGAAGTTGTCGTTGCGGGGTCGAGTCACGTCAGTTGCCGCCGGGAAGATCAAAGGAGGATTATCCGCCGGAAATGACTATTTGCGCCAGCAGCAGCTGGCGCGGACCTGTTATCACATGTTGAGCAAGAAAGCCAAGGCCAACACCGTGGTGGCGATCAAGGCGCTCGCCCACAAGTCTGTGAAATCCATTGGACACGAAGCGGCACCAACGTTCTTCTGGGGCGGTAAAACCGCCAGGACGCAGGCAGTGCATCGCTGATCGCTTGATCCTGATGGGTGGCTGGCGCGATTCGTTCGCAGCCAGGCTTTGAAAAAACGGATGCGGTCAACTATTGCGGGCGAGAGTTAAATGTGTAGGCACTGGGTATCCGAGCCGGCAGGCTCAACTCGATGGCCGTGTCCCGTGTTGACGTATTCCCCTACAAAACCGCTTTTGCAGTTTCTGTTTTTGGCTGAGGGTTGACGAAAATCAATTTAATCAATAGACTCCCCCTGAAGTCGCAGTGCATTTTATGCACTAAGCATGTTTGATGGTCCCCGCCTCGTGACTCCCACACAGGGCATCCATCCCGTGATTGTAAACGCCCAGCGGCAACCCCACCGCACCCTCGGGCTTGTACCCAACTGAAACCCGCTGCCGCCCAGCATGTTTGTCTGCGCGATGGCAACAGTAAAGGAGAGTGAGCATGTCTGCAACGATTGCGCTCAAATATCCGATGGCACGCACTACCAGCGTCGCCCCGAGCCTTGTGCAACACAGCCTGATGATTACCGCACTTTTTATCGTCCTCGGCATTATCAATATTTTTTTCGGTAGCACGCAGCCAGTTGAAATCCCGGAATCCACGATGACCGATTTATCCGTTTCGGTCGAATCCCATGAATCAACACCGGCTGATGAGCCCGAACCGCTGATCCTTTCGCCGCGCATGCAAGGTGCACTGGATTATGTGATACGTCGCTATCGGGTGTCCCCAGAAGCACTGGTGCCAGTTTTTGAAGAAGCTCAATTGATCGGTAAGGAGCGGCGTATTGATCCGCTGCTCATCGTCGCCATCATCGGGATCGAATCAGGATTCGATCAATTTGCCGAAAGCTCCATGGGCGCTCGAGGGCTCATGCAGGTCATCCCGCGCTTTCACCGGGACAAGGTTCCGGATGGGGCGGGCGATGGCGCTTTCCTCGATCCGCGAATCAACATCAGGGTTGGGGTGTATGTCCTTGAAGAGGCCATTCGTCGACGTGGCGGACTGGTTGCCGGCCTTCAGTACTATGCCGGTTCGTCAGAGCCTGAAGGCATTTATGCAAGCAAGGTGCTGGCCGAGAAGGAGCGTCTGGAGCAGGCTGCACGCCGCAGTGCTGCTGCATGACGATCAGTCGTCCTCAAGGCCAACTGTCTTGTGTTGTGAAGCCAGTTGCTGTTGGGTGGTCAGCGGTATCGGAGCGTAATGCGAAAAGCGGATGTTGTAGGAACCCTGCCCACCAGTCAGGGACTTGAGTCGTCCCTGATAGTCATCGAGTTCGGCGAGCGGAACCTTGCCGCTGATCGACATGTTGCCGACGCCCCGCGCCTGCGTTCCGGTGACCTGCCCGCGCTTGCTCGATAGGTCGCCAGTAAGATCGCCGATGGCGGCATCCGGAGCCAGAATTTCAATGTCGACGACGGGTTCCAGAATGATCGGTGATGCCGCGCGAATGGCTTCGACAGTTGCTTTCCGACCGGCGGCAAAGAAGGCGATGTCCTTGCTGTCGACCGCGTGTGACTTGCCATCATGGACGATGACGCGCAGATCGTGCACCGGGAAGCCACCAACCACGCCGTCTTCCAGCGCTTGACGCACGCCTTTTTCAACTGCGGCCATGTACACGCCGGGAATGGCGCCGCCTTTGACAATATCGACAAACTCGAAGCCGCCCCCACGTTCCATGGGCTCGATGCGCAACATGACTTCACCAAACTGGCCGGCGCCGCCGCTCTGCTTTTTATGTCGGCAGTGTCCCTCGGCCTTGCCGGTGATCGTTTCACGGTAGGCAATCTGCGGCGGCTTGGTGTCGAGTTCGATTTTGTACTGCTGCGCCATACGTGCCAGCTTGGCGCGCAGATGCATTTCACCGAGGCCGCGGATGACGGTTTCATTGGTTGTCGGGTGACGCTCAACCTTGAAGCAGGGGTCTTCGATTTCAAGCTTGTGCAGAATGTCAAAGAGACGTTGTTCATCAGCCTTGCGCTTGGTTTCAACGGCCAGGCCTTGCATCGGTTGTGGGAACTCGAGTGGCTTCAGATGGATATGGTCTTCGTCATGCGAATCATGTAACACACAGTCAAATTCGATTTCGTCAACTTTGGCAATGGCGCCAATATCGCCCGGTATCAGAGCGTCGACCTCCAGGTAGTCCTTGCCCTGCAGGCGGTACAGGTGGCCGACCTTAAACGGGCGCTTGGCGTCGCCGACCAGCAGTTGCGACTCCTTTCTGATAGTGCCCTGATGGACGCGGAAAACACCGAGTTTGCCAATGAAGGGATCGCTAACAACCTTGAAGACGTGAGCAAGTACGTGCTTGCTGGCATCCGGCTCGGCGTGAAAGGCGACACTGCTCTCGTCGCCCGGGTCTCCCTTGTAGAATGGAGGCGGATTGCTCTCGGTCGGGTTGGGCGCCAGTCTGACCAGTGCATCTAACAACTGGGGTATGCCGGCACCAGTTTTGGCTGAAGCGAAAAGAATAGGAATCAGGTGACCGGCACGCAGCGCCTTTATGAAAGGGGCATGCAATTCGTCGAGGCTGGGGTCAGCGCCTTCATCAAGGTAGCGGGCCAGGAGGTCTTCGTCTTCCTCGACAATCTGGTCGATCAGCGCACGGTGGGCGACGGCAATCGACTCGAAGTCACTCTCGCCCTGGTCGTGACCGAGTAGTTCAACCACTTCCTGGCCTTGATGCGTGGGCAAATCAAGCAACATGCACTGGCGACCAAAACGTTCGCGGATTTCACCAAGCAGTTTGGGCAGGTCAACATTGTCCGCATCAATTTTGTTGATGACGATCATGCGGCATAGATCGCGGGCAGCAGCAAGTTTCATCATGCGCTCGGTCGACAGTTCGATACCGGTTTGTGCGTTGATGATAATTAGCGCCGTGTCAACGGCAGCCAGTGCGCCGATGGCTTGTCCGGCGAAGTCCGGGTAGCCTGGCGTATCGATCAGGTGCACCCGGGTGTCGAGCCAGTTCAGGCTGACCATCGCGGAGTTGAGCGAGTGCCCGAGTTCCTTCTCCTGCGGATCAAAATCGCAAACAGTGTTCCCTTTTTCAACGAATCCCCGACTGCTGATCGCTCCTGCTGCGGCGAGAACTGATTCTGCGAGCGTGGTTTTGCCGGCAGCGCCATGACCAACGAGAGCGACAGTGCGAAGATTTACAGTGCTATTCTGACCCATGTTTTCTCCCAATTTTGTCGAACCTGTTCTGGAGTAATTAACTACTCAACAGCTATCCGCAACCTCGTGCATTCTACCCTTTGTGGCGCATTAGAAAAGCCGCCTGCAAGGCCCATTTCGGGCTATGGAATTTTGCGTTGACCTTGTTGGCATGCGGGCTGACAATCCCAGCCTTGTTTCCAATTACTCACCTTTCTGAGGGTGGATTTAGCGAGCCGGGTTTCCGGGAGGAGTTGCGATGGGCGGCAAGACGAAGAAACATTTGGAGGTGTTGCGCGAGATGCGCAGCCGTGCAGTGCTTGGCGGCGGTCAGAAGCGTATCGACCAGCAGCACGCACGGGGCAAATTGACCGCGCGTGAGCGCCTGGCGCTGTTGCTTGACGAAGCTTCCTTCCAGGAGTTCGGCGCCCTGGCCACCCACGACTTCACTGCCTTTGGCCTGGATCAGCAGCGCTTTCCAGGTGATGGCGTCATAACCGGTTTCGGCAAAGTCAGCGGTCGTCGCGTTGCAGTTTATGCTCAGGACTTTACCGTCCTGGGCGGATCGTTCTCCGAAGTGCAGTCGCAGAAAATCAGCCGCATCATGGACATGGCTCTGGAGGCGGGCATTCCGGTCATCGGCCTGGGTGATTCGGGCGGTGCGCGTATTCAGGAAGGAGTTCGCAGTCTCGCCGCTTACGGCGAGGTCTTCGTCCGTAACGTGATGGCTTCCGGCGTTATCCCACAGATTTCGGTCATCCTCGGGCCTTGTGCCGGCGGCGCAGTGTATTCCCCGGCGCTGACCGATTTCGTGATCATGGCGGGCGATAGCTATATGTTCCTGACCGGTCCGGAGGTCATCAAGTCGGTGACCGGCGAAGTGGTAACGGCGGAAGATCTGGGCGGTGCCGAGGTCCACACCGGTCGCAGCGGCGTCGCTCATCTGGCGGCTGAAACTGAGGCTGAAGGCATTGCTCTATCCAAGCTTCTGCTCAGCTATCTGCCGCAGAATAACAACGAAGAACCACCGCAGATCACACCTGAAGATCCGGTGGATCGCATGGATGAGTCCTTGAATGAACTCATCCCCGACGGCGAGAACCAGTCTTATGACATTCGCGACGCTATCGAGTCGATTTTTGATCAGGACAGTTTCCTCGAGATTCAGCCGAACTATGCCGCCAATGCGGTGATCGGCTTTGCCCGTCTCGAAGGCTATTCGATTGGTGTTGTGGCCAACCAGCCGGCGTTCATGTCTGGCGCGCTGAACATCGATGCCAGTGACAAGATTGCCCGCTTTATCCGCCTGTGCGATGCCTACAATGTGCCCATCATCACCTTCGTCGATTGTCCTGGCTTCCTGCCGGGAACCAGCCAGGAGTACGGGGGGGTGATTCGGCACGGCGCGAAGATCATTTATGCCTACTGTGAGGCGACGGTGCCGAAGATCTCGATCGTTACCCGCAAGGCAATGGGTGGCGCCTATGTGGCCATGGGTTCCAAGCAGATGCGTAACGACATTACCTTCGCCTGGCCGTCGGCCCAGATCGCCGTCATGGGGCCGCAGGGAGCGGTCAATACACTCTTTCGCGAAGAAATCAAAAAAGCTGCCGATCCCGTTGCGCGGGAGAAAGAGCTTATTGAAGAATACAGAGAAAAATTCTTTAACCCCTATCGTGCTGCTGACGTGGGCCAGATTGATGAAGTCATTGAGCCGCGTGAAACGCGCCCTCGCCTGGCGCGTGCGCTTGAGGTTCTGCGCACCAAGGTCCAGCAGAATCCGCCCAAAAAACACGGGCTGTGTCCGGTCTGATGGCTATTGCATAGCGTCGCTCAAAGCAAATCTGACGAGAGGTTTACGTGGAAAATTTAGAATGGGGTTTGAAGATGACCGTCCTCGGGATGGGGCTGGTCTTCGCCCTGCTGATCCTGCTTTGGGGCTTGCTGATGCTGGTTCTTGTGCTCGACAAGGAACCCAAAATTCCGCTCTCGGCGCAGGATACGCATGCTGAAGCGGAGCGCATCGCGGCGCTTGCCGACGCCGCTGTAGGCGCGCAGGTTCCCGAGCCGGCAACGGTCAACGGTATGCCGGCAGATCTGGTGGCAGCGATCCTGGTCGCTACGATGAAACACAAATTGACACTCCGGCGTCAGGCGGCGCCGTTCATGCGTAGCTACTGGCCAGGCAGTGAACTGTTTGCCAGTCATTGGGTTGCAACAGGCCGCGCGCGGCAAAATTACAGTTGGCAGCCGAGAGGAAAATAATGCGACGCTATACCTTGGATATTAGTGACCGGAAATTCGTAATTGACGTGCAGGAACTCGCCGCCGACCGTTTCGAAGTCTTTGTCGGTGACGAGTCCTACGAAGTGACTCTCTCCGGTGACGAGAATCTTGCCGAGGCAGCCATTACGCCGGGTTTGCAGCCGCGCTCCGCCGCGGGGCAGCGCGCCAGCACGGCCAGTACCGTGGCGCGGGTGCGCAAGGAGCCGTCGTCGACACCGGCGGCCTCTCCCGCGCCACGCAAGGCGGCCGGTGGTGCTGGCGGCAAAGGTGCGTTAACGGCGCCGATGCCTGGCGTCATTCTCGAAGTTTGCGTCAAGGCTGGCGACCAGATCGAGCGCGGCCAGCAGGTGGCCATCCTCGATGCGATGAAGATGCACAATGTCATTGGTGCACCGCGCGCCGGCACGGTTGCCGAAGTTTTTGTGGTCGCCGGCCAGAATGTTGATCACGGTGATGCGATCATAAAATTCAAGGAGGATTGAGCGATGCTCGATCAAGAAACGATCGGCCTGCTGCTCAAGGGTATCAACAACGTCAGCTGGCAGTCGCTGATCATGCTCGGGGTGTCCTTTGTGCTGATGTATCTGGCGATCGCTAAGGACTATGAGCCGCTGCTGCTCTTGCCCATCGCGGCCGGCTGCATGCTCGCCAATCTGCCGCTCTCGCCGCTGATTGCCGATGACGGCATGTTGAAAGTGCTGTACACCATGGGCATTACCAACGAGTTGTTCCCCCTGCTGGTTTTTATCGGCATTGGGGCTTTGACCGACTTCGGGCCACTGCTGGAAAACCCGCGACTGGTTCTGCTCGGTGCGGCAGGTCAATTTGGTATCTTCCTGACGCTGATCCTTGCGCTGCTGCTCGGCTTCAGCCCGAATGAGGCGGCCTCGATCGGCATCATCGGCGCCATTGACGGACCGACCTCGATCTACGTCAGCGGCATTTTGGCGCCGCACATGCTCGGGCCAATTACTGTCGCAGCCTACAGTTACATGTCGCTGGTGCCAATCATCCTGCCGCCGATCATTCGTTTGCTGACGACGAATAAAGAGCGTCTGATTCGCATGCCGTACAGCTCGCGCAAAATCAGTCGGCGCACGCGAATCCTGTTCCCGATCGTGGTGACCGTCCTGGTCGGGACTTTGGTACCGTTTGCCACACCGCTAATCGGCATGCTCATGCTCGGCAACCTGATGAAGGAGTCGGGAGCAGTTGAACGCCTGACCAAAGCTTCAGCCGGTGAAATCGCCAATGCCGTAACGCTTTTTCTGGGACTGGCGATTGGCTCGACGATGATCGGATCCGAGTTTCTGAAACCCAGTACGCTGGCCATTCTGGTGTTGGGCATTATCGCTTTTGCCGTCGATGCGGCGGCCGGCGTCTTGTTTGCCAAGATCCTCAACTGGCTTAGTGGCGGCAAGGTCAACCCGATGATTGGCGCGGCCGGCATCAGTGCCTTCCCGATGGCCGCACGCGTTGTTCAGCGTGTTGCCCAGGACGAGGATTTTGAGAACTTCCTGCTCATGCACGCCATGGGTGCCAACGCCGCTGGCCAGGTCGCCAGCGTGGTGGCGGGCGGTGTCCTGCTCGCCCTGATGGGAGCGGGAGGGTAAGCAGTGGTGAGCGAGCAGCTAAACGCCTCGATCATTGGGGGTGAGCGTCAACTGTCTGAGCAGATCGCTCATCGGCAGATTAAGGCTCTTGCCCGTCGGCGGGATAGGCGCGACAAACCATTTGTCATAGACGTGCGCGAACTCGCCGCTCTTCATCAGGCCGATCAAGGTATCGTCGACCAGCTTCTTGAACTGCGGATCGTTGCGTCTGAACATGATGCCGTAGGGTTCCACGGCAAAGTTCTCCGCCAGAACAAGCAGCTTGAAGGCATCCGCTTGCGGCACACTCATCAGCAGGCCATGTAGCAGGACATCATCGAGCACCATCACGTCAGCCTGACCATTGAGCAACTGGCGCAGCGAGTCGTCATGGTCACGGCCAAATCGATAATTGAGCAGCAGGCCCTGGCGCGCGGCAGCCGCCTTGACATAACTGTCCGAGGTGGTCCCTGAGGTGGTGACCACGACCTTGCCTTTCAGGTCGCCGAACGAGCGAATTCTGGAATCCTTCCTGACCAGGGCCTTGATGCCGGCGGCGAAGGTGGTCACGCTAAACCCCACGTAGCGTTGTCGCTGTATGGTGTTGGTCGCCGAGTCACAACTTAAGTCGATGGGCCCGGCCTCAAGCATCATCTGCCGCGAATCCGGGGTTGTCGGCACCGGAACAATCTCAAGTCTGGGCAAAGCAAGCCGGGTCTTGATGGCCTCGATGATGTGTCCGCACAAGTCCATCGAATAGCCGATCACCTTACCGTCGGCATCGAGGTAGGAGAAAGGGATGGACGTTTCGCGATGCCCGACATAAACGGCGCCGTAGCTTCGAATTTTCTCAAGTGTGGGGGATTTCGTTTCCTGGGCATTGAGCGTTCCCGCACCAAGCAACAGGCAAATCGTGATGAGCAGAGGTCTGAATAGCATTTTCATGTGCATTATTTTTACTGCCCTTTTACAGCGGCGTGTCGGTCGGTGCTGGGCGGTTGCCAATAAAGCTGTTGGACGAACCTTCCATCATTTCTCTGGCCTTGCGTCCGAGCGCTGCACGATCGAGCGTGGTATCAACCGGTATGCTTGGCGGGCACAACTGGGCAAGATCAACCGGCGTCAACTCATTGTCATCGGGCGAGTTGTCGGCATCGACCCGTTTCAACCCGAGTGTTTCGAGCAGACGGCCCATGCCGGCATAGCTTCGTAAATAGGCGATCGACAAATCGACGTCGGCATTGACTTGCGAACGGCGCGCATCGAAGTACTCGTTCTGGGTATTGAGTAGGTCGAGCAGCGTGCGCTGGCCGATATTGAATTGGTCGCGATAAGCGGCGCGCGTTTTTTCGACTAGATTGACCTGCAAGCCGATAAAGGAAAGCTGGTCGTTCAGGCGCAAGGTATCGTTGAAGGCGATCGACAGGGTTTGGCGCATGTCACGACAGGCTTTTTCACGCTGATCAAGAGCACTGTTCTTGCGTTCGCGATATTGGCGGCTGCGCGCCACATCGGAACCGCCGTTGAAGAGGTTGTAGTTGAGCCGTAGTTCAATCCGGCTGTCATCGCGCGAACCACCATCTTGGTAATTGCTGAAGTTTTCCTGGCGGGCGACCAGGTCGAGCTTGGGCATGAAGGCCGAGCGCTTAGCTTCCAGATCATACTGTGTCGCCTCGATATTTTCGATGCTCGCGCGCAGGGCCGGGTTGTGCTTGAAAGCTACAGCCAGCGCCGCTCCTGGAGTGTCGGGAAGTGTTTTGGCCAATTGCGCCGGAGCAAACATCACCTTGGCCGGCTGCTCGCCAACGATGCGCAGGTAGCGCGCCGAGACGTCGTGCAAATTGGCATAGGCCGTGGTCAGATTGACATCGGCCAGCGCCAGCCGGCTGGCAGCCTGCTCGACGTCGACCCGTTTGCCGACGCCGGAATCGGCACGCTGCTTGAGTTGTTCAAAAGCGGCCTGGTGCTGGATGTAGTTTTCCTCAGCAAGAAAAACCTGGTAGCGAAAACGAACGACGTCAAGATAGGCACGCCCGGCTTCCAGAGCAGCATTCTCGGAGGCATCAAGCAACTCGAAATAGCGAACCAGCTTGGCCTTGCCCAGGCGCTTGACTTCGCTGGAGGTGGCAAAGCCGTCAAACAGCATTTGCCTGAGGTTGATCAAGGTATCGTTACCGTAATAGGAAACATCCGTTCCCACACGTTTTTGCACGATTTTTTCACGCCCGCTGCCGGCAGACAAATCAATTTTTGGCAAAAACCCGCCACGCGCAACACCAATCTCCTCGGTCGCCTCAAGGAAAGCGTGCCAGCGCGCCTGGACTTCAGGATTCTTGAGCAAGGCGGCTTGGGCTGCCTCCTTCAGTGTAAAGTGCTGAACAAGCGGTGTGCTTAGCAAGGAAGGGGACGATGCGTCATCTACTGCCAAGGGCGGCGGTGGTTGTGCGCCCACCGCTGCTGAAAACAGCAGGGCCAACAGCAGAAGGCTTGGAGCGGCCGGAAAATTATGCATCACTATCCTCGTGAACAATATACTCGGATAAGCCATTGAGTCTTTTTGATTATACCTGCCCCGTATGCTATTGCTATGCAGTAATTCACACTTGCCGACTCTTTCAGGACTGATCTGCCCTGCCAATGTTCCCCGAATCTGCCTTGACGAAGCATCTGCCCACCTCGCCGCGACTGCTCCTGTGCCGATTGGTGCTGCTCTTGGCGCTGGGGGTCATCTATCCGGCCGCTGCACTCGACCCGGCAGCGCTGCAACAGCAACTGATCGCCCGTTTTGGCCCAGCGCGCGTGGTCTTGCTCAAGGATTGGTTGCAGATGGTCAGCTCGGTGAAAACACTCCTTGATGAGCAAAAACTCCAGCAGGTTAACGACTTCATCAATCGGAACATCACCTTTGAAGACGATCTGAGCGTCTGGCAACAAAGCGACTACTGGGCGACACCGCTGGAGACGATAGGTCAGGGACGTGGTGACTGCGAGGACTTTGCCATCATCAAATACGTGTCGCTGCGCATGGCTGGCATTCCGGCCAGCAAGCTGCGCCTGATCTACGTCAAAGCCCGGCTCAAAACTCCGACCGGTTCGCTACAGCAGGCGCATATGATCCTCGCTTATTACGCGACGCCGAGCGCCGAGCCTCAGGTGCTGGACAATCTGGACGCCGCTATCCGTCCCGCCTCGGCGCGTCCGGATCTGCAACCGGTATTTAGCTTCAATAGTGAAGGAATTTTCGCCGGAGTATCCGGCAAGGACAAGGCAACGGCCGGCGGCCTCGGCCGGCTGTCGCGCTGGGAGGATGTCCTGCAACGTATCCTCGCCGAAGGCTACGAATAATACTGTTTGACCATTTGACTAGGAAACTGATATGTCCATGTATCGCCAACTCTGGCTTGCCATCATCATCAGCATGCTGCTTGCCCTCGGGGGCAGTCTGCTCGCTTCGATACTCAGCGCGCACAGCTATCTTGAATCGCAGTTATCGATCAAGAATACGGACAGCGCCTCCCTGCTGGCCCTTTCGCTTGGCCAGGGTGATCCCGACGCAGTTTCCGTTGAGCTGGCCGTCAGCGCGCTATTTGACGGCGGCCACTACGAGCTGATTCACGTCGTCGATCCCAATGGAAAAACCATCGTTGAACGACGTGCTGCGCCGGGCAGGCTTAATGCCCCGGACTGGTTTGTCAGTCGTCTCCCGATTCAAGCAACACCCGGTCAGGCGCAGATCAGTAATGGCTGGCGGCAGTTCGGCACCGTCACCGTGATCAGCCACAGCCGCTTTGCCTATGGCGCGCTCTGGCATAGTGTCCTGCAAACAATGGGAGCGCTGGCGCTGGCCGGGCTGGTCGGCGGCTATCTTGGCTCCTTGACCCTGCGCCGCCTCACCGCCCCGCTCAGAGCCGTGATCGACCAGGCGACCGCGATCACCGAACGGCGTTTCGTTACGATTGACGAACCCCGGGTCCCCGAACTCAAGCAGTTGGCGGTCGCCATGAATGCCACTGTCGGGCGTCTGAAATCAATGTTTGAGGAAGAGGCCGCACGCCTCGAAACGGTTCGTCAGGAAGCTAATTTCGACCCCTTGACCGGACTGCTCAACCGCAGTCATTTCATGGCCAGGCTACGCCAATCACTCGATGCGGAAGACGGTGTCGGCGGCGCACTGTTGCTGATTCGCCTTGCTGATCTGGCGGGAATCAACCGCCGCCACGGCCGCGCGGCTACCGACGATTTTCTGAAGCGGACCGGCGAAACCATTGCTCAATGTGCCGGAGTGGCTGCACGCCTCAATGGCGCCGACTTTGCTGTCATGCTGTCCGGAGAGGTCAATGGTCGCGTGTCGGCAGAAGCCCTTCTTAAGGCCCTCGTTGAAACGGCAACGCCTTTTATTGAAAGCGAAACAGCCGCCTGGATTGGCGTCGGCACCTATGCTCATGGGATGGATATTGGCACCGTCCTGGCGCGCATCGACAGTGCCCTGGCCGGCGCTGAGGCCGAAGGCAAGAATGCCGTTCACGAAGCCGACGCAGGCGTCGAAAATCAGCCTCGAACCGCCGAACAGTGGTCAACGATGATCCAGCGCGCGCTAGATCATCAGTGGGTACGACTAATTTCCTTTCCAGTCATCGAGCTCTCCGGGAAACTCTCGCACCGTGAGTGTCCGCTGCGCCTGATGTTCGACGAGCAGGGCGAGTGGCTCCTGGCCGGCCAGTTCCTGCCCATTGCCGAACGGCTCCGGCTGACGCCGGCACTCGATCTGGTCGCGGTCACCCTCGGCCTGCATGAGCTGCAGTCGCAACCCGATCTTCCCGGCCTGGCGATCAATCTCTCGGCCAGTTCGGTGAGCGATGGCGCATTTCGGAAAAAGCTGCTGGCTTTGCTCGCTGCCCATCGTACCCACGCCGCGCGTCTCTGGCTGGAAGTGCCGGAAAACGGCGCTTTGAAGCATCTCCCTGTGTTCCGTGAGCTGTGTCACGCACTGAAAGCTGTTGGCTGTCGCGTCGGCCTCGAACACTTCGGCCATCAATTTAGCCAGATCGGCCTGCTACATGAAATCGGCCTCGATTATCTCAAGGTTGATTCAAGCTTCATTCACGGGCTGGACAGCAACCCTGGAAATGCTACTTTCCTGAAAGGGCTTTCGGGCATTGCGCACAGCATCGGCCTGCAGGTGCTGGCCGAGGGTGTGGCCACACTTGAAGAGTTGCAGGCCCTACACAGCGTAGGTTTTGACGGTGCAACCGGGCCGGCGATCCGTGCAGTTGAATAAGCTGGAAAGTGCAGAGCTCTGTTTAGTCGGTAACCAGTTTGCCCTTGCTGAGAAGATCCTGAATAATCTGCTGGTCCAGAGTATTGCTGCCAACGAGATCCGCGCTCTGCAAAACAATCCGCTGGGTCTCGGCAGCATTGGTAAAGGTGCTACCAACGATGTGCGAGTCGGCATTGAAGCCCCCACTAGAACTGACGTGAACGATGGTGTCCGCCCCGCTCTTCTCGAAATGAAGGAAATTGTTCAGGCCGCTCGACACGGCGTGCTCACCCTGTAGCAGATCACGTAGGTCAAGCACGTCTTTGCTCGCCGCGCTGTTAGAGACGCTAAAGTCAGTGATCGTATCGACAGCCGGTACGCCGGCCGCGCCACGATCAGCAAAATTCCACTGGAAAACGTCGGCGCCCAGCCCGCCGCTCATGATGTCGTTGCCGGCGCCACCAATAAGAACGTCGTCACCGGCAGCACTGTTAAGCGTGTCATTACCGCCGCCGCCAATGAGGATTTCGCCAGCGTTTCCGCCCGTGATCAGCGAACCCTGAACCGTTGTGACGCTTACGTGACCACTGTCATTCACCAAACCATCGCTCAGCTTGTAATCAAAAGACGATGGATGCGCTACCAAAGTGGGCTGAATCGAAACCCAGAGCTGATAATTCCCGTCGTCCTGATTTATACCATTTGCATTGTTATTGAAGGCGGTGGCGTCGATGTAGTAGTAGCCGTCGGCTGCTACTGTATATTCCAGATAGGAGTCCAGAGAGTTGCCGTGATAGCCGCTCTTGACCGAACCCAAACCACCCAGGGTATTTACTGCGTCGTCGTTCTGGGCTAATTCAACTCCATTGGCATTGTAGAGCTTAAGCAGCATATCAACCGCGTTCGGGTCAGTGCCAATTGTTGTCAGGCCGCTGTCTCCACCGTCGATATCCAGAATGATTTTCTCACCGGCGTAGAGATAGACCTTGAGGTAGTCCTGGTCAGTAACGGCGGGGGTGCCGAATACGTCATCAACGCGACCGGTCCACTTAAAGCTCGGCAGGGCGGCATTACCAACGTAAGGGGCATCCGCAGCACTGACCTGGCCAAATTGACTCCTACCAATTTCATAGGCCAGGGCTTGCGTGTTATTGAGCCCCTGAGTTTCCGAATCCCCCGGGTACAGCGCGGCCTCGGCCACAATCTTCGCGCTCGTTCCGAAGGAAGTGGTATCCGTAAAAACAACCGGGTTGGTCCCCAATACGGTTCCATTTTGCGCGCTGGAAACACTCGACAGGCTCAGGTTTGCTCCACTGTCAGGATCGGAATCGTTGACCAGCAGCGCGCTGGATGGAATGGGAATCGCTTGCCCGGCGGCAATGTTCGTAATCACGATATCGTCCACCGCCAGCGGTGCGTCATTACTGCCGTTAATGGTGACCGTCAGCGTGTTGCTGCTGGTGAGGCCTGCGGCATCGCGCAGCGTGTAGGTGAATGTCTCAGTAGGTATCGCTCCTTGCGCCAGAGCCTGGGTATCCGGGTCCGCATTGTCAAGGGTGTAGGTGTAGGCGCCGTTGGCCGCCAGGGTGAGCGTGCCATAAACGCCGGCAAGAACACTGCCCACATTGCCGGCCAGACCATTGACCGCACTTACGATCTTGGCATCTCCGCTATCCACGTCGGTGTCATTTGTCAGGACGTTGCCGATTGCACTCGGCGTACCTGCAAACGGGGTGTTGTTAGGGGTAACCCCCGCTTCGGTAACGGCCGCAAAGTCTGCTGCCGCCACGGGGCCATCATTGACTGGGGTGACATTGAGCGATGCGGTCGCCGTCGACGACCCACCATGACCATCACTGACGATGTAAGTAAACGACGCCGGGCCGTTGTAATTGGCATTGGGCGTGAACACCACATTGCCGCCTACCAGCGCCACGCTGCCATGCGTTGCGCCCTGCACCGACGCAATGCTCAGCGTATCGCCGTCGACATCGCCATCATTGGCCAGCAGTTGTGCGGGCAGCAGACTGATTGCCGTATCTTCGGGTGTGGTAAAGGCATCGGCGACAGCCACCGGCACATTGTTGAGCACGACGACCGCCAGCGAGGCGTGCGTCGTTGCCGTCGAAAGGTTGTCGCCCTCGGTAGCAATGGCCTGGACATCGAGCGTCATCGTTCCGCGGTAGCTCGCTGGCGGCGTGAGCGCCAGCGAGTTGTAATTCCAACCGGTGATGTCGGCGACTCCATCAACCCCTACCGTCTGGGTATGTGCGCCATCCCCAATGACCGAGCCGGCAACGATGTTGCCCACGTGTAGAGCGAGTGATTCCGACCCGTCGGTGTCAACCAGGTCTGCCACAATCCCGCCGAGCGCGATGGTGTTGCCCTGATAACCGATATTGTCGGCCTGTTGCAACGAAATATTGTCCAGCAGACCGCCGAGGGAATTGCTATCCATAGCCCTGAACTCAAGGCGATCAGGATTTCCATCGCCGACAATTACAAAGTCGAAGTGCGCAAAGCCGGCAGTGTTCGCATTGAGCACGCCAAGTAGATGGCCTGCCCAGTAAATGTTGATATTCGAGTTAAGCTCGTTGCCGCTACGCGCCGAATAATCGAAAGCAAGGTGATACTGCGCCCCCAACATGGTGTTGATATCTGTGTAAAGATTTGACGCATCGCCAGTGTTGGCCTCCAGTTCAATGACGCGATTTGTCGCCGAGCCTGCGCTGACGTAAACATTTTCGTAGCCAATCTCGACCAGACCACCAGGGTTGTCGGTCTTCCACCCACTGCTCGCTGGAATGGATACACCACCCCAGTTCTGCGCGCTGGGTAGGCCAAAGTCATCAAACGTGGTGCTGGAAAAGGTCTGTGACGCACTGAGAGTCAAGGTCGGCGCATCAGCTACCGGCGTCACGTCAAAAGTGATTCGATTGGCGCTTAGGTCGGTATTCTGCCCGCCATTGGCCGTCCCGCCATCGTCCACGACCTGGAAGCTGAAGTTGGCATAAGCATGACCACTGGCATTACCCACCGGCGTGAAAACCAAATCGCCCGAGCTGATGCTGGCTGCACTGACTGAAGCGCCGGGAGTGAGGAGCACGCCATTCAGTGTCAGGCTACCGGTGTCTGGCAACGACGTGATGAACACCGACGCGAATGCATTGGCCGGAGTGTCTGTGTCAGAAAACCCGAAGTCGGCGGCCGATAACACGAAGGACGAGTCCTCGGAAATCGTGATCATTTTGTCAGCGCCCGAGGGCGCGCCGTTGATGCGGGTGATGTCCGAGGTATCGCTAGCGCTGGCCGTATGGCCGGCGGCATCGCTGACCTGGACGGTGATAACCGGCAATTGCGTCAGGTTGAGCGCATCGTTATCGACGGCAGCAACTCCCGCAGCGGTCAGGCGAACTTCGCTGCCGACGATCTGGAAATAACCGTCGGGGTCATTGAGCAGCATGTAGCTGAGCGTGTCGCCAGCATCTGCATCGGCGCCGCTGAAGATCGCCACTACGGTGGCGGTACTGACTGCGCCTTCGGTGACGTCCTGCGCCAAAACGCTGAGCGTCGGGGCACTGTCGTTGATGCGGGTGATGTCGGCAATGTCGCTGGCGCTGGCCGTGTGACCGGCGACATCGCTGACCTGGACGGTAATGGCCGGCAATTGTGTCAAGTTGAGTGCATCGTTATCGACGGCGGCAACTCCCGCAGCGGTCAGGCGAACTTCGCTGCCGACGATCTGGAAATAACCGTCGGGGTCATTGAGCAGCATGTAGCTGAGCGTGTCGCCGACATCGGCGTCAGCGCCGCTGAAGGTCGCCACTACGGTGGCGGTACTGACTGCGCCTTCGGTGACGTCCTGCGCCAAAACGCTGAGCGTCGGGGCACTGTCGTTGATGCGGGTGATGTCGGCAATGTCACTGGCGCTGGCCGTGTGTACTCCA
>NZ_JAPUVO010000104.1 GCF_029255185.1 Propionivibrio sp.
TCGCCTCGTCCTCAATCTTTTCCGCCTCGACACCTCCAAGAAAAAAGGGGGTGTCTATACTCGTCGCATTCTCGCCGCTTCTTCCGATGCTTATCGCGCCAGTCTCCTCGGGTTAAAGGGAATTTGATGCAATTGCCCTGGTGATCGCCCTTCATGAGTACCTGGCACGCAAAAGTAGCGAGTAGAATGCCCATCGGCGACAGGATAAATTTGTTCTAGCGCTAACCCATTGATTTTTGTCATTCCGGGCTTGACCCGGAATCCAGTTCGTTTATCAAACAGGTCTTTTAACATCTTGAACAGGGGAACGCCTATGTTACCCCAACCGCAATCATGACATTGGCAAACATTGACCCGGCCGCGTATGCCTCGCAACTGGCGAGCAAGGTTGCGCAATTCCAGTGTGATTTTTCGCCTTTCGCCTTGCCCGAACTGGCAGTGCATCCTTCAGCGCCCGAGCATTACCGGCTGCGTGCTGAATTTCGCATGTGGCACCAGGGCGAACGCCTGGACTATGCCATGTTCGACGCAGCCAAGCCCAAGCAGCCGGTGGTGATAGAACATTTTCCCACGGCCACCGCATCCATCTGTGCTGCCATGCCGCGCCTGCGCGAGGCCCTGCAGGCCAGCGCGATCCTGAAGGCCAACCTGTTTCAGGCGAACTTCCTGGCCACGCTAAGCGACGAATTATTGATCACCCTCATCTATCACCGGCTGCTCGATGATTCCTGGACAGCGGCGGCAGCAGTTCTGGCTGGCGAACTACAGGCGCACCTGATTGGACGCAGCCGCAAGCAGAAAATCGTTGTCGGGCGTGACTGGCTGCTCGAAGAATTTGAGTTGAATGGGCGCCATTTGCGCTACCAGCAAATCGAAGGGGCTTTCACCCAGCCCAATGGCGGGGTCAATCGGCAGATGCTTGGCTGGGCCTGCGAGCAGGCCGCCGGCCTCGGCGGCGACCTGCTTGAGCTGTATTGCGGCAACGGCAATTTCACCGTTGCGCTGGCGCCGCTCTTCGGTCGCGTCCTCGCCACCGAAGTTGGCAAGTCGTCGGTGCTGGCGGCAAATTACAACCTTAAGGCCAACGTTATCGATAACGTTGCGCTGGTGCGCATGTCCAGCGACGAAATCAGCGGTGCGTTTGTGAAAAGACGGGAATTCAACCGAATGAAGGATATCGACCTCGAGGCTTACCGCTTCTCAACCCTTTTCGTTGACCCGCCGCGTAGCGGGCTAGATGCGCCAACCCTCGAGCTTGCCAGCGGTTTTGCACAGATTCTGTATATATCCTGTAATCCGCAGACTTTGCGTGAAAACGTCGTCGCGTTGCAGGAGACGCACTACATTAGCGCCGCGGCGGTATTCGACCAGTTTCCCTACACCCCGCATCTTGAATGCGGTTTGTTGCTGACGCGGCGTTGAGGGAGGACGTCGACTCCGGTATTTGTGGACGCATAAAATTTTGAAATTTTACTGACTGCTCTTCAAGCTTAAGCCACCGCATACAAACAGGGAAAACAGACATGGGCATTCTGTTGCGACTTCGCCTTTTCCACATTTTGCATCGACCAGTGCCGACCAATCTGGCAGCACGTTATGCCAACTATGTTCTGGCGGCGGTAATTCTGGTCAATTGCGCGGCGGTGGCGCTGGAGACCGTTCCCGGGATTTATGAGCCCAATAAGGCTTTATTCCTTGCAGTGGAAGCCTTTTCCACAGGCTTTTTCATCATCGAATATGTGCTCCGCCTGTGGGTCTGTGTCGAGCAGACACGTTACAGTTCGCCCGTGACCGGGCGCCTGAGTTACGCGTTGCATCCATTGCCACTGCTTGATCTGATCGTCATTCTCACCTTGTGGGCGCCGTGGGATCTGCGTTTCCTGCGGATTTTTCGCCTCTCCAGATTGCTTAGAGTTCTGCACCTTGAAGGGCTTGATCGTTCTTTGCAAGCAATTTCCGCCGCTGTCGGACGACGTAAGCATCTGCTCGTCATTTCGATGCTGATGATGCTAATTACCATCTATAGCTTTGCCGCTGTACTCTATCTGCTTGAGCATGCAGCCCAGCCGGACAAGTTCAGCAGTATTCCCGAAACCCTGTGGTGGGCGGTCGTTACACTGACAACCATTGGCTATGGAGATGTCACGCCGATTACTTCGCTTGGCAAAACGCTTGCGGGTGTAATCGTGCTGGTCGGCATCGGCATTTTTGCCTTGCCAACCGCGATCATGACCGCAGCAATACTGGATGCTGGCGTGGACCGGCCAGCGCGTTGCCCGCACTGTGGCAAGAGCCCGGAATGACAAAAATCAATGGGTTAGCGGTAGAACCAATTTACCCTGCATTGGACAAGGCTGTCACTTGAAGAATACTTCTTGCGTGATATGATAATTTTCAACCATCACCGAACGAGACCGAGCATGCTGAGAATTGTTGGCGCCGCCCTGACAGCATTTCTCCTCGCGGCCTGCGCACCGACGACGCTAAGCAGCGGACCTTCAGCCGGACACCTGCGCACGGAAAGTGTCGTGCAAACGCCGGGAGTGATTCCGCAACCGGTGCAGCAGATTGCCTCGCTGCCCAGGCCCAGAGCCACCGGCAAGACCGAGACCTATAGCGTGGTAGTCAACAACGTCAAGGTTCAGGACCTCCTTTTTGCCCTCGCCCGTGATGCCAAACTGAACGTCGACATCCACAGCGGGATCAGCGGTTATGTCAGCCTCAACGCCATCGACCAGACCTTGCCACAACTGCTTACCCGCATTGCCAAACAGGTCGACATGCGCTTCGAACTCGACGGGCCCAATCTCGCAGTGATGCCCGACACCCCCTATCTTAAGAGCTACAAGATCGACTACATCAATATGGCGCGCGACGTCACCGGCACCGTATCGACCAACACTCAGATCTCGACCAGCGCCCTCAGCACAGCTAGCGGCGGCGGGGCTGGCGTGGGTGGTGGCGGTGGCGGCAATGTGTCGCGCATCCAGATCGAAAACAAATCGAGGAATCGTTTCTGGGAATCGCTAGAGAAAAACCTTAAAGACCTGCTGCACGAAACTGACAAGATATTCCCCGAGGGATCGACGGAAACGGTGGTCGAGCAGAACACTACGCAGAGCACAAGTGGCACCGGTGCCCCGACGCCAGTAGTCAGCGCCCCCCGTAGCAGTCGCGCCGGTCCGACGCTGGCCGGCAGCCCGAATCCGGCGGAAATACAAAACAGCGGTGCGACACTGGTTAAACGCATGACTTTCCGCGAAGCGGCATCGGTGATTTCCAGTCCCGAATCGGGCGTCATTACCGTGCGCGCCACCTCGCGGCAGCACGACAAAGTGCAGGAGTTCATTGATCGGGTGATGGGTAGTGCACGGCGTCAGGTGCTGATCGAAGCAACCATTGTTGAGGTTGAGCTGTCCGATGGTTACCAGCAAGGCATTGAATGGAGTCGACTGCGTGATGACGGATCAGGTTTCAGCATTAAAAAGCCTACCCTTGGAAGCAATGTTACAAACGCCGTAACGCCTTTCGTTTTTACCTACCTGAACAAGTCAAACCCGCTGAACCTGCTGACCACTGTAAATCTCCTACAGTCCTTTGGCACCCTTAAAGTCCTGTCCAGCCCGAAGCTGACGGTTCTTAACAACCAGACAGCAACGCTGAAGGTCTCTGAAGATTATGTTTATTTCAGCGTCAAATCGGATGTCGCGGCAGGCACACTGGGCACTGGCCCGACCAAAGCAACCACCACCACGCCACAATCCGTATCGATTGGCTTTTTCATGAGCCTGACCGCTCAAATCAGCGACAACGATACCGTCACGCTGAATGTTCGCCCATCGATATCCAGCATTTCGGATTTGAAGAAAGACCCAAATCCAGACATAAGCATTGAAAATCTTGTTCCGCAAATTCGAACCCGCGAAATCGAATCCATGATGCGTATCGACAGCGGTGACATCGCCGTCCTTGGCGG
The DNA here is from genome assembly GCF_029255185.1 of Propionivibrio sp. Taxonomy (GTDB): domain Bacteria; phylum Pseudomonadota; class Gammaproteobacteria; order Burkholderiales; family Rhodocyclaceae; genus Propionivibrio. The sequence continues at coordinate 3,977 of NZ_JAPUVO010000104.1, forward strand.
ACTGATGGAGGACAGGATGGATACCAAAGACGGGCGCGTACCCGGGTTTGGATCGATTCCCCTGTTTGGCGAATTGTTCAACAACCGTTCCAATGCCTCAAAGAAAACTGAGTTGGTCATCTTCATCAGGCCTACGGTCATCAAAGATGCTTCGATCAGTGGCGACTTCAGCAATTTCGCGAATTCATTGCCTGGCAAAGATTTTTTTGCACCGGCTCAGGTTTTCCAGCCCTTTAGCGTTCCCGAGCAAAGGCCGGAGCCGTTCAAATGAGCCTACTCATGGAGGCGCTCAAGAAAGCCGAGGAAGCCAAGCGGGCGTCCGGCGAGAATCACACGCCCGAGTTGACGCTCAGGCCGCTAACTGCGCCCATCCCGGCGTCGCCGCTGCCTGAGCTTGCACTGCACATTGACTCCGTTGATGCCGACCTGTCGGCCGTGGTCAGCGACGCACCGGCCAGACGCCGCGCGCCTGCCTCCCCCTCCAGGCCGTCCAACACCGATCTGCGCGAGGCCGCCGAACGCTCTGCCGTGCGCAACGTTTTTTCCGCCAAAGAGCCGCCCAGATCACGGCACGGTCTGTGGCTTGTTCTGGCGCTCAGCGGTCTTGCCGTTGTTGGGCTCGGCGCCTACTTCTGGTGGCAACTGCAAGCCGTTTCCAGCACCTCACTGGCGCGCCCACTGCCGGCTGCCCAGGCGCCCGCCACACCGGCCGTGATAGCCAGGCCGACGCCGACCGTAGTTCTCACCCCCGAAATACTGCTGCCGCCGCAGCCATCCGTCACGCGTCCCGCAGCCGAAAGCCCGGCGCTGTTCACCCCCCGGGCACAGTCGTCGCCCAGAAACACGCCAGCCGCCAGTCAGGGCGCTCCAGACGGCCCGCTGCGGCTGAGCCGTAGCGAGTCCAGAAACAGCCAAACCGTCGAGCGTGCTTACGATGCCTTGCAGAGCGGTCGGCTCGATGAGGCGCAACGCAACTACGAACAGGCCCTGCGCAACGACGGCAAAAACACCGACGCACTGCTCGGCTTGGCAAGCATTGCCGCCCGCCAGGGGCAGGCTGAACTGGCGCAGGGCTATTACCAACGCGCCCTCGAATCGGACCCCAACGACGCCACAGCCCAGGCCGGGCTGATCAATAGCCGGGGGCAGGCCGATCCCGGCCTGTCCGAAAGCCACCTAAAGAGCGCGCTGGCCGGCCAACCCGATTCTGCAGCGCTGCACTTTGCGCTGGGCAACCTCTATGGACGCCAGGCCCGCTGGAGCGAAGCGCAGCAGGCCTATTTCCGGGCCTACTCGGGCGAACCGAACAACGCCGATTTCATCTTCAACCTGGCCGTCAGCCTTGATCACCTGCACCAGAACAAGCTCGCCGCTCAGTACTACCAAATGGCGCTGAACGCCGCCAGGGTAGAGAACACCTCCTTCGACAAAGCCCAGGTCAAGACGCGCATTCTTGAGCTCCAGCCGTGATTCAGGCAGCCTCTCAAGGTCTTCCTTCACGTTCGCTCAAAGCCAAGCGATGAACGCTCCCGGCACCCATCAACGACAGCTTGGTCAGGTTCTGATTGCCAAGGGCATTCTCAGCGAAGATCAGCTGCGCATTGCCCTGCTCGAGCAGATGAAGTCCAACCAGCCGGTCGGCAAGCTGCTCGTTTCGCTCGGCTTCGTTTCCGAAGCGACCCTGCGCGACGCGCTCTCCGAGAGCCTCGGCAAACAAAGCATCGACCTCTCCAACGCCATCATCGATCCGTCGGCGCTGACCCTGGTTCCACACGAACTGGCCAAGCGCCACCACCTGCTGCCGCTGGACTACGATGTCGAGCATCGCCGGCTGACCGTTGCCATCTCCGATGTCAATGACATTGTTGCCCTCGACAAGATCCGCGGCCTCGCAAGCGATGCCATCGAGATCGACACCTTGCTGGCCGGTGAAACCGAGATCGGCCGGGCGATCGACCAAGCCTACGGCTACGAGTTGTCGATCGACGGCATCCTGCACGAGATCGAAACCGGGGAAATCGACTTTCGCGGCCTGCAATCGTCGGCCGACGAATACAGCCAGCCGGTCGTCCGGCTGATCGACTCGATCCTGACCGATGCCGTAAAACGTGAATCCTCCGACATTCACTTCGAGCCGGAAACCGGCTTTCTGCGCATCCGCTACCGCATCGACGGCATGCTCAGGCAGGTGCGTTCGCTGCATCAATCCTACTGGCCGGCAATGGCCGTGCGTATCAAGGTGATGAGCGGAATGAATATCGCCGAAACCCGCGCGCCGCAGGACGGGCGCATATCGCTTAATATGCGTGGCCGACAGATCGATTTTCGCGCCTCGGCACAGCCGACGATTCATGGCGAAAACATCGTCCTGCGCATTCTCGACCGGCAGAAAGGCCTGGTTCCGCTCGAAGGTCTGGGGCTGACAGAACGGCAGCTCGACCAGCTCAAGCTGATGATCGCCCGGCCGGAAGGCATCATCCTGGTCACCGGCCCGACCGGCAGCGGCAAGACGACCACCCTCTATTCGATACTCAACCACATCAATTCCGAGGGTGTGAACATCATGACCCTGGAAGATCCGGTCGAGTACCCGATGACGCTAGTACGGCAGACCTCGGTTGCCGAAGCGGCCAAGCTCGATTTTGCCAACGGCATCCGCTCAATGATGCGGCAGGACCCGGACATCATTCTGGTCGGTGAAATCCGCGACGCGGAAACTGCCGACATGGCGCTGCGCGCGGCGATGACCGGTCACCAAGTCTATTCAACCCTGCACACCAACTCGTCGATCGGCGCCATTCCTCGCCTGCTTGACATCGGCATCCTGCCCGACATCATGGCCGGCAACATTATCGGCGTCATCGCCCAGCGTCTGGTGCGCCGCCTGTGCCCGCACTGCAAAACGCCCTACCAGGCCGAGCCACACGAAGCGCGTCTGCTCGGCGGCGCCGCCGACACACCACGGCCAGTCATTTTCCGCCCCTGCGGCTGCGAACGCTGCGAATTTCAGGGCTATCGCGGCCGCCTGGCGATCATGGAAATTCTGCGCATGAACGCCGACCTCGACGAACTGATTGCCCGCCGCTGCACGGTGCGTGAGATTCGTCAACTGGCCGCTAGCCAGGGCTTCGAGTCCCTGTCGGACGACGGCTTGCGGCGTGTTTTTGACGGCTCCACCTCGATCGAGGAGCTCGGCCGCGTTGTCGACCTGACCGACCGAATGTGAGGGCCTAGCGCACATGTCGCTCTACACCTACAAGGCGGTCGCCCCGGATGGACGCAAGGTCTTCGGCCGCATCGACGCACTCAACGTCGTCGACCTCGAGATGCGCCTACGGCGCATGGAGCTTGACCTGATCAGTGGCCAACTGATCAACAATCGCAGCCTGTTTGGCACCAGCGGCGTACCGCGCCGCGAGATCATCCACTTCTGTTTTCATCTCGAACTGCTAGTGCGTGCCGGGGTGCCAATCCTTGAGGGCTTGTCGGACTTGCGCGACAGCCTCGAACATCCGCGCTTTCGCGAAGTGGTCGCCAGCCTGGTCGAATCGATCGAGGGTGGTCAGAAACTATCGCAGGCCATGGCAGGCCAGGGCAAAGTCTTCAACAAGGTCTTTGTCAGCCTGATCCACGCCGGCGAAGCCACCGGCCGGCTGCCCGAGGTGCTGCAAAGCCTCACCGAATCATTGAAATGGGAAGACGAGCTGGCCTCGCAAACCAAGAAACTCATCATGTACCCGGCCTTCGTCGGCACCATCGTGCTTGGCGCAACCTTCTTTCTGATGATCTACATGGTCCCGCAACTCAAGCAATTCGTGAAGAACATGGGGCAGGTTCTGCCGCTGCAAACGCAAGTGCTGTTTTTTGTATCCGACCTGCTGGTCGCCTACTGGTATGTCGCATTGCTGCTACCCGTGCTGCTTTTTATCGGGCTGAAATTTCTGCTGCACCACAATCCGCTGGCCCGCGTCCGCTTCGACGGGGTCAAGCTGAAATTTCCGTTCATTGGCGACATTCTGCGCAAGATCATCCTCTCGCGTTTTGCCAACACCTTCGCCCTGCTCTATGCCTCAGGCATTCCGATTCTCGAATCGATCCGCACGACGCAGGACGTGGTCGGCAACCTGGTCGTCCGGCAGGGCTTGGAGCGGATCGAGCAATTGATCGGTGAGGGCCAGAACGTCACCGCCGCCTTTCACAGCATCGGTTTTTTCCCGCCGCTGGTGATTCGCATGCTGCGCGTAGGCGAAAGCACGGGCGCGCTCGATGCCGCGCTGATCAACGTCAGTTACTTTTATAATCGTGACGTCAGGGAATCGGTCGAAAGGGTGCAGCAACTGATTGAACCCATGCTCACCGTCGTCCTCGGCTGCCTGCTCGGCTGGATCATGCTGTCCGTACTCGGGCCGGTATACGACGTTATCAGCAAGATAAAGACCTAGTCGACACCAATGAAAACCAGCCGCCTGCTTTACCTCAGCGCTCATCAGATGACAGCCTACCGCTGGCAGTCGGGCGAACTAACGGGTGAAGGATTTTTCACGGCGACGGCGGACGGCCAGCAGCAATTTGCCGACTACCTGGCGCAACATTCAAGCAGCATTTTTTCGATCCTGGCCAATGTCTCCGAAGAAGGCTTCCAGATCGAAACCATCCCTTTTCTGCGCGGTGCGGACCGTCAGGCGATCATCAGCCGCAAGCTCGGACAACTCTTTTTCAACGCCGCGCTGACCGCCTCGCTATCGTTGGGTCACGAAAAAACCAAGCGCAAGGACGAGCGCGTCATGCTCGCCGCGCTGACCAACAAGGATTTCTTCGACCCCTGGCTGCAGGCCATCGCCAACGCCGGGGTGGCTCTTTCCGGCATTTACTCGCTGCCGCTGCTCGCCCCCTCGCTGCTGCGCAAACTCAGTATCGCCGGCGACCAGTGCCTGTTGCTGACCGTCCAGGATCAAAGCATCCGGCAGAGCTATTTCGAGAAGGGCGAACTGCATTTCAGCCGGCTCACCCCCTTGCATAACAGCAGCATTGCCGGCATCGCGCAAACCTTTTCTGCAGAAGCACAGAAGCTCCAACAATACCTGTCCAGCCAGCGGATGATCGCCCGCAACCAGTTGATCACCGTACACATCCTGGCGCACACCACAGCACTGAAAGCCATCCAGAGCAGTTGCACCGACACCGCGACGATTCACTACAACGTTCTGAACATCGAGGACTGCGCCCAAAAAACCGGTCTCAAGACAGCGCCGCCGGATAGCCATTGCGAACAACTCTTCCTCAATCTGCTGGTCACCGCGCCGCCACGCATCCAGTTCGCCGACGACGTTCAGCGGCACGATCATCACCTGCTGCAGATTCGCTCTGCGTTGCACGGTCTGGGTGCGCTGGCCCTGCTCGGCTGCCTGCTGTTTTCCGGAACACTGCTGTTCGAAACCTATACCGTCACCCAGCAAACCGCGACACTGCGCAGTGAAGCCGACCAGGCGCGACTGCGTTACAACGACATTGCCAAAACCTTTCCGCCGATCCCGACCGATAACGACACCCTGCGCCGCATCATTGACCGGTATATTGCGCTGGAAAAAAAGAGCGCCTCTCCCGATGGCCTGTACCACGAGATCAGCCGCGCCTTGCACGCCGCTCCGGCGGTCGAACTCGACAGCATTGACTGGCAGCTCGGCAGCAGCGAAGCCGGCACTGCCAGAGGCGCCGGCCAGGCCACCGCGGCAACGCCGGTGGCCAGCGATAGCGAAGCCGTCATCGTGCGCGGCACGCTCACGCTCGGCCCCAACAGCAATGCGCGACAAATGCTCAGCGCCTTCAATGTCCTGCTTGAAGCTCTGAAAGCTAACCCCAAACTACAGGTGGTCGTACTCCAGCGGCCTCTTGACATCGAGTCCGGAAAATCGCTCAAGGGTGGCGATACCACGGTTGAAGACAACAAGCCACGCACCTTCAGCGTGCAGGTCATCAGGAAATTCGGTTCGTGAAGCTCGCCGGCACTGACCTTCAAAAACTTCAGTCCAGCCTGCTGGCCACGCTGCTGATGGTGGCCGTCGGTGCGGCCAGCGTTCATTTCGCCCTCAACTCGACCAAGGCGGCCAAGCTCGAACAGGCAGCGGCGCAAAAGAACAGGAACGATTTTGACAGCAAGCTCAAGCAGGTACGTAGCGAAGAAGCCGAGATCAAGCAGAAATCAGCAGTATTCAACACGCTCCGGGCACGCGGAATCATCGGCGAAGAACAGCGGCTCGAATGGGTCGAACTGCTCAAGGACATTCGCGACCGGCGGCGTCTGCTTGATCTGCAATACGAAATCGCCCCACAACGCCCGCTCGACGCCAGCCCGGGCAACGCCTTCGCCTTCTACGCCAGCACCATGAAAGTGCAACTCAAGCTGTTGCATGAGGAAGACCTGACCCGGCTGCTCGACGACCTGCGCCGGCAAGCCAGTGCCCTGATCCAGGTCAAAAGCTGCGCCGTCTCGCGTCTGCCGCGCGGCGGCGCCGACGATGCAAGCAATGCCCACTTGCAGGCTGACTGCCAGATCGACTGGGTCACGCTGCACGAAGTCGCCGGTAAATAGGGGATCAATCCGATGAACACTCACACGCTCAAGATCAGAGATCATTTTGGCCCGATCCGACTGCTGTGCGCTGTGGCGCTGATCAGCGTACTGTGCCCGCTGACCCGTGCCGCAGAACCCCCCGACGATCTTGGCCGGCTATTCTTCACCCCTGAACGCCGGCAGAACCTCGACCGCCAGCGACAACTCAACATCCAGGAAAAGCAGGAAATCCCCGAAGACCCGACGCTCACCATCAACGGCGTCGTCACGCGCAGCAGCGGCAAACGCACCGTATGGATCAACGGCGTTGCACAAAACGAAAACGAGAAGCAGAGCGGCGTCGTAGTCACTACAAGCCGCAAGGAGCCGGGCAGAGTCGTTGTTCAGGCCACCGACTCTCCGTCCGGCAAGGCCCGCGTCGGTGACACGGTCAACCGTAACACGGGAGAGGCGACGGATTTGCTGAATGGCGGACGGATCAGTACCAAGTCAAGCGTTGAAAAATAGGCCATGGATCGAAAAAGTGACTCTGTCCTGAAAGCGCGCCAGCATGGGGCGGCATTGCTTATATTGATGCTCCTCTTTTTTCTCGCCGCCACCTCCTTGATACTTGGCCAGAGTGGTTCTTACGGTGCTCGCACCAAATTCGACAAGACTACAAGCGCAGCATTGGCGCAAGCAAAGGAGGCCCTGATTGGACGCGCCGCCACCGACAATAACCATCCCGGAAGTCTGACCTGCCCCGACATAAACGATGACGGTCAAGCAGATGTTAGCTTCGGAAATTGCACCCTATATATCGGCCGCTTTCCCTGGAAAACGCTCAACTTGCCCGAGTTGCTTGACGGTAACGGGGATAGGTTATGGTATGCGCTTTCCCCAGGATTGCGCGACAATCCTGCTGCCGAGCCAATCAACCCTCAAAAGCCGTTGGAGCTCACTCTCGACGGCATCCCGAACATCGCTGCCATTATTTTTTCCCCCGGCACGCCCTTGGCCAACCAGAGCGGTCGTCGCAGCAACGCTGTTACCGACTACCTTGATGGCAGCAACAACGATGGCAATTTCGACTACATTTCTGGCCCTCTATCAGCGACCTTCAACGACAAGGTATTGACTATCACTCGCGATGACATCTTCAGAACAGTTAACCAGCGAGTTCTGGCAGAAATTCGTGGCCCTGACGACAACCCGCCTGGATCGCCGAACTGGGGATTACGTCGCTACTATGCCAACAACGCGACTTTCCCTTGGGCCGACAGCGGTATCGACGGCAACGGCGACCCGGGCACGACAACAGGAAAACTGCCATACAACGACTTCAGCATAAATCCAGCATCTCTTGTAAATTGGCTGAACCCAAATGCTTGGCTACCACTTGTCACCTACCAGCGCCTAAGTGCCAACTCCGCCCGAATCTCGATCGGCAGCAGTCAGATGGACGTCATCCCATGCCCAAGCTCACCCTGCCCCTGAAATCTCCGACCAGGAAAGGGCAGAGCGCAGCGCGCGCAAAAGGCTTTACTTTGGTCGAACTGACCATCGTTCTCATCATCATGGGCCTGCTCATCGGCACCCTGATGATTCCCCTATCGGCACAAATTGACCAACGGAACTATAACGAAACTCGGCAACAGTTCAGTGAGATACGCGAGGCGTTGATCGGTTTTGCCCTCGCCAATGGCAGACTTCCCCGCCCTGCAACTTCGTTGACTGACGGAACAGAAAATCCTGCGCTTTGTGCGAACGATGCAGCCTGTACCGGCTTCATACCCTGGACGACGCTGGGCATAAAGAAAACTGACGCCTGGAACAAGATGATCCGCTACAGCGCCACCCCGGCTTATGCCAATGCCGCTTTCACTTTGAGCACCATCGGCACAAAGAAAATTCAGACCCGTGACAGCGCCGGTACGGTCAGCTACCTCATTGGCAGCGCTAGCGGTTGCTCACCTTGTGCGCCGGCAGTCATCTATTCCGCCGGAAAAAACAACTGGGGCGTAACAGCGGACGGGACCGCACTGGCAGACGAATCAACAACCAATGCGGACGAGGACCTCAATGCGAGCGCCAGCACGGTCTTTCTTTCCAGAAACCAATCTAACGTTCCCACGGGAGGCGAGTTCGACGACATCGTCATCTGGATTGCGCCGTACATCTTAATGAACCGCATGATCTCGGCAGGCAAACTTCCCTGAGACGAGCCTGCCACCTGCATGTCATCGCTTCCCAACCCCCCGCAACGCGAAGCCATTCGCTATCTTGACGGCCCCCTGCTGGTGCTGGCCGGCGCCGGTTCAGGCAAGACGCGCGTCATTACACAGAAAATCGCCTATCTGATCGAGGAGTGCGGTTTCAGCCCGACCAATATCGCCGCCATCACGTTCACCAACAAGGCAGCGAAGGAGATGCAGGAACGCGTCGGCAAGCTGCTCAAGAACAAGCCGGTGGGCCTGACCATCTCGACGTTTCACGCGCTGGGGGTGCGCATTCTGCGCGAAGAGGCCAAGGCGCTGGGCTACAAGCCCCGCTTCTCGATTTTCGATTCGAACGACAGTTTCGCCATCATTGCCGAACTCGCCAATAGCGTGGACAAGGCGACCATCCGTCGCTTGCAGTCGGTGATTTCCAGCTGGAAGAACACGCTCACCGGCCCCGATCAGGCGCTCAAGGGCGCGCAGAACGAAACCGAAAAGCTCGCCGCACTGGCCTATGCCAGCTATTCGGCATCCTTGAAGGCTTATCAGGCGGTTGACTTCGACGACTTGATCGCCTTGCCGGTCGAGCTTTTCGAGAACTATCCCGATGTGCTCGGCAAGTGGCAGAACCGTCTGCGCTACCTGCTGGTCGACGAGTACCAGGATACCAATGCCTGCCAGTACGCGCTGCTCAAGCTGTTGGCCGGACCGCGCGCCGCTTTTACTGCCGTCGGCGACGATGACCAGGCAATCTACGGCTGGCGCGGCGCCGACATCGAGAATCTGCGTGGTCTGCCGCGTGATTACCCGAAGTTAAAATTGATCAAACTCGAACAAAACTACCGTTCGACGGTGCGCATCCTCAAGGCCGCCAACGCACTGATTTCGCACAACGAAAAACTGTTCGACAAAAAGCTGTGGTCCGACCTCGGCCATGGCGACCCGATCACCGTCACCATCTGCAAGGACAACGAAAAGGAAGCCGAGTCGGTGGTGATGAAGCTGCAAGCGCACAAGTTCGAGCATCGCGGCGAGTTTCGCGACTATGCCGTACTTTATCGCGGCAATTTTCAGGCGCGTGCGCTGGAAAAATTCATGCGTGACCAACGCATTCCTTACGCGCTGTCGGGCGGGCAATCCTTCTTCGACAAGGCCGAAATCAAGGACATCACCGCCTACCTGCGCTTGCTGGCCAACAGCGACGACGACCCGGCCTTCATCCGCGCCGTGACCACGCCCCGGCGCGGCGTCGGCGGAACGACGCTCGAGGCCCTAGGCACCTACGCTGGAGAACGCCATCTGTCGCTTTTTACTGCGGCTTTCGAGGAAGGCTTCGCACATCGCGTCCAGCCGCGCCAGTTAGCGCCCTTGCTTGAGTTCTGCGGCTTCATTAACCGTCTGGAATATCGCGCCGCCAGGGAAGCGGTCGAGCCGGTAATGACCGATCTGTTGAGTGCCATCGGCTACGAAGCCTGGTTGCAGGATGAAGACGACAAGCGTGTCGCTCTGGCGCGCTGGGAAAACGTTCAGGAACTTGTCAAGTGGCTGGCCAAAAAGGGCGATGAGGACGGCAAGAGCCTGATCGAGCTGACGCAGACGATCGCGCTGATCAACCTGCTCGACAAGCAGGAGGACGGCAGCCGGCCCGACGCGGTTCAACTGTCAACGCTGCACGCTGCCAAGGGGCTAGAGTTCAAGCACGTCTTCCTGATCGGCATTGAGGAGGGGGTGCTGCCGCACCGCGAATCGCAAGCGCCGGACAAGATTGAGGAAGAGCGCCGCCTGATGTATGTCGGCATTACGCGAGCGCAACGCTCGCTGCACCTTTCTTACAGCGAGAAACGCAAGCAGGGCAGAGATATTATTCCCTGCGAACCCTCGCGCTTCATCGCCGAGATGGGCAAGGAGGATCTGCGTTTTTCTGGCGGGCCAGCCGACAGCCCGCCGGACAAGGCTGGCGGAACCGCGCGGCTGTCGGCGATGAAAGCAATGCTATCGGGCAGCAAGGCCGGCTGAATGAGTTATGCCGGGCGGCCTCAAATATGAAGTGCAACACTTGCCAGGAGGTAATGTGTTGCGATGGGAACGATCTACAAACATTTGAGTTGTGAAGAGCGCACGATGATCCAGTTGAGTCTTGAGCAGGGCTGTACGCTGCGGGTAATTGCCCGCAGCGTACAGCGCGCGCCAAGCTCCACCTGTTGTCGTCGGATCACTTCACGGTCGATGGCACGCTGATTGAAGCGTGGGCTTCGTTCAAGAGTTTCAAACGCAAGGATGGCGAACCGCCGACGCCGGGAAGTGACGGCGGCGGGATGGTCGATTTCAAAGGCGAGAAGCGCTCGAATGCAACGCATCAGAGCACGACCGACCCCGAAGCCAAGCTCATGCGCAAGGGCAACGGCCAGCCGGCCAAGCTGAGCCACGGCGGCCATGTGCTGATGGAGAATCGCCATGGTTTGTGCGTCGATGTGCTGATCACCGATGCAACGCAAGCCGAACACCAGGCCGCCCGGATGTTGCTCGCCCGCGCGCGTCGCCGCCGCATTCACCCCAAGACTGTGGGCGCCGACAAGGGTTATCACGTCAAAGACTTTGTTGCCCACTTGCGCCAGCACGCGATCCGTCCGCACATCGCCCGCATCGACGGGAGGAAAACCCCCGGGCTGGACGGGCGCACGACCTGCACCGAAGGCTACCGCATCAGTCAGCGCAAGCGCAAACGGGTCGAGGAAATCTTCGGCTGGATGAAGACGGTTGGCGGATTGCGCAAGAGCCGCTTCATCGGTCAGGCGAAAACGCAAATGGCGGCCTTCATCTCGGCAGCGGCTTACAACCTGTTGAGGATCGCAAAACTGACCCAGGCGGGAGCCACAAGATGACATGGGCAGATAACAAAGAGAAAGGAGCGAACATCCACGAAATCGACGATTCGGATCGCATCGAAAACGGCAATTCTTCAACGAAGTCATCATGAAAATTCGAATCCGTCTCAACCCCGTCAAGAATTCAAGCCATTTTGCATCGGCCTGTTAGGCTTCAATATGCTGCCCGAGGAAGAACTTAGCAGAGATTTCAAGAAGACTTGGATGGCATTCGCTATCTCAAGCATCGACGAGAAAGGTCGCGAACAACCGCTGCCGATTCGTCGGAGCTACCCAAAGCTTTTTGCTCTATTGTTGGCTGCGTTCTTGTGCGGCTTTGGCGCCCCGAGAATCGGCGGCGCCTTGGGCATCTATTGGTGAGCGCCCACCAATGGCTCGGGTGGAGAGCTACGGTCTTGCTTTCGCCATGTTGCTCTTGGCAGGTCTCTTAGCAGGTGTCCTACTACTATGATTTTTCACAGGCACTCAGCTGATGACATCGTCACATGGCGTTACGCGGCGTTACTCACTCCTTGACATCCATAGCGAAGCCGTCCGCGTTGATGGATGCAAGGCCGCAACGAAACTTGAGAACGCAGCGACCGAGTTACGAAACCAGATCAACATTAGGAGATAACCATGCTTAAGAACATCGTCGCACTTGCCATCGCCGCTGCTTTTGGTACCGCCGCTTTCGCCCAAGCTCCTGCTGCCGCCCCAGCCAAACCGGTTGAAGCCGTCAAACCGGCGATGGCAAACCCAGCCCCGGTTGCCGCTACTCCTGCCGCAGCAACGACCGCCAAGCCGGAAGAAATAAAAGTTGAAAAGAAAAAAGCCGTGAAGGCCAAGCACAAGGCGGTCAAGAAGACCGAGGCGACTCCGGTAAGCACTGCGCCTGCAACGACGCCGGTTGCCGCCGCAACGACTACCCCGGTCGTCAAGAAGTAATACGCTTGGCTCGGGTTGTCCGGGCTCAGGTCTAGAAGGGGGGCAAAAACGGCCCCCCTTCTTGTTTTGCTGATTCAGTGGCTCGGCTATTTTGCCTTGTCGATCAAATAATCCACCGCTGCTTTGAGTTCCGCATCTGAGAGGTCGGCAGCACCGCCTCGGGGCGGCATCGCGCCCTTGCCGTTGGCCGCGTTCTTGAGCAGCACCGCGTTTCCGGTGGCGATGCGCGGCGCCCAAGCGGCCTTGTCGCCAGTCTTCGGTGCACCGGCCACGCCGCCGGCATGACAGGCTATGCATACCGTGCTGTAAATGCTTGCGCCATCGCGCGGTTTTCCGTCAGACTTGGTCGCCGCTTTTTGCATTTCAACTCGGGCTACCGGCAGGATGCGCAACTCGGCATCTCCACCGTCACCGGCCGCTGCCCCTCCTTTGCCAATCATTGACAGCGGCCAGATAAGCACGACCAGAACGATTGCCACGGCAATCGTGATCGTCATGATGGTCCGCGAAGAGTGCTGTTTGTTAGTCATGGTAAATTTCCTCAGTTATCTATTCAGGTTTGCAATTGTGTAGCGATTCAATCCCTGTTCAGCAAAGCGAGCTGGCGATAGCGGGCGCTGTGGAAGATCAACGGTGACTCTGCTTCTCCCTGGGCAAATCGCTCGACGCGTCCGACGAAAATGAGGTGATCGCCGCCCGGGTAGTGTGCCTCGTTGCTACATTCAAACCAGGCGCAACAGCCTTCAATCAGTGGCGCCCCGCCCAGCCCGGTGCGTTGTGACAGGTCGGCAAAGCGGTCGTTGTCGCGCGCGGCAAAGCGGTCGGAAAGCCATTGTTGGTCGGCGGAAAGTATATTCACCGCGTAGTGGCTGGCGCTGCGAAAGGCATCAAGGTTAGGCGAATTTGTTGACAGGCTCCAGAGGACGAGTGGTGGGTCGAGCGATACTGAATTGAATGAGCTGATGGTCAGACCAATCGGCTTACCGTCGGGCGCCAGCGCCGTGATAACGGTGACGCCGGTGGCAAAACTGCCGAGCGTGCTGCGCAAGTCGCGGCAACAAAACCCCTTGGTGACCAGCGTGCGTCCGGCGTCACAGGTCTGGCAAGGTGGATCGATAGCGGGGTTCTCAGCGAGAGTTGACGGGGTCATCGGGAAGCCTGGGTGGAATAAAGGGGCGTGCTAAGATCAGCATATTTTGGAGAAGTTCAGGAGACTCGTGATGCTGCAGCTGGATTATCGCCTTGCCGCGTTTTGCTGTCGAGAAACTTGAACGGACCGGTCGCTTTTGTCAGCACTAAATTTCTCGGCGCGTCTGATCAACTGGCAGGGCCAGCACGGGCGCCATGATCTGCCCTGGCAAAAGACACGTGATGCCTATCGCATCTGGCTTGCCGAGATCATGTTGCAGCAAACCCAGGTGAGCACGGTCATCCCGTATTACACGCGCTTTCTCGAACGCTTCCCGACGGTTGACGCTTTGGCACAGGCGCCGGTTGATGCCGTGCTCGAACTCTGGGCTGGTCTGGGATACTACGCGCGCGCGCGCAATCTGCATCGCTGCGCCCAGGTCATCGTCGCGGATTACGCGGGACAATTCCCGAAAGAGCCGCAAGCCCTTGCCCAATTGCCTGGCATCGGGCGTTCGACAGCGGCGGCGATCAGTGCCTTCGCTTTCGGGCAGCGCGCGGCGATCCTCGATGGCAACGTCAAGCGTGTTCTGGCGCGCTGTTTTGGCATTGAGGGCTTCCCCGGTTCGGCGCAAACCGAAAAGAAAATGTGGTCGCTCGCCGAGTCCCTGCTCCCGGCTCGGCGAATCGAGGTTTATACCCAGGGGCTGATGGATCTCGGTTCGACTCTGTGTGCCCGCCGCAAGCCGTTTTGTGCGGCCTGCCCAATGTATGCAATCTGCATCGCCCGCCACACAGGCCGCCAAGCCGAATTGCCGATGGTCAAAGCAAAGAGAGTGCTGCCTGAACGTGAAACGACTCTGTTGTTGCTCACCGATGGGAAACGCGTCCTGCTCGAACGCCGGCCGCCGGCAGGTATCTGGGGCGGCCTCCTGACCCTGCCCGAATGCGGGCTGGCTGGGCCGGCTGAGTTTGCATTACACCACGGTTGTCGCTTGCTCGACACGCATGCTCTGCCGCCGCTCAGACACAGCTTCACCCATTTTCGCCTGACTATTCAAACGCTTTTGTGTCAGGTCGAAGTGAGCGCCAGCCTGGTGAGCGAAGCCGGGTGGCAATGGCTTGAGCGTGCTCAGATCGAGACGGCGGCGCTACCGACTCCGATCAGGTTTCTGCTCCGGGAAATGGCTCAGGACTACGGGGAAAAATGAACCGTCTTCCCACTTGTTGCAGCCGACTGGGGCAAGCCCGACAACAGGCCGCTACTCCCCGCTTTTCTCGTTGGTGCCGCGGGCACCGCTGATTGGCACCACGACGATCCCGTATTTTCGGGCGACCAGATGGTAGAGTTCGCGCGCCGAAATCACTTTGGCGTTGTTCCTCTCCTTGGCCTGCGCCATATTCAGATAGCGTAGGCCGCGATCGCCGAGATCTTCGTTCCAGCCTTTGCGATCGAGCATGGTGAAGATTGCCTTGCTGGCGTTGACCAGAAACTGGAGGTTGGGCACCCGCTCGGCCGCTTCAATCAGCATCTGTACCGAGGTTTCGATATCTCCGCCACGTGCGGCCAGCACGCCACGGTTGTTGAGTTCGACAATCTCCTTGCCGACCTTGGCAAGCATTGATTGCCCGGCCTCCTCATGGCCCGTTTTGGAGAAGACGCTCTGGATGTGCGCGATCATGCCGCGGTCTTCGTGATTTTCGGCGGCGACTTTGCTCAGAATTTCCTGCGCCATGGTTTCATCACCCGTCGCCAGACAAGCGCGGGCAAGATCAACGGCGATTTTCTGGGGAAATTCCTTTTGATTGGTGTCACCCTGCAGATTGTTGTGCAGGGTGAGCGCTTTCTCCAGCGCCTCCTTTGCTTTGGCCGGTTCGCCCTCCTGGTCGGCGCAAAGGCTGTCCATGATCAAGGCCGCAAGTTCGCCCTGCTTATTGCCGCGCCAGTCCCGACGTAATTCCTGGGTAATCTTCTTAACGCCATCGGTATGTCCTTTGTCGAGCATGACCCGGGTCAGATTGGTGTAGTCGTCAATAATCTTGAGCGACGATCCGCGGTGACGTTCAAGCACCTTGCCATAGGCGCGCTCGGCTGAATCGAGGTCGTCGTTGCGCACTGCGACATCGCCAACCATGCGTTGTCGCAGTGAATTGTTGGGCGATATTTCAGCGGCGAGTTGAAGAATTTCCTGTGCTTCTGCAAGCTTTCCCATTTCCTCGCGCACGCTGGCAACAAAATCGTAGGCGACCAGATACTCGGGGAAGTCTTCGATAAGTGAGGCGCCCAGTGTTTCAGCTTCCTCCAATTGCTCCAGGCCACGTAGCGCGATTGCCAAGCCCATGCGCGCCCAGGGAACCATGGAATTATCCAGAACCAGTTGATAGACCGCTTGAGCCTCCTGGCTACGGCCGAGTATGTTCAGAATTTCGCCCTTGAAACGTAGCGTGTCGTAGAAAAAACTGTCATCCCTGCCGAGCAGACCCTCACAAGCGGCCAGTGCATCGGCAAAGGCGCCGTTATCCAGATGCTCTAAAACCCGTCCAAAAAACTGTTTTTTGTAGATGGCCTTGGCCAGTCGGACATGCAACTGTTCGGCGGTAAACGGTTTGATCAAGTAATCGTCCGGCGCTAGTTCGGCGACGGAAACCACGTTGTGATAAGCGCGTTCGGCGGTGATGATAATGAATACCGTGGACAGCGAAATCAGGTGCTTCTGGCGCAGCTCTTCAAGCAATTGCTGACCATCACGGCCATCGTCAAGATGGTAGTCAGCAAAGATAATGTCGAATGAGTAGGAGCTGACCTGCCGCAGAACTTCAGCGGAACTGCCTGCGTTATGTATCGCGCTGATCCCGAGTGTTGACAAAATGATGCGCAGCGAATTGCGCGCACTGGTGTGCCGGTCGACCAGCAATACCCGCATGCGCGCCAACTCTTTGCCGACCTTTTGCATCAGGTCGGCGGTGGTGGTGGCGGCTGAGGTACCCATTGGAAGCACCTTACGCGACTGTGCGCTGGCGAGCAAGCGGGGGGGGCGGGCGAGTCACTGCCACGCCGACTGAAAGATGCATGACTTATGTGTCATGCGCTTGGCCGGCGAGGCCGGTGCACCAAGGCTCAAAGCGCATACAATCCACACCATGTTAAATGCCTTGATTACCGTTGAACCAGCGCGCATGCGTATCTTCATGAGGAAAAAACATCGAACGGCGCAAGCCAACGTTGGCGATGCGGTGACGGGGACGGCATGACCAGGCCACGTCTTCTCGACGGTCTGCGCAAAGCGCTTCAAGCCAGCGCTGGGTACCGTTACTACCCATTCGTAGTGGCGCTGATTGCGTTTTCCGCGACCGTGACCTTCGCCTTCCCATTTACTATGGTGCTGATCCCAGCGGTGCTCATTGCGCCGCAACGCTGGCTAATGCTCGGCCTACTGAGCGGCGTAGCCAGTGGTGCCGGTGCTGCGCTTCTGGTCGAACTGTTCAACTACTTTGGCCGGGAGATAATCGTTTCTCATTTTCCAGAACTGGTCGCCAGCGCGAGTTGGCAATTAGCCAGTGGCTGGCTGGAAAATTATGGGCTGTTTGCCTTGATGCTGCTTGCCGGGTCGCCGCTGCCGCAAACACCTATCATTTTTTTCTACTCGCTGACCAACCCGTCAGTCCTCGGCGTGCTGATCGTCGTCGCTATCGGCAAGACGGTTAAGTACGTTTTCCTGGCCTGGCTGACCTCGCGCTCTCCGGCGCGCTTTGCCGACTATCAATGAAACGAAAAAGGCGAACCACCAAGACACCAAGGTTCAACAAGTTACCTCGATACGTTTCTTGATGAAACCGTGCTTATCCGCTTAGCTCCCATGCCTACTACCTGTAGGGGGCGTTATTTTTTGCATATAGTTCGGTATAGGTTGGCGCAGTGACGTCGCCGGCAATGCCCAGCAAGGAAACGGCAAATCGTCTCGTTCGAGCACGTCGATAACCACGCCCATCCCAAGTTGGCGCAGATGCTCAACATACTACCGATAGTGGGTTTTGGAGACAACCGGATAAGCACGTTTCAACTATTGAAATTGAAAGCACTCAGCTATTGTTCGGTCACAAACTGTTTCAAACGAGTACTGTTGCAAACGTTTACTTGACTGATTTTGTCAGGTTAATTAGAGTCGAACTGTCCCAAGGGGGAGTAGCTCTCAGCTGTGTGGTCGTCAATACGGAAGCCTGGCTTCGCAAGGGATTTCCCGGCACACAGGCGGTATACGGTTGATTATCGCGAGCCAGACCTTTGCCACGATCGTGGAGGTGCCCTGTCAAAACACACCAAACGGCCCTCTGTCATCGTCGGACAGAGGGCCGTTTTATTTTGACCTGCGACTGGTCAAATGACACGGATGTAAAGACTACTATTGGGATATTTCAATGGAAACAATTGGCACATGGTGGATGTGGTCAGGATTCTTCGCAATTGTCCTGGTCATGTTGGCGATTGACCTCTTCGTGGTTGGCGGCGGCAAGAAACATCGAGCCTCGTTCAAGGAAGCGGCTACCTGGTCCTGTATCTGGGTCGGGGTCTCGATGCTTTTCGCAGGCGCTTTGTGGTGGTATCTGGATGGCGCGATGGGTCGTGACATCGCCAATGAAAAGACACTCGAATACATCACTGGCTATCTGATCGAGAAATCGCTCGCCGTTGACAACGTCTTCGTCTGGCTGATTCTCTTCAGCTTTTTTGCCATTCCGCTTGAGTTGCAAAAACGCGTACTGATACTCGGCGTTCTCGGCGCCATCGTCATGCGCACGTTGATGATTCTTGCCGGCGTCTGGCTAATTACCCAGTTCCACTGGCTGCTCTACGTTTTCGGTGTTTTTTTGCTCATTACCGGTATCAAAATGTGGTGGTTCGCCGACGAGAAGCCTGACCTCAACAACAATC
The DNA here is from genome assembly GCF_029255185.1 of Propionivibrio sp. Taxonomy (GTDB): domain Bacteria; phylum Pseudomonadota; class Gammaproteobacteria; order Burkholderiales; family Rhodocyclaceae; genus Propionivibrio. The sequence goes on from NZ_JAPUVO010000104.1 coordinate 22,616, forward strand.
CGGTCATCAACTGGATCAGGCGGCATATGAACGTGACCAGTGAGTTGCAAGGCGAACACTTTTTCGTCATAAAGGAAGAGGCAGGAAAACTGGTGCGCTATGCCACTCCCCTGTTTCTTGTCTTGATTCTGGTCGAACTCACGGATCTGATATTTGCTGTTGACTCGATCCCGGCGATCTTTGCCATCACCACCGATCCGTTCATCGTCTTGACATCGAACGTTTTCGCCATCCTTGGTTTGCGGGCCATGTACTTCCTGCTTGCCGACATGGCTGATCGCTTCTCGCTACTGAAGTATGGCCTGGCCATCGTGTTGACGTTCATCGGCGTAAAGATGATTCTCATCGATCTGATCAAGATTCCAGTGCTGGCATCCCTTGGTGTTGTTGCCGCCATCATCGCCACTTCAATTGTTCTTTCCTTGCGCAAGGACCGCCGCCTACGCGAGACAGATGCCCTGCATGGGAAAACCAAGCTTTAACTGGACGAGAAAAAATGGGGGGGTGGGGGAAACCATCACGGCCGCCTGGTGCTCTTTCCAGGCTGGCCAGGCGACTTGAAACACCAGTCGTGCAACATAGCCTGGTCGCACTGATTCTGCTCAACGCGGCAATCCTTGGCCTTGAAACGAATCCGACGGCAATGACAGCCTTCGGGCCGTGGCTAGTCGCCGCCGACCGCACGATCCTCGTGATCTTTGTGGTTGAAATAGGGCTGCGCCTCACCGTTCAGCGCCTGAGCTATTTTCGCGACCCATGGAACGTCTTTGATTTTGTGGTGGTCAGCATTGCGCTCGTTCCAGCATCGGGACCGCTCGCAGTGCTGCGTGCCTTGCGCGTGTTACGTGTCTTAAGACTGATCACGCTTGTGCCCAGCATGAAGCGCGTCATCGGCGGGCTGTTGTCGGCCCTGCCCGGATTGGGCTCGGTATGCGCAATCATCGGCCTCATCTTCTACGTGTCGGCAGTCATCGCCACCCGAATTTATGGAGCCGCTTTCCCGGAGTTGTTTGGTACGCTTGGCGATAGCGCATTCACCCTGTTCCAGGTCATGACTCTCGAAAGCTGGGCCATGGGCATAGTCCGACCGATCATGAGCGTTTTTCCGCTGGCCTGGGTCTTCTTCCTGCTCTTCATTCTGGCATCCACGTTCACCTTGCTAAATCTTTTCATTGCCGTCATCGTAAATGCCATTCAATCCGAGCATGACCGCGCGACGCCTCCCTCGCCAATAAGCGAGAATGAGCAGCTCCGCCATGAAATCGCCGAGTTGCGCAAGCAGCTGGGCCGCTTCAAGACACCAGCGCTCGCCGCAAGGAAACGTCGACGAATCGCCAAGTGGTCGGCCAACTCATCCGTGTGTCCTGATTCTGGTGACTATCGATGAGGCTGCGAGACACCCTCCTCTGGGCCCCAAGGCCAAGCGCTCGTCTCGGCGTGATCTCTGTGGCCAGCGCCTTGATTGCAGTGATCGCCTTCCTGCATACGGCCTTGGGTCTGACCTATGAGTTCTACGTTTTCTTTACCCCCCGATAGCTATCGTGGCCTGGTTCGCAGGCCCTATGGCAGGCTATGGTGGCGCAATCATTACGACCGGACTTTGGCCAATGATCATCAACAGCGCAGGCCGGTTTCTTGTCTTTTTCGCCAGTATCTGGGTCCTTGTCCAACTGCGCAACGTCCTGGACCGCAAACACCAGTTCGCCCGACAGGATTCCTTGACACATCTATCCAATCGGCGTGACTTCTTCTCGCGCGGACGTCAGGCACTCGCGCAGGCGCAACGCGACGGAGCGCCGATCAACGATCCCTGCCCTTGTCGCTAGCCGCAGAAGCAATCAGGGCCAGGACACTTCGCAGCATGGAGAGACAACCGAGCCTCTGCATGCCTTGCTCTCTTTTGCAACGACACAAGATTCCATTTTTACGAACTATAACTCACTTAGCGCGGCCGCTGGCCGCAACCAAAAGGTGCCGCTCCCGACGCCGGCGGATTGAATTTTCGAGGACAATATCCTCAACCTCACGA
>NZ_JAPUVO010000105.1 GCF_029255185.1 Propionivibrio sp.
CCAAAAAGACAGAAAACTACACAATTCCAAACGCTGTGAACAGCCCCTCTGTAACTCATTGAGCGTAAACGATTATTTCTGTGGGTCGACGACAATGGCATTCGCATTTTGATGCAATTGCCCTGGTGATCGAGCCTCCTCTGAAAAACCGTTATAATTCAGCCCTTTTCCGTGTCCTCCCCGGCAACTCATCCTGATGCTCGTTTATCGCGGTTTTTTGCAAGCAGCCTCTGGCCCCACTGTGCTGACCATCGGCAATTTCGATGGCGTCCATCTTGGCCACCGTTCGTTGCTCGCCCGCTTGAAAGCCATAGCAGCAAGAGACCATCTGCTGCCAGCGGTGCTCACCTTTGAACCACATCCACGTGAATTTTTTGCCCCAGAATCGGCGCCGGCCCGCCTGTCCACCCTGCGCGAGAAGCTTGAACTGATTGCCGACGAAGGCGTTGCGCTGACCTGGGTGAGCCACTTCAACGCCCGCCTTGCCGCGCTTTCGGCAGAAAAATTCGTCGAGCATATCCTGATCGACACACTATGCGTCAAGCATCTGATCATCGGCGATGATTTTCGCTTCGGCGCCGGCCGCCGGGGCAATTTTGCACTGCTGCGCGAGGCCGGAGAACGTCACGGCTTTCAGGTTGAAGCGATGGATTGCGTGACCCTTGATGGCGAACGCGCGTCAAGTTCAGCGGTCCGTGCCGCGCTCGCCGAGGGGAACATGGAGCATGCCGCACGTCTGCTCGGCCGCCCCTACGCGATAGACGGCCGCGTGGTCCATGGCGACAAGATTGGCCGACAGCTCGGTTTCGCCACCGCCAATATCCGCATCAAGCACAACAAGCCGCCGCTCCTGGGAGTCTTTGCCGTCGAGGTCAAGGGGATCAAGGGGCCTGATGCCCCACCGCTCAAAGGGGTAGCCAATCTAGGCTTCCGCCCGAGCATCGACGAGACTCTGCAACCGCTGCTCGAAGTACATCTCTTCGACTTCGCCGGCGACCTCTACGGCACTCATCTGAACGTTCGTTTCCTGCACAAGCTGAGAAACGAAATGAAATTCCCCAACTTTGACGCGCTGAAGGCACAGATTGCGCTCGACGTAAGCAATGCAAAATCGTTTTTTACCGCAAAGACGCAAAGGCGCGAAGGTCGCAAAGAAAGTGCCGACTAGAAAATTTCTTGACGAACTCAGTCATAAGGTGATCGGTGCCTGCATTGAGGTGCATCGATTGCTTGGCCCAGGACTACTTGAGTCTATTTATGCCGAGTGCCTTGCGGCTGAGTTATCCGAACTGGGAGTAACAGTAAAAAAAGAAGTGGTCATACCTATTCAATACAAGGGCAAGGTGCTTTCAAAACCTTTGCGCCTTGATTTGCTGGTGGAAGACAGCATCATCGTTGAGGCAAAATCGGTCGCTCTCTTGATGCCGGTCCATTCAGCACAGCTTCTGACCTACCTGAAAATGACCGACCTCAAACTCGGCCTCTTACTTAATTTCAATGTTGTTGTTATGCGGGACGGCATCAAACGGATAGTCAATGGTTTGTAAACTTTGCGTCCTTTGCGTCTTTGCGCCTTTGCGGTGAAAAATGGCTGACTACAAAAACACACTTAATCTTACCGACACGCCTTTCCCGATGCGGGGTGATCTTGCCAGGCGCGAGCCGCAGTGGGTTGCTGCCTGGCAGGACAAAAAGCTTTACGAGCAGATCCGTGAGGTCGCCAAAGGTCGGCCTCACTTCGTTCTGCATGATGGCCCGCCCTACGCCAACGGTGACATCCACATCGGCCACGCGGTCAACAAGATTCTCAAGGACATCATCGTTCGCTCGAAGACGCTGGCCGGTTTCGATGCGCCTTACGTGCCGGGCTGGGATTGCCACGGCCTGCCGATCGAGCACCAGATCGAGAAACTGCACGGCAAGCATATCGCTGGCGACAAGGTGCGCGCGCTGTGCCGTGCCTTTGCTGGCGAGCAGGTCGAACGCCAGAAGAAAGACTTCATCCGTCTCGGCATTCTTGGCGAGTGGGACAACCCCTACCTGACGATGGCCTTCAAGAGCGAGGCCGACGAGATCCGCTCGCTCGGCAAAATCCTGGAGAAGGGCTATCTCTATCAGGGGCTCAAACCGGTGAACTGGTGCCTGGATTGCGGTTCGGCACTGGCTGAGGCCGAAGTCGAACACGAGGACAAGAATTCGCCGGCCATTGATGTCGCTTTCGAGGTCCATCCCAACCACGCTGAAAAACTGGCCAGGGCTTTCGCCCTGACGCACCTGCGCGGCCCGGCCTTTGCCGTGATCTGGACAACCACCCCGTGGACCTTGCCGGCCAACGAAGCGGTGAGCATTCACCCGGAATTCGATTACGACCTGATCGACACGCCGAAGGGCGCGCTGATCCTGGTGCGCGAACTGGCCGCAGCCTGCCTTCAACGTTACGGATTTGACGCTGGCCAGAGCACGGTGATCGGCTCGGTCAAGGGCAAGGCGCTTGACCACGTGTTGCTCAAGCACCCCTTCCAGGAACGCGACGTGGCCATCATTTGCGGCACGCATGTAACCACCGAAGCCGGTACCGGCCTGGTGCATACGGCGCCGGCGCACGGCGCCGACGACTACCAGATTGGCAAGGTCTACGGCCTGCCGGTCAACAACCCGGTCGGCGACGACGGCAGGTTTCTCGCCAACACGCCACCACTCTCGGTCTCAACGCTGGCCGGCAAAACCGTCTGGGAAGCCAACCCGCTGGTCGTACAGGAGCTCGAAGCCCAGGGACGCCTGCTCAAGTCGGAGCGCATCACGCACAGCTACCCGCACTGCTGGCGGCACAAGACACCGATCATTTTCCGCGCCACAACCCAGTGGTTTATCGGCATGGATCACAAAGACAACGAAAACGCCGCGACACTGCGCTGGATCGCCGAACGCGCGGTTGATGAGACGCAGTTCTTCCCGGCCTGGGGCCGCGCCCGGCTCGAAGCGATGATGAAAACCCGCCCCGACTGGTGCGTTTCGCGCCAGCGCAACTGGGGCGTGCCGATTCCTTTCTTCCTGCATAAAGAAACTGGTGCGCTGCACCCGCGCACCCCGCAATTGATTGAGGACGTGGCCTTGCGCGTCGAGCAGGCCGGCATCGAAGCCTGGTTCTCGCTCGACGCCAAGGAACTGTTGGGCGATGAGGCGGCGAACTACCGCAAGATGAACGACACCCTCGATGTCTGGTTCGACTCCGGAGTGACCCATTCGAGCGTACTGCGCGCATCGCATCAGGCCCAACTCGCCTATCCCGCCGATCTCTACCTCGAAGGCTCCGACCAGCATCGTGGCTGGTTCCAGAGTTCGCTCCTCACCGGCTGCGCGATCGACGGTCGCGCCCCATACAAGGCGCTGCTGACACACGGTTTCGTGGTCGACGGCAAAGGCCTGAAGATGTCCAAATCGAAGGGCAACGTCATCGCCCCGCAGAAGGTCTCCGATACCCTGGGCGCCGACATCCTGCGTCTGTGGACGGCGGCCACCGACTACTCGGGCGAGTTGACAATTTCCGACGAAATTCTCAAGCGCGTCGTCGAGTCTTACCGGCGCATGCGCAACACCCTGCGGTTTCTGCTCGCCAACACCGTCGATTTCGACCCGAGCAGGGATCTCCTGGCCCCCGGGCAGTGGCTCGAAATCGACCGCTATGCACTGGCCATGACGCGCCAGATGCAGGCGCAGTGTGAGGCCGACTATGACAACTACGAGTTCCATCGTGTCGTGCAAGCACTGCAAACCTTCTGCTCGGAAGACCTTGGCGGTTTCTACCTCGACATTCTCAAGGACCGCCTATACACCGCCGCAGCCAACTCGACAGCGCGCCGTTCGGCGCAAAGCGCGTTGTGGCACATCACCCGGACCTTCGTGAAACTGATGGCACCGATCCTCGCCTTTACCGCCGAAGAAGTCTGGCAAATCATCAACGGCAACGGTCAGTCAATCATGCTGCAAACCTGGCAACCGCTGCCCGCTCCCGCCGACGAAGTCATGCTGCTCGACAAGTGGGGCAAGATCCGTCTCTACCGCGCCGAAGTGACGCGCGCCCTTGAGGCACTGCGGATTGCCGGCAGCATCGGCTCGTCCTTGCAGGCGGCTGTCGTGATTCATGCCGATGGCGAAAAATACGACATCCTGGCCTCGCTCGGCGATGACCTACGCTTTGTCCTCATTTGCTCAAAGACCCGGCTCGTTCGCAGCGGCGAAGACAAGCTCGAGTGCACAGCGCTCGCCGATGCAAAATGCGAACGCTGCTGGCATGTTCGCGACGACGTCGGCAGCGATCCCGGGCATCCGGAGATCTGCGGCCGTTGCCTGAGCAACCTGTACGGCGAAGGTGAAGCTCGTGCCTGCGCGTAACATCAAGTCCTGGTTATGGCTGGCCGCGACGCTGATTATGGCCGACCAGATCAGCAAGTGGATCGTGCTCGGCGCGCTACAACCGGGTGATTCGCGCTACGTCGCGCCGTTTTTCAACTGGGTGCTGACCTTCAACCGCGGCGCCGCATTCAGTGTCCTGTCTGATGCCGGTGGCTGGCAACGCTGGTTTTTCACCGCTCTGGCGCTTGGCGTCTCGGCCTGGATCGTCACCCTGCTGCGCCGACACAGCAGTGAATTCCGCCTCTCGTTGGCGCTCACCCTGATCCTCGGCGGCGCGCTTGGTAACGTCGTCGACCGTCTGCGCTTCGGTGCGGTCGTCGATTTCATCCAGTGGCACGCTGCTGGTTATTACTGGCCAGCGTTCAACGTTGCCGATTCGGCGATTACCGTCGGCGCCATTCTGCTAGCCTGGGATCAATTCGCGACGAAACCCCCCCGCCGATAAAACGGTCAAACCCGGCGATCCTGATTTGGCAAAATAATCATGAGCAAAGCGACTGATTCATGTGAGTTGATGGTCCAGAGAGTATGTTGCGACAGCTATCTGACCCTTCATTACCGCCTCTCGGACAGTGCAGGAAACGAGTTTGTCAGTACCTTTGACCTCTCCCCGGCGACCTTGCTGATGGGCAGCGGCCAGCTTGCCGCGCCGCTCGAGAAGTGCCTTATCGGACTCTCTGCGCACCAGCACCAGGTCATCGAACTCTCCTGCGATGAGGCCTTTGGCGAATACAATCCAAAACTCGTTGAACGCATCGCACGCAGCGCTCTACCCCCGGACATCGAACTCAAGGAAAACTCGTTAATTGAGTTTGGCGCGCCCGATGGCGGCGCCAGTTTTGCCGGATTCTTGCGCGAACTGAATGACACTACCGCCCTCTTCGACTTCAACCACCCGCTCGCCGGCAAGCCGATCCGCTTCGAAGTCGAAATCATCGGAATCATGTAACCATGCAAATCATTCTCGCCAACCCGCGTGGCTTCTGTGCCGGTGTCGAACGCGCCATCGCCATCGTTGAACGGGCCATTGAAAAATTCGGTGCACCGATCTATGTCCGCCATGAAGTCGTGCACAACCAGTACGTGTGCGACGATCTGCGCGCCAAAGGCGCCGTCTTCATCGACAACCTGGCCGATGTGCCGACCGGCTGCACGGTCATTTTCAGCGCTCATGGCGTTTCGCAGGCGGTCCGTGAAGAAGCCGCGACGCGTGGCCTGAAAATCTTCGACGCCACCTGCCCACTGGTGACCAAGGTCCATGTCGAAGTCGCCAAGCTGCGCAAGGAAGGCCGCGAAATCATCATGATCGGGCACAAGGGACACCCCGAGGTGGAAGGAACGATGGGCCAGAGCCCGCAAGGCATGTACCTCGTTGAAACCGTCGCCGATGTGCGGCAGCTTGAGGTTAACAACCGCGACCAACTCGCCTACGTCACGCAAACCACGCTCTCGGTCGATGACGCTGAAAAAGTGGTCTCCGCGCTAAGGGAACGTTTCCCCGGCATTACCGGCCCCCGGCGCGACGACATCTGCTATGCCACCCAGAACCGTCAGGATGCCGTCAAGCAACTGGCCGCCCAAACCGACATCGTATTTGTCGTCGGCAGCCAGACAAGTTCCAATTCCAACCGCCTGCGCGAAGTCGCCGAACTCCTCGGCGCCAAAGCCTACCTCATCGATCAGGCCGAACAGATCGACCTGGCCTGTCTGCACGGCGTGACACGCATCGGCGTCACCGCCGGCGCCTCGGCACCGGAAGTGCTGGTTCAGAACGTCATCGCCCGCCTGGCCGATGCCGGCAAACAAACCATCATTCAACTGACGGGCGTTGAAGAAAACGTGACGTTTGCGCTGCCGAGGGAATTGCAGGCTGCTCAGGCCGCCCAAAACCGGGGCTAAGATGCGCCGAATCGCTCGAGTGGCTCGCTCCATTTGACTGAGCGTCGAAGTCAATCTCGAAGACCACCTGGCTCCCCACCGCAGTGCCGTCAATTTCTCCAGGTCTGAAACTGGTGGCTAAAAAAGTAGCGACTGCAGCATCTTCAAAAGCCGACGGCGAAGTGCTATCTAGAATCTCGACAAAGTCAACCGCTCCACGTGCATTAATGTATAAGCGCAGCGACAGTTTTCTGCTGCTTGGCTTATTCGACCCCGAGTCTTCAAGAATATCAAACGACGGTTCGCCCTGTAGTAAAGGCGGGAGGGTCAATTCAGAACGGTGAAAATATACCGACACTTCGGGCACAACACCTGAAGAAAGCGGCTCTGGAAGTGCGGTTGATTTAGTCCGGTCTGGCTGTGGTACTAATGGCCACTCTCCTTCGGAAAATCTGTTGTCGGATCCGGAAGGCATCTTCGCCTCAGCTAGCTCAACAGGCGTTTGAACTGTTTCCCCGTTCGCCACCGGAACCACAGTCGGCTCGATAACGTTGCCCGATTCAGCATTTTTTGCAACGCCCAGCAAAGTCGTTGCCAGTACCACAGAAACACCGCGCTGATTCCAAGCACTCGCCGGACGATCAGGCGCGAACTTGATCACACAAATGAAAAGGTGAAGAAGGATGGAGAGGCATAATGCCCACAACAAATTTGTCGGCATCTTGCTAAGCGGAACAGCGAGCACCGATAGTCCATTCAATGGCAATTAATTAACAAGTAACGAACCCATGCAAAGAATTCTACTGCCAGCCGGAGAAGGCACGGTACCGCTTATCTACAATTAGTAACCACACGTCGTTTCCCGTTTGCGTGCAGCAGACCTTCGGCTATGATCAGCTTGCAAGACCCGGCACGGGCTTGAGTGCAGTTAACGAAAACATCAGGCGAAACAAAATGACTCTGCCCCATAAACAACGAGGATTCACACTAATCGAGTTGATGGTGGTTGTGGCGATCATCGGCATTCTTGCCGGGATCGCCATTCCCAATTACAGCGACTACGTGACCCGATCGCGGGTTCCGAACGCAACTTCGGGCCTGGCCACAAAACGTACCCAGATGGAGCAATTCTTCCAGGACAACCATACGTTTAGTGACACCGTAGCCGTTCCTCCTATCGTTGCACCCGCCTGTGTCAATGACACCACAAACGCTTACTTTGACTTCGCCTGCGACAGCCTTACCGCCACTACGTATAGGGTAATTGCCACGGGCAAGGGGCCGATGACTGGATTTACATACACGGTCAACCAGTCCAACGTAAAAACTAGCGCGTTCTCGGGGGCGCCCGCTGGCTGGGTACCTCATACGCCTGACAATTGCTGGGTGACCAGCAAAGGTGGTGCGTGTTGAAAACCAAGAGTGGCTTCGGCCTGATCGAGTTAATCATCGCCATGGCGATATTTTTCATTTTGTTATCTATCGCGGCACCGAACTTTTCCGGCTGGATCCTCAACGCCAAGATTCGAACGAAAGCTGAGTCCGTGCTGAGCGGGCTGCAACTGGCCAGAGCAGAGGCCGTAAGACGTAATTCCGTAGTGCGTTTCCAACTGACCACCACAAGCGATGACACCTGCGCATTAGACACCGCAGGACCCAATTGGATTGTCAGTCTGGATGTCGCCACAGGCAAATGTGGAACGGTCGCGTCGGAGACCACAGACCCTCGAATCATTCAGCTTGGCAGTAGCGCCGAGGGGTCGGGTGGCAGTACCACGCTGCTCTCCGGACAATCCTCCTTTGTTTTTGATGGAATGGGTCGTCTGACCTCAACCGCCTCTGCTATCGACATTAAAACCTCACTTGCAGTGCTATGCATCGATGCGGGCGGAACAGCACGCTGCTTGCGCGTCGACGTCACTTCCGGAGGGCAAATCCGCATGTGCGACCCAGCGCTACCAAACACCACTACCCAGGGCTGTTAATGAAAAATCACCCGACAATCGAGAAGTCGCAATCCGGAATCATGCTGCTCGAAGCCTTGATTGCCATACTGATATTCTCGCTCGGCATTCTTACCGTCCTCGCCTTGCAGGCGACGTCGATCAAGCTCACTGGCGACGCCAAATACCGTACCAATGCAACGCTTCTGGCGAACAAGCTTATTGGCCAAATGTGGGTCAGCGGGGGTGATCTCGCGGCACTCAAGGCCAATTTCGAACCGGGTGGAGCCGCTTACATTGCCTGGCTTGCCGACGTATCCGATAAAGAGGGATTGCCGGGCGTTGTTGCCGAATCTGCCGGAGTTGTTTCGACCCTCCCACTAGTGACCGTCGACGCTGCCGCCGGGGCGACGGCCGGGCAGGCCGTCATCACCTTGTTCTGGCGAACTCCGGAGATGCCCGCAGATCAAGCCGGACACCGCCATATCGTCACAACGCAAATTGTCAGAAACGCGCCATGAGACACCCCTTAACTTTTTCGCTCCCCGTCAAAGGCTTCACACTCGTTGAAGTCATGGTTGCCATGGTCATCGGCATGCTCGGGATGATTATCATGCTCCAGGTTTTCTCGGCGGCGGAAGGGCAAAAACGGGTAACAACCGGCGAAGGCGACCTCCAGAACAACGGCGCATTGGCGCTGTACACGCTCCAACGAGATGTCCGCCTCGGCGGATACGGATTCAATTCCATCAACGTATTTGGATGCCCAATCACCATACCCGCTCCGCCGGTTGCACGCACGCTGACCTTTCTGGCGCCGGTTATTATTAACCCGCCGGTCGCTGATGTTCCAGCTGGTGATGCCAATACCGATACCTTACTTGTTGCTTATGGCAGAAGCGGCGGATCGCCTGAAGGCGACCTGATCACGGCTACCGGAACTGTGGGCAGTGATCAAGTCTTTAGCGTCCTGTCGCCAACGAACTTCAGCGTTGGTCATCGTGCCTTGGCCGCACCTGTAGAGCCTGCAAATGGTTGCGCCTTGACTTTGGGCACCGTTACAGACGTCACCAGCCCGAATGTTACCGTCGCCCCAAGTAATGCTGGCGAGGGTGGATCGCTGTTTAATTTTGGCACATCGCCCCGAATTGTGGCGTACGCCATACGTGGCGGCAACCTGACCGTGTGTGACTACATGCAGGCCAATTGCGCCGCCGCGTGTGTTGCCGGAAACGCAAACTGCAACGCAAACTGGACTCCCGTTGCCAACAATATTGTTAGCCTTCGCGCACAATATGGTCGCGACACGTCAACGCCAATGGACGGGATTGACACCTGGGACCAGACCACCCCAGTGCAACCCTCACCTGCCAATCAGTTACTCTTTGCCTGCCTATGGTCCAGGGCCTCGGCCCTGCGGATCGCCCTGGTCGCCCGTAATAGCCAGCCAGACAGCGGCATTCTTACCGCGCTGCCTCCAGTCTGGGAAGGCAGTGCGCTCAATGCCATTGACTTGAGTGCAAGAGCAGACTGGCAGAACTATCGTTACCGTGTTTTTGAAACCGTGATTCCACTTCGCAACCTGTCATGGATGGGGACGGCATTATGCCCGTGAAAACTGCTCATCGATCCTGTTCTTCTGCGCCACTTGCCCGGTCAAGACAGCGTGGCGTTGTGTTGCTTGTTGCGCTAATTGTCCTGATCGCATTGACTTTGGCGGGTCTGGCGCTGATTCGCTCGGTTGATACCACGAATCTTATCGCCGGGAATATGTCGTTTCATGAGTCTGCCGTCCATGCCGGAGAGCGGAGCACAGAACTGGCTGTGACCAACTGGCTACAGCCGAACAACCAAACCGCTGCGGGCAAGATCGTCCTATACGATCACAACGCGGCAAATGGCTATCGTGCCGTACGCGCAGACCCGGCCACTGGCGTATCGCTGGACGTTTACTGGGCCTCATTGGCGGGCCAAACCTTAACCGGCGCTACCGACGTGGCAGGAAATACAGTTTCTTACGTGATCCACCGCCTATGCGATGCAACTGGAGATCCGCTCTTGGCGAGTTGTTCCAAACCACCGGCGATTAATGGTCCCTTCACAATTGGCGTGCCTGGGCCAACCCCTCCCCCGCAAGTCTATTACAGAGTCACCGCCCGTATCGTCGGGCCAAGAAACACTGTTGCCTATACACAGGCCATTCTCGCCCTTTAACGCGGTACCCGGATTTAACAAGGAGTTGCCATGAAAACCAAGCTGACTGCCATCACAACGCTGCTGAGCACCCTACTTTTCTTCGCGCTCTCGGCTCATGCCGCAACCACCCAACTTGCCGACTCGCCGCTTTCGGGAGCCACATCGACCGAGATCAAACCGAACATCCTGTTTGTACTGGACGATTCGGGCAGTATGGACCGGGATTACCTTCCCGATTGGGCCGGATTGACGACGCTCGTCTCGCAAAGTAAGAACCCGAGCTTTAACGGCGTGGCCTACAACCCGGAAATTCAATACGTCCCACCCAAGTATTTCAACGCTGACGGCAGCCTCAATACCACCGCCTATCCAGGCCAGTCGTCAGCAATTACCAGCGCCTGGACGTCAGTCAAAAATGATGGCTACGGGGTACAAAGTACGACCAGCAGCAATCTGATCGGCAACGCCTATTACTTCACGACGGTCCCAGGAGAATACTGCAAAGACAGTACGCTGAAGGTTTGCATTGCGCTCACTGCGCCCAATGATACCTACCCTAAACCCGCCCTCCTGCGCTGGTGCAAAACAGCGGCGGATGCCGTCGCGGCAACACCCCCGGATAACGCATGCCAGGCAACCCAGATTGCCGCCAGTGGAACCAATATACCGTTTGAATTTCCGCGCATGCCTGCGCCACGCAGCAGCACGCTTTCTATCTCCGGGTCAGATCCCACATCGATCAGCAGCATTACCGTCGATGCCATGACTATCCTGTCAACGGCTATTGCGGAAACCACCTCGCCAACAGCGATGGCTCTGGCCATTGCGAGCAGCATCAATGCCTGTACGTTCGGTACGACCGGCTCTTGCACAATTGCCGGCTACAGTGCGCTTGCCTCAGGCGCCACTGTTATCATCAGCGCTCCCGGTCTTAGCGCTGCGACGCCGAGCATTACCAAATCGGGCCCAATGACGATTTCGGCAACCGTATTTTCCCGCCCGGCAACAAATCTTGCGCCCGGCGAAAACCTGTTGACCGTTATTACGTCCACAACTGCGACCTACCCTAAAGGCGCAAAGCGGGCCGATTGCGCTGCCACCGAGTGCGCCTATGCTGAAGAAATGACCAACTTCGCCAACTGGTGGGCCTACTACCGGACACGCATGCAGTCGATGAAAACGGCGACCAGCCGTGCGTTCGAGCCGACGAGCGAAAAATATCGAATCGGCTATTCGAGCATCAACAACAATACGACGACCGATTTCCAGAACATCACCGACTTTTCTGACGCGCAAAAAAAGGCATGGTATGACAAAGTATTTTCCGCCGTTCCAAAACTCAACACGCCGCTTCGTATTGCCCTATCCAATGCCGGGCGCCTGTATTCCGGGAAACTCTCCACGTTCAATGGCGTCGCAGTCGTTGACCCCGTCCAGTATTTTTGCCAACAGAACGTCACCATTCTGTCAACGGACGGCTACTGGAATGAAGGTGCCGGCTTCAGGATCGATGGAACGACCGCAGTGGGTGACCAGGACGGACCGACCCTGGAAGTCCGTCCGCAACTCGATGCCGGTGGACCGCAAGACCAGAGGAGCACGCTTCAGCAAAACAAACTTCTGACGCCAACCACGGCCACCTGGCTGCAGAAGAAGACCGAACAGTTGCAAAGCAAAACCGACGGGCTTGAAACGCGCACGTTAACCCAGCTTGAAACAAAAACGTCAAATCTCCAGAGCAAAACCGGGCAATGGCAAAGTAAGGAGTGGCAACTCCAGAGGAGAACATTGTCGGTTAGTATGATCAGCACGTTAACCCAGCTTCAAGAAAGAACAAAGACACTGTCCGCGCGCTCAGGTCCGATGAGGGGAAGAACGGCCAATCTTCAAACGCGGACAAAAACCCAAATACAGACCCAAACCTCGCAGTTGCAAAGCAAGACCGGTCAGCGACAAAGCAGAACCTACACGTTGCAACAACGGCTAACCCAGGTTCAACAGCGGACATCGAGCAATGGGGGAACATCATGGGGTGGCTGGACCGACGTCGCCTCGTGCTCGCCAGTCACCAGCGGAATGGACCGTGTGCAATGCCAGACCCTGGTCCAGTCAGCTTGGAACAGCGCTTCAAGCTGCACCACGATCGCTGGTGGCACGACGGTGATTAATGCCGGAACTGACCTGGAGGCCACAATCTACACGACGCGGTCAGAATGCCAATACACCACGCCTACCGCCTGGGGTGATGTCGGTTCGTGCACGGCGGTAGCAAAATCCTCAGCGTCGCCTTACTCCGTGGGCACTGCGATCGATTGCCAAACGGTCTGGTCGGGGACCTGGAATGACGCGTCCTCCTGTACAACGTCGGACACGCTGCAATGCCAGTACACCGGCTGGACCGGCTGGTCCAATGTCGGTTCATGTGAGCCTGCACCCCGATCAACGGCCTCACCGTACACGACCGGCTTGGCAAGACAGTGTCAGATTGACTGGACGGCTTGGGCCGATACCAGTTCGACGTGCAACAGTGTCACGAATTCGGTTGGCTGCCAGTATGGCAGTTGGTCAACTTTCACCGACGACGCGACGTGCTCGGATGTCGCCAAATCGACGACGAACCCTTGGAGTGTGATTCACGCCAAGGACTGCTCAGTAAATTACGGTGGCTGGTCCCCCACGGGCTCCTGCTCAGAGGTTACTACAGGCCTCACGCGGACACAGTGTGCATACGCAGGCTGGAGCCCATGGAGCGATGTCGGTTCTTGCACTGCTGCTGCCGTTTCCACCGGCCCAGACTACACTGGTCCGGCAAGGCAATGTCAGACAGTCTGGACGACTGCGGTCGCCGGCCCCTGCACTCCCGACGCCACAACAACCTGTACGACGGCATGGTCGAACTGGTCTGACGTCACGACAGGCAGTTGCACTGCTGACTCCACGACCGAATGTGGCTACAGGCTGGTGAACGACTGGCACAACACAGCTTCGTGCACATCAAACCCCAGGTCGGCCGGGCCAACGAGCTATACAACCAACTTTGCAACCGAATGCCAGATGACCTGGCCAAGCGGCTGGGTTAATGCTGCTGGCACGTGTACGGTGGCCGCTGACCAACAGTGCCAATACACAGCGTGGACCGGGTGGACGCCAACGGGTTCTTGCACCGCATTGGCACAAAGCGCTGAATCGCCTTACACAGTTCTCACCGCGAGTCAATGCCAGACGAACTGGACTCCGTGGTCTACAACGGGGGCTTGCACGGCATCCGGCACAACCGAATGCCGGACAGTCGATAACCCGTGGATTGACGCGGCAAGCTGTACCGAAAGCGGCACAGTGCACTGCCGGCAGCAGTTGGTCAGCGACTGGGCTCCGGCTCCGGCGGCGTCGGCCCTCTCCGACGCGGTAGCCGACACAATTACAACCACTTCGGGAATCTCCTGCACCCCAGGCACCACCGGAGGAGGACTGACCACCAGTTGCCAGTCTGTAGTCCCGAACCCATCGTTACTGACGCCGACACCGTCGTGCGTCCCGGCGGCGGCGGATAGTTCGAACGGCTATATAGAGAAAACCTGCACCCTGGCATCAACCGGCCCGACTGACGTTACTTCGTGCGTACCTGTCACGGCAGCAGTGGGTAACAACTATGTTGCAACCACCTGCAGCGTTCGCGCACTAGGCGCAACGCCTGACACCCTGGCCGACGTTGCAGAGTATTACTGGAAGACTGACTTGCGCGACACAAGCCTTGGTAATTGTACGGGCGGACCGATCGTTTCCGGGACGGTTACAACGTACTCCGACGTGTGCCCGAATACAGACTTGCCTGAGTCGGTCGCAAGACAATTCATGAGCACCTACACTCTCGGTCTCGGTGCCTCGGGTTTGATGCAGTATCAGGCTGATTACAAGACAGCGACAAGTGGCGACTTCTACAGCGTCTTGAGTGAGACGGCAGATGCGGCCTCGGG
The DNA here is from genome assembly GCF_029255185.1 of Propionivibrio sp. Lineage (GTDB taxonomy): Bacteria > Pseudomonadota > Gammaproteobacteria > Burkholderiales > Rhodocyclaceae > Propionivibrio. Next base: position 14,405 of record NZ_JAPUVO010000105.1, read on the forward strand.
TGCATGCCCGTGGCAAACGGCTGGCAAATGCAACTGGCCCAAACCGCAAAGCAATGCGCAAACAAACATTGACGACCTTTGGCATGCCGCTGTTAATGGACGCGGCAGCTATTTCAGTGCCGGCGACCCGTCAGCAATGGCAGCAGGCATTAGCAGCGCTTTGCGGGACGTCGGTATCAAGGGAGGCTCGTTGGCGGCGGTCACGGTCGGCAACCCAAACCTAAGTGCCGATAATAGTTTTTTATTCCAAGTTGGGTTCTCGGCCGGGACCTGGACCGGCAGCCTGTCCAGGTTCGAAGCTGACCCAGCAAACGCCACCATTGCCGCGACCCCCACCTGGACAGCTGCAAGTCTGCTTGATGCCAAGGTTGCCTTAGGCACCCACACTGCCCGCAAGATTTTCACCTATAACGCGGAGGGCGAGAGCGCTGCGGGAGCCGCTGACAATCTGAAGCCCTTCCTCTGGAGCACGCTGACAACGGCAGAGCAAAGTTATTTCACGAAACCCCATATCGCCAGCCTTTCGCAGTTATGCACGGTCGGAGCGGTCTGCCTTTCGACTGCCAATCAAGAACTTGCCGATGAAGAGAATATGGTTAACTTCTTGCGCGGAGACAAGACGAACGAGTTGCCGCTATACCGTTTGCGCACAAGCTTATTGGGAGATATCGTCGGCTCCGAAACCGTTTATGTGAAAAAATCGCCCTGGAATTACACTGACTACCAGTACAACGCCTTCAAGACGGCCAATATTAGCCGTGAGGGGATGGTCTATGTCGCTGCCAACGATGGCATGTTGCATGCCTTCAACGCATCAGACGGTCAGGAAGCCTGGGCCTATATCCCAAAAATCGTTTTGCCCAATCTCTATCAGCTGGCTGACGTGAATTACGACAAGCTGCACAGATTCTTTGTTGACGGCTCTCCGGCAATGGGCGATATCTGTGCGAGTAACTGTAACATTGGCGATACCGGAACGGTGTGGAAGACGATACTCGTTGGCGGCCAAAATAACGGCGGGCGCGGCTATTATGCGCTTGACATCACAAACCCGGCAACACCAAAAGCCTTGTGGGAGTTTACGGATGACAATCTTGGATACACCTATGGCAATCCGATAATCACCAAACTCAAGAACGGGACCTGGGTGGTGATTTTCGCTTCGGGATATAACAATGTTTCTCCAGGGGACGGCTTGGGCAGATTGTTTATCGTGAATGCCAACTCCGGCGAGCTCATCCGATCAATCGCCACAAGCGCAGGAAGTACGGCCACTCCCAGTGGATTATCGCGACTCTCGGGCTGGGCCAATTTCCCCGATAACAACAACACAGTCCAGCGAATTTATGGCGGCGACCTGCTCGGTAATCTCTGGCGCTTCGACATTAATGGCGACATCCCGGCCGGCGAAGACCCGCCGGTTTATGACGCCCAGCGGCTTGCCGTTCTTAAAGATGCGGCGGGCGCCACGCAGCCGATCACCACACGACCCGAACTCGGACTGATCAATCACACTCCGGTTATTTTTGTCGGCACGGGCCAACTTCTCGGCACCGGCGATTTGGAATCAAGCCAAATCCAATCCGTCTATGCTATCAAAGACCGTTTGAGCGTGAGTGATTATGGAAGCCCGAGGCCTCAAAGCCCCGCACAAACAAGCCCAACGCCCGGGAGCTTTGTCGCCCAAACCATGACTTCGACCATCTGCGGTTCTGAAAATACTTACTGTACTGAAGGTGAGGCGACCGTTGAAGTGACAAAAAACCCGGTCAATTTTTCCACCAATGACGGCTGGTACGTCGATTTCCCGGTCGCTGGAGAACGGGTGAACACGGATATTCGCCTGTTCGCAAGCACATTGCTGCTAACAACCAATACACCAAAATCAGGTGCTTGCGTTCCGATCGGTATCAGCTACTCCTTTTTCCTGGATTACCGGACGGGCGGATTTGTCGAAGGCACTTCCGGTCTTGCGGGTGTCAAACTCGGGGATTACCTGAGCAGCGCTCCATCCATCGTCCTGACGTCAGATGGCACCCCCAAAATGTACATAAAACCCGACGAGACCACCCCTCCAAAAGCTATGCCCGTGCCAGGTGGACTTGATCCATCCCCCACACGTCGCATCTCCTGGCGGGAATTGATTTCTGACTAACAACTGTAATTCGCTGGAAATTTTCTCGGCAGATCGGGATGGGGGCGGCCAGTTTCTGACCGATCCCCTCCCACACCACCCGGCATGCAGGTCCGCCCTACCGGGCGCACCAAACCACGAACCCCACCAAGCGGAGGGTTCTTTGGTAATCGTGTGGTCAGCTTAGTCGAACTCGACGATAACCTGATCCACCGACAGGCTTTCACCGGGCTCGGTGACGATTCTTTTTACCTGGCAATCTTTTTCGGCCTTGAGAATGTTTTCCATCTTCATGGCTTCGATGACGGCGAGTTTTTCGCCGACACTGACCTTTTGTCCGACGTGCACCAAAACCTCACGCAGCAGTCCGGGCATCGGGGAAAGCAGAAACTTGGAAAGATCCGGCGGTGTCTTGAGCGGCATCAACGCCAACAAACGGTCGGCCTTGGCCGACATCACAACGGCCTTGACCTGCTTGCCGAAATGACTGATGCGATACTCCAGTCCGGCGCGCTCGAGTTGCATGCAGATTGGTTGGCCGTTGCACGTTCCGCGGAAAACAAGTTCCCTGAACAACCAGTCGGAAACAATGTCGTAACGCTTCTCGCCGCAGGTGATCGCGTAGCCACCGGGAATCACATCAAGGGTGACCTGATGGTTCGTGCCTTCGATGACCACCACCCAGTGCCTGCCCACCTTGCGTGGATGGCCGAGCATCTGATCGCTGATCTGTATTGCACGGTCGATATAGCGGCGTCTTGCGAAGGCGGCGACGGCAGCGAGCAGTCCCGGATCGTCGTAGGGAACATCGGCAGCAACGAAACCGTTCGGGTATTCATCGGCGATGAAGGCGGTGGTGAAAATTCCTGAAACGAAACGCGGATGCTGTACCAGAGCGGCCTGGAAGGGGATGTTCGAGCTAACGCCGCGAATAAAAAAGACATTAAGCGCATCACGCATGCGTTCGATCGCCTGCAGGCGATTGTCGCCGTAACAGATGAGCTTGGCGATCATCGAGTCGTAGTGCATTGAAATCTCGCCACCTTCGTAAACGCCGGTATCCACGCGCACCTGGTTGTCGACGGCTACCGGTGGCTGGAATCTAACCAGGCGTCCGGTTGACGGCAGAAAACCGCGGAACGGGTCCTCGGCATTGATGCGGCACTCGATGGCCCAGCCTTTGGGCTTGATGTCGTCCTGCACAAACGGGAGCGCCTCGCCAGCGGCAACGCGGATCATCAGTTCGACCAGGTCAAGACCGGTGATCATCTCGGTGACCGGATGCTCGACCTGCAAACGGGTGTTCATTTCGAGGAAGTAGAAGGATTTGTCGGAGCCGACGACAAATTCGACAGTGCCGGCGCTCTGGTACCTGACCGCCTTGGCCAGCGCCACGGCCTGCTCGCCCATGGCCTTGCGGATGCCATCGTCAATGAACGGCGACGGCGCCTCCTCGATGACCTTCTGGTGGCGGCGCTGAATCGAACACTCGCGTTCAAGAAGATAAACGGTGTTGCCGTTGGCATCGGCGATGATCTGGATCTCGATGTGGTGCGGACCCTCGACGAACTTCTCGATAAAGACGCGATCGTCTCCAAAGCTGTTGCGCGCTTCGTTGCGGCATGAATCAAAACCTTCAAAAGCTTCCGTGTCGTTGAAGGCCACGCGCAATCCCTTGCCGCCACCGCCGGCAGAGGCTTTGATCATCACCGGATAGCCAATTCCCCGGGCGATCGCGACTGCCTGCTTAGCGTCGGCGATGGCATCGTTGTAACCGGGAATGGTGTTGACCCTGGCCGCGATGGCCAATTTTTTCGATTCGATCTTGTCGCCCATGGCGGCGACCGAATAGTGCTTGGGACCGATGAAGATGATTCCATTTTCTTCGAGTCGCCGCGAGAACTCCTGATTCTCGGAAAGAAACCCATAACCGGGATGCACCGCCTCGGCGCCCGTTTGCTTGCAGGCAGCGATGATTTTGTCGATCGCCAGGTAGGAGTCTTTCGACGCTGCCGGGCCAATGCATACGGCTTCGTCGGCACTGAGCACATGCAGGGAATCCTGGTCGGCTTCAGAGTAAACGGCGACGGTGGCAATGCCCATGCGGCGGGCAGTCTTGATGACGCGGCAGGCGATTTCGCCACGATTGGCTATGAGAATTTTCTTGAACATGTTTTAACCTCTTTCAACGCAGAGTACGCAGAGACGCAGAGAAAGAAGGAAAACAGGATTTTGATTCATCTCTGCGACCTCTGCGCCTCTGCGCGCTCTGCGTTGAATGCGGTTGGTTTTTACTACAACGGAATATTGCCGTGCTTGCGCCAGGGGTTTTCCAACTGCTTGTCGCGCAGCATGGCCAGCGAGCGGCAGATGCGCTTGCGCGTTTCATTTGGCATGATCACGTCATCAATAAAGCCGCGCGCTCCGGCGACGAAGGGGGTGGCAAACTTTGCTTTGTATTCAGCCTCGCGTTGAGCCAGTTTGGCTGGATCGCCTTTTTCTTCACGGAAAATGATTTCAACAGCGCCTTTAGGCCCCATCACCGCAATCTCGGCCGACGGCCAGGCGAAGTTGACGTCACCACGCAGATGCTTGGACGACATCACGTCATAGGCGCCGCCGTAGGCTTTGCGCGTGATCACGGTGATCTTGGGTACGGTGCATTCAGCATAGGCGTAAAGGAGTTTGGCGCCGTGCTTGATGATGCCGCCATATTCCTGGGCGGTGCCGGGCATGAAGCCGGGAACATCGACAAAGGTGACCACCGGGATGTTGAAGGCGTCACAGAAACGGACGAAGCGCGCTGCCTTGGTCGAGCTCTTGATATCCAGGCAACCGGCCATAACCAGCGGCTGGTTGGCCACAATGCCGATCGGCGAACCGTCCATGCGGCCAAAGCCGATGATGATATTTTTGGCGAAATCAGCTTGCAGTTCGAAGAAGTCGCCGTCATCGACGGTCTTGAGGATCAGCTCCTTGATGTCATAGGGTTTGTTTGGGTTATCCGGGACCAGCGTATCGAGCGAATGGTCGAGGCGGTCGGCTGGATCCTGAGCCGGTATCCGTGGCGGCTTTTCGCGGTTATTGGCTGGCAGGAAGCCGACAAAGCGGCGCAGGATCATCAGCGCTTCGACGTCGTTTTCGAAGGCCAGGTCGGCAACGCCGGATTTGCTGGTATGGCTTAGCGCGCCACCTAACTCTTCGGCCGTCACATCTTCGTGGGTCACGGTCTTGACGACTTCCGGGCCGGTGACGAACATGTACGAGGAGTCCTTGACCATGAAGATGAAATCGGTCATCGCCGGGCTATACACTGCACCGCCAGCGCAAGGGCCCATGATCAGGGAAATCTGTGGAATGACGCCGGAGGCCAGGGCATTCCGCTGAAAGACATCAGCATACCCTCCGAGCGAAGCAACGCCTTCCTGAATACGCGCACCACCAGAGTCGTTAAGACCAATAAGCGGTGCGCCGACCTTCATGGCGTGATCCATCAGTTTGCAGATTTTCTCGGCGTGCGATTCGGAAAGCGAACCGCCAAAAACGGTGAAGTCCTGCGAGAAGACGAACATCAGGCGGCCATTGATGGTGCCGTAGCCGGTAACCACACCGTCGCCCGGAACCGATTGTTCGGCCATGCCAAAATCGGTACACCGATGCTCCTTGAACATGTCCCATTCTTCAAAAGAGCCGGCATCGAGCAGCAGCTCGATCCGCTCGCGGGCAGAGAGTTTCCCCTTGGCATGCTGGCTGTCGACGCGTTTCTGACCACCACCGAGACACGCGGCGGCGCGTTTGTCTGCAAGCTGGCGAATGATGTCGTGCATGAGACGTTTCTCCCTGTTGTTTCAAGAGTATTGCTTACTCAGAATACGGGCAGTCAGAAGCCGTTCAACCGTTCAAACTGTGCAGCAATCGATAGGCCGCAGCGCCCGGGGTAGTACGGCCTTCAGCAACATCGTGCAGCAAGCCGGGCAGGGCGGCATGGACCACCGGGTGTTCACGAAAATAGTGGCGCAAGCCCGAGTCGATCAGGCCCCACATCCAGTTTACGGCCTGGCGCCGGCGTTTGGCCTCAAACTCGCCGCTGGCGCTCATTGTCGAGCGATAGCGTTCGATTTCAGCCCAGAATTCAGGAATGCCGCGTTTAGCCAGTGCGCTGACGGTCAGTACCGGCGGGCGCCAGTTGGGGCTGTTCGAGCGCAGCATGGTGAGCGCCGTTTGCATCTGTACACGGGCGAATTGCGCCGCACGCTCGTCGATATCTGCCTTGTTGTAGACGATCAGGTCGGCAATCTCAACGATGCCTTTCTTGATCGCCTGCAGATCGTCGCCGGCGTTCGGCAGTTGCAGCAGGACGAAAACGTCGACCATGCCGGCCACTGTGGTTTCGGATTGCCCGACACCCACCGTCTCGACGATGATGACATCGAAGCCCGAGGCTTCACAAACCAGCATTGCCTCCCGAGTTTTATCGGCAACGCCGCCAAGCGCGCCGGCCGAAGGACTCGGGCGAATGAAAGCGCCTTCCTGCTGACAGAGTAGCTCCATACGCGTTTTGTCGCCAAGGATGGAGCCGCCCGAAACCGAAGATGACGGATCGACAGCCAGAACGGCCACCCGTTTGCCACTCTCGATCAGATAGATGCCAAGGGTCTCAATGAAGGTTGACTTGCCAGCGCCGGGAGCACCGGAAATGCCGACGCGGATGGCCTTGCCGGTGTATGGAAGCAGTGTGGTCAATACCCGTTGCGCGCGGACTTGGTGGTCGTTGCGTGTTGATTCGATGAGGGTGATGGTTTTCGCCAGCGCGCGCCGGCTCCTGGCCAGAACCCCGTCAACCAATTGCTGGTCAACGGGGGCAAGCAGAGCGCTGGGCGTGTTACTCACGTCCATGGGTGGTTGCCCAGGAGCAGCTTAGGCTTTGGCCAGGGCCTTGCGGATTTCGGCGAGAACCGTGGTTGCCGAATCCTCAATGCGGGTGCCCGGTCCGAATACTGCCCTGGCGCCGGCCTTGAACAGATAATCGTAGTCCTGTGCCGGTATAACACCGCCAGCGAAAACGATAATGTCATCGGCGCCCTGATCCTTGAGCGCCTGAACCAGCGCCGGCAGCAGCGTTTTATGACCGGCGGCCAGCGAGGAAACGCCAACGGCATGAACGTCGTTCTCGATGGCCAGACGGGCGGCTTCTTCCGGGGTCTGGAAGAGTGGCCCCACATCAATGTCAAAGCCGAGGTCGGCAAAGGCGGTAGCAACGACTTTGGCGCCGCGGTCGTGACCATCCTGCCCGAGCTTGGCAATCATGACGCGTGGACGGCGACCTTGTTCTTCGCTGAATTTGTCGATGTCGGCCTTGAGCGACTCCCAACTGGCAATGCCCTCAACGACGGCGCCATAAACACCGGAGACGGTCTGCTGGGTGGCGCGGAAGCGGCCGAATTTCTTTTCCAGAGCGCTTGAGATTTCCCCCACCGTTGCCCGCGCCCGCATGGCTTTGATCGCCAGGTCGAGCAGGTTGCCTTCACCGCTTTCGGCGCACTCGGTCAGGGCGTCAAGCGTGGCTTGCACGGCGGCGGCATCGCGGTTGGCGCGAATGGTTTTGAGACGGGCGATTTGCGAATCGCGAACGGCGTTGTTGTCGATGTCGCGAATCTCGATCGCGTCTTCCTTGGGCAGTTTGTACTTGTTGACGCCGACGATGACGTCCTTGCCCGAGTCGATGCGTGCCTGCTTGTCGGCGGCGCAGGCTTCGATACGCATCTTGGCCCAACCTGACTCAACGGCGTGCGTCATGCCGCCCATGGCTTCAACTTCTTTGATAATCTTCCAGGCCTCGTCGAACAGATCCTGCGTCAGCTTTTCCATCATGTAGGAACCCGCCCAGGGATCGACGACATTGGTAATGTGGGTTTCTTCCTGAATGATCAGCTGGGTGTTGCGCGCAATACGCGACGAGAAATCGGTCGGTAGCGCGATAGCTTCATCAAGGGCATTGGTATGCAAGGACTGGGTGCCGCCAAAAACGGCGGCCATGGCTTCGATGGTGGTGCGTACAACGTTGTTGTAGGGGTCCTGCTCGGTGAGCGACCAGCCAGAAGTCTGGCAGTGAGTGCGCAGCATCGAAGATTTCGGGCTTTTCGGGTTGAACTCCTGCATGACCTTCCACCACAGCAGACGTGCTGCGCGCAGCTTGGCCACTTCGAGGTAAAAGTTCATGCCAATGGCGAAGAAGAAGGACAGGCGGCCGGCAAAAAAGTCGACGTCAAGGCCAGAGTCGATGGCCGTCTTGACATAGTCACGCCCGTCGGCCAGCGTGAAAGCCAGTTCAAGCGCTGCTGTCGCGCCCGCTTCCTGCATGTGGTAGCCGGAGATCGAGATCGAGTTGAACTTCGGCATGTTCTGCGAGGTGTAACCGATGATGTCGGCGATGATTTTCATCGACGGTGTCGGCGGGTAGATGTAGGTGTTGCGCACCATGAATTCTTTGAGGATGTCGTTCTGGATCGTCCCCGACAGCTTGTCCTGCGTTACCCCCTGTTCTTCGGCGGCAACAATGTAGCCAGCGAGAATGGGCAGCACGGCGCCGTTCATGGTCATTGAGACCGAGACTTTTTCGAGCGGGATTCCGTCGAACAGAATCTTCATGTCCTCGACTGAATCAATCGCCACACCGGCCTTGCCAACATCGCCGGTAACGCGCGGATGATCCGAGTCGTAGCCTCGGTGCGTGGCCAGGTCAAAAGCCACCGAAACACCTTGGCCACCAGCGGCCAGCGCCTTGCGATAAAAAGCGTTGGACGCCTCCGCCGTCGAGAAACCGGCGTACTGGCGGATGGTCCACGGACGCACGGCGTACATCGTCGCCTGCGGCCCACGCACATAGGGCGCGATGCCAGGCAGGGTGTCGGTGTATTCGAGACCGGCAACATCCTGCTTGGTGTAAAGCGCCTTAACGACGATGCCTTCCGGGCTCACCCAGTTCAGTGCATTGATGTCGCCAGCGGGGGCTGATTTGGCAGCCGCTTTTGTCCAGGCGTCAAGATTTGATGAGTCAAGTAACGGAGGATTACTCTCGTTGGACATGATAAAACCTTTCGGATTGTAAGAAACTTGGGGAGCCTTCTTGAACCGGCAACACGGACCCCGATGCTACTGAATCCATGGTGCCAAGGCAAGGAAAAACAAGGCGTGCAGCGATTATTATCGTTAGGAATCAAGACTCAAAAACATCTTTAAGGCCAGCGCAATGAGTAGACCAGCGAAGATGCGTTTCAGGGTGGTGACCGGCAGGCGGTGTGCAAGCTTGGCGCCGAGCGGGGCAAGCAGCACGCTTGGCGGAACCAGCCAGGCCAGCGCGGGCAGGTAGACGAATCCCAGGCTCGATGCCGGAAGATCAGCATGCCCCCAGCCATTGTAGATATAGCCCAGAGAGCCGCCCACGGCGATCGGAAAACCGATGGCCGCCGAGGTGCCAATCGCGTTCTGTACGCGAACGTTGCACCAGGTCAGGAAGGGCACGGTGAAAGCGCCACCGCCAATGGCTACCAGCGCCGAAATCGAGCCGATGCCCAGACCGACGGCAAATACCGCTTGCGCCCCGGGCAACTGGCGTGAGGGTTTGGGCTTCAGGTTGAGAATCATCTGCAGGGCGATAAAACAGACAAATCCGGTGAAAAAAATTGCCAGCGGTTTGGCCGACACGCTGGACGCGAACAGGGCGCCGAGCAGGGTGCCGAGCAAGATTCCCGGGGTGATCTGGATAACCACTTTCCAGAGCACGGCGCCATGCTGGTGGTGCGCGCGCAAGCTAGAAAGCGAGGTAAACAGGATTGTCGCGATCGACGTGCCAAGCGCCATATGCAACACTTCATTCGGCGGGAAGCCAGCCTGCGCGGCAAACATCATGGTCAGCGCCGGCACCATCACCAGTCCGCCACCAATTCCCAGCATGCCGGCAGAAAAGCCGGTAAACAGCCCAAGTCCGATATACGCCAGCCACCAACTCACATGCCTCTCCCCGAAAGCACGATTGTAGCCTGCCAGGGCCAGCAGCGCTGGCTTCGCCGGTAGTGTCCCGCAAACCACGCTGCGGGCCGCGCGACTACAGCATGTAACTACAATTTATAACTACAATGCAGCATGATGGTGCTTGTTGCCCACACAGCGCGCGCCGGCAAGGTGCGCATCATTTCGATGAGGAAAGCCAATGAACGCGAACAAAAAATTTATCTTGAGCGACTGGCCGCGCATCGACGCGATGAGTGATGCTGAAGTTGATTATTCAGACGCACCCGATACCGACCTGGACTTCTGGGAAGCGGCTGTTGTGAACTCACCCAGGGTTAAGAAGCAAGTCACGTTGTGCAATCCCATGCAGGAAATTCCACAATGAATAAACGCAAAGGCATCGTTCTCGCCGGAGGCTCCGGCACCCGGCTTTATCCGGCAACGCAGGTTATTTCCAAGCAAATGCTGCCGATTTTTGACAAGCCGATGATTTACTACCCGCTCAGTACCTTGCTGCTGGCTGGAATCCGCGAGGTGCTGGTCATCTCGACGCCACAGGACACGCCACTTTTTGAGAAACTGCTCGGCGATGGCCGCCAGTGGGGAATCAGCATCTCCTATGCCGTTCAGCCCTCCCCCGACGGGCTGGCGCAGGCTTTCCTGATCGGTGAATCCTTCATTGGCGACAACCCCTCCGCGCTGGTCCTCGGGGACAATATTTTCTACGGCCATGACTTTGCCGGGCTGCTGAAGAATGCCAACGAGCGCAGGGCGGGAGCCTCGGTGTTTGCCTATGCGGTGACCGATCCAGAGCGCTATGGCGTTGTCGAATTCAACAGTCAGGGCCGTGCTATCAGTCTGGAAGAAAAACCGGAAGCACCCAAATCGCGCTATGCGGTAACTGGCCTTTATTTCTACGACCAGCAGGTAGTCGACCTGGCCAAGTCGATCAAGCCGTCGCCACGCGGCGAACTGGAAATCACCGATCTGAACCGGCTCTATCTGGAACAGGGTACGCTCGACGTTGAAACCATGGGCCGCGGTTACGCCTGGCTCGATACCGGCACCCACGAATCGATGCTCGAGGCCAGCCAGTTCATCCAAACCATCGAGCGGCGGCAGGGCTTGAAGGTCGCCGCGCCGGAAGAAATCGTCTGGCGTAATGGCTGGGTCGATGATGCGCAGCTTGAACGGCTGGCGCAACCGCTCGCCAAGTCCGGTTACGGCGACTATCTGCTCGGCCTGCTGCACGAGAAGGTACTCTGATGCAGGTGACCCGGTGTGCCATTGCTGATGTGCTGCTCATCGAACCGAAGGTTTTCGGCGACGATCGCGGCTTTTTTTACGAGAGCTATAACCAGCGCGCGTTCCGCGAAGCCTCCGGGCTGACGGTCGATTTCGTTCAGGACAACCATTCGAAGTCGGCGCGCAATGTGTTGCGCGGCCTGCACTACCAGATCAAGCAGCCGCAGGGCAAGTTCGTTCGCGTGATCGCCGGTGAGGTGTTCGACGTGGCTGTCGATATCCGCCGCAACTCGCCAACCTTTGGCCAGTGGGTCGGCGAGATTCTGTCAGCCGATAACAAGCGCCAGTTATGGGTGCCGCCGGGCATGGCGCACGGCTTTGTGGTGCTCAGCGAGAGTGCCGAGTTCCTTTACAAGACGACGGATTACTGGGCCCCCGAGTTTGAGCGCTGCATTGTCTGGAATGATCCGACGCTGGCCATTGACTGGCCGGCATTGACCGGCGAACCGTTGCTCTCGGGCAAAGACGCCAGGGGGCAGGCGTTTCTGCAGGCGGAGGTGTTCGAGTAGGTCAAGGGAGTAAGAATTTCCATGAAACACTCAGAACAAGAGGTGGCCATCCAGGCGCTCATGGACACCAGCGGCGTGCGCTTCGGAACCAGCGGCGTGCGCGGCCTGGTTGCCGACATGACGAACGAGGTCTGCTTCGCCTACACGAGCGCCTTCCTGCAAGCGATGTCGGCCACTTCGGGGCGTGTTGCGCTGGCCATGGATCTGCGCCCGAGCAGTCCGCAGATTGCGGCGGCGTGTGCAGCGGCGATTGAGCATGCCGGGCTGAGCGTCGATTTTTGCGGCGCCATTCCAACCCCGGCGCTCGCCTACTACGCACAGACGCAGGGCCTGCCGGGCATCATGGTGACTGGTAGCCACATTCCCTTTGAGCGGAATGGCATCAAGTTCTACGGCACGGCGGGAGAAATCACCAAGGCTGATGAGGCCAGAATCAACGGCGCGCTGGTCGCCGTCCCTACAGAGGGCGTGTCGATTCCCCTGTTGGAAATCAATCGCAGTGCCTACCAGAATTACATCGATCGCTATCTTCAGTTTTTTGCGCCCCAATGTCTGGCGGGGATGAAGCTCGGCTTCTACGAGCATTCCAGCGTCGCCGGTGATTTGTTGCGCGAGCTTCTGGAACTGCTGGGCGCCGAGGTGATTTCTCTGGGGCGAACCGACCAGTTTGTCCCCATCGATACCGAAGCGGTCAGTGCGGCCGACGTCCAGCAGGCACGGCGCTGGGCGCAGCAGTATGGATTTGACGCTATTCTGTCCACCGATGGCGACGCCGACCGGCCACTGCTCGGCGATGAGCAGGGCCACTGGTTCCGGGGAGATATTGCCGGCATCCTCTGCGCGCAGTATCTGGGGGCGCAGGCAGTGGTCACCACGGTGAGCTGCAATACGGCGGTTACACAATGTGGCGCGTTCCTGGACGTGCTTAGAACCCGTATCGGGTCACCTTACGTGATTGAAGGTATAGAACGATTGATCAAGGCCGGTAAAACGAATGTTGTTGGCTTTGAGCCGAATGGCGGTTTTCTGGTAGGCTCGGCGCTGAAAAAAAATGGCCGTATGCTAACGCCATTAATGACCCGTGATGCGGTGTTGCCGATCCTCTGCCTGCTTTCGATGGCCAGGGAGCAAGTGATTAAGGTTTCTGCATTACCTCTGGGTTTGCCAGCACGCTTTACCGCGAGCGACCGTTTGCAGTCTTTTCCTACTGAAACGAGCCGCAGGATTCTCGCTGATCTTGCCGCATCGGGCGCTGCCGTTGCGGCGCTGTTAGGCGGAGTGTGCGGCAAACCCGCGGGCCTCGACCAGACCGACGGGCTGCGCATCTTTCTTGAAAACAATGAGATCATTCATTTCCGTCCGTCGGGCAATGCGCCGGAACTGCGCTGCTACGCCGAAGCCTCCACCCAGGAACGGGCGGGGCTGCTGGTGCAGGAGGGGTTGCGGTGCATGCAGACGAAGCTGGAATGATGGTTTACTGGATTCCGGGTCAAGCCCGGAATGACGGCGTTCAAAACAGCATTTTTACCTGGAACTTGCCATGTACTCACTGATCCCTGTTGTTCTTTCCGGCGGTTCCGGCACACGGCTGTGGCCGCTTTCCCGCGAAAAATATCCCAAGCAGTTGCTGTCGCTGATCGGCGATGACTCGCTGCTGCAAGCCACAGTGCGCCGGGTCGAGGGTTTGGCCGGCGTCAAGCTTGGGGCGCCGATGATCGTGTGCAACGAGGAATACCGTTTTGTGATCGCCGAGCAGTTGCGACTGATGGGCCAGCAGGGGACGATCCTGCTCGAACCCTTCGGACGCAACACCGCGCCGGCACTGACCTTGGCCGCACTGGCTGCGATGCGCGATGGCGACGATCCAATCCTGCTGGTGATGCCATCCGACCACGTGATTCTAGATACTCCGGCGTTTCAGGCGGTGGTGCGCCAGGGTGTAGCGCTGGCCGACGCCGGCTCAGTGGTGACCTTCGGTGTTACGCCGGATTCACCGCAGACCGGTTATGGCTATATACAGTCCGGCGTGGCGTTGGGTGACGGAGGGGCGAGCGTCATTGCACGCTTTGTCGAAAAGCCTGATCAGGCGACGGCGCAGGCCTATCTTGATGATGGGTCGTATTTCTGGAACAGCGGCCTGTTCGTGGTGCGCGCCTCGGTATGGCTGTCGGCGATCCAAATCTGCCATGCCGACATACTGACCACCTGTCGCGCCGCTTGGGAACAGGGTACGGCCGAGGGCGATTTTTTACGGGTCGGCCAGGACGCTTTTGCCGCGTGTCCGAAAGATTCGATCGACTATGCGGTGATGGAACGTATTGCCGCTGGTGACGGTGCGCTGCCGACCGGCGTGGTGATTCCACTGTCCGCCGGCTGGTCGGACGTGGGCGCCTGGGATGCCTTGTGGGAGGTGCTGCCCAAGAATGACGAGGGGAATGTGGCACAGGGCGATGTCGTGCTGCTCGACTGTCGCAACACGCTGGCTATGTCCGAAGGCCGCCTGTTGGCCTGCCTCGGGGTTGAAGACATGATCGTCGTTGAAACCCCGGATGCCGTTCTGGTGGCGCACAGGAGCAGGACGCAGGAGGTGAAGAGAATTGTCGATCACCTCAAGCGCGAAGGCCGGGCCGAGGGGCAGTTGCACCGCAAGGTGTTCCGCCCGTGGGGCTCCTACGACGGCGTCGATGTCGGCGAACGTTTTCTGGTCAAGCGCATCATCGTCAAACCGGGCGCCAGTTTGTCGCTACAGATGCACCACCACCGCGCCGAACACTGGATTGTCGTGCGCGGCACCGCCAAGGTGACGCGGGATGAGACGAGCTATCTGGTGTCGGAGAATGAATCCACTTTCATCCCGCTCGGCACCAAACACCGCCTTGAGAACCCCGGCCGTCTGCCGCTGGAGATGATCGAGGTGCAGTCGGGCTCGTATCTTGGCGAAGATGATATTGTGCGGTTCGACGATGTGTACGGACGTTAAGCCTTGTGCAGCAAGCGGTCCCCGTTGATCCGCATCCTCGGCATTGATCCGGGCTTGCGTATTACCGGCTTCGGGGTCATCGAAAAGTCTGGCAACGCGCTGAGCTACGTAGCCAGCGGCTGCATCAAGACCGATGCCAAGGCCTCACTGCCAACCCGGCTGGGAACGATCCATGCCGGACTGCGCGAACTGGTCGCGCAGTACCAGCCTGACCAAGCCGTCGTCGAAATCGTTTTTGTGAACGTCAACCCGCAGTCCACCCTGCTGCTCGGGCAGGCGCGCGGCGCCGCCATCACTGCCCTGGTTGCCGGCGGGCTGGAGGTCGCCGAATATACCGCCTTGCAGGTCAAACAGGCGGTGGTCGGCAACGGCCACGCCGACAAGACACAGGTGCTGCACATGGTTCGCCGCCTGCTGTCCTTGCCCGGCGACCCCAACCCCGACGCCGCCGACGCGCTGGCCTGCGCCATCGCCCACGCGCACGGCGGACAAGGCATGGGCGCGCTGGCGACCAAGGGAATGCGCGTGCGCAACGGGCGGCTGGTTTGAGGGTGGATAACCGCTTTCAACGCAGAGGACGCAGAGACGCAAAGTTCGCAGAGAGAAACAAGAAAAAACGTAGTATCGTTTTCACATGCTTCGACAAATCGCTCTTCTCTGCGTCCTCTGCGTCTCTGCGCACTCTGCGTTGAAAGCGCTTAAGTTTTAAATTCTAATCATTCAGGAGAAGCCAATGATCGGTCGCCTTACCGGAATACTGCTGGAAAAGAATCCGCCGCAGGTGGTCATGGACGTGCACGGCCTCGGCTACGAAGTTGATGTTCCGATGAGCACTTTTTACAACTTGCCGGCGATTGGCGAAAAGATGACCTTGCTGACCCATTTTGTCGTGCGCGAAGACGGGCAGTTTCTTTTCGGGTTCGCCAGTGAATCAGAACGCTTCGCCTTTCGCCAATTGATCAAGATCTCCGGCATTGGCGCGCGTATGGCGCTGGCGGTGCTCTCCGGGCTGTCTGTCACTGATCTGGCGCAAGCTATCGCACGGCAGGAGGTCGGGCGCTTGATCAAAGTGCCGGGCATCGGCAGGAAGACTGCCGAACGTCTGCTGCTCGAACTCAAGGGCAAGTTGGCTGATGCCTTGCCTTCCGCTACCATTGCCGTCGAGGACTGTCAGCATGACATCCTCAATGCGCTGCTGTCGCTGGGTTACAATGACCGCGAAGCAGCGGCGGCAATGAAGCCGCTAGCGATTGGCATTTCCACTTCGGACGGCATCCGTCAGGCGCTTAAACTACTCTCGAAAGCATGAAACAATCCATCTCCTCCGCCCAGAAGCAGATCATCCAGATTGCCATTGTTGCGCTTCTGCTGATCGGCTGCATTGCCGTGTTGATTCCCTTCACCGGCACCCTGCTTTTTTCCGCTGTCATTTGCGTTACGACAGCTCCGCTGTACAACCGCCTTCTCTTGTTCTGTGGTGGGCGCAGCAGCCTGGCCGCTGTGCTGATGTCACTGATGCTGATACTGCTGCTGGTCGCTCCGTTGGCCCTGCTTTCCGGGTCGCTCGCCGACGGAATCGAATCGGCCATTCGCTACTTCAAACCGATGCTAGAAACCGGACTGCCCAGCGCACCCCCGGACTGGCTCGCCAGGCTGCCCGTCGTTGGCCCGGATATCAGCGCGTACTGGCACAAGCTGGTCGCCAGCCGGGAAGAGATGAACACCCTCCTGCGCCAACTTCTCGACCCTACGCGCAAACTCGCGCTGGCGACCGTGACGATGTTTGGTCAGGGCCTGTTACAACTCATGCTGGTCGTCTTTTTCGTTTTTTTTATGTTTCGCGACGCCGAGTTTTATGCCGATGCCTTGCGTACCGGCAGCCGAAAACTGGCCGGCGATCTTGGCGAACGCATGCTCAGGCTGGCCGATGGCACCGTCACCGGCGTTATGGTCGGTATCGTTGGAACCGCTGCGGCCCAGTCACTGGTGGCGATGATCGGGTTTATCATCGCTGGTGTTCCCGGAGTCACCATTCTCACCGTGACCACGTTTTTCTTCTCGATGGTGCCAGTGGTTGGCGCCACGCTGATCTGGCTTGGCGCAGCCGCCTGGCTTTACGATGGCGGGCAAACCGGCTGGGCCATTTTCATGATCGTGTGGGGCATGTTCGGCATCAGCAGCGTCGATAATTTCGTCAAGCCCATTTTGATTTCGCGCACCGCTAGTCTGCCGCTATTGCTGATCATCGTCGGCGTTTTCGGCGGCGTCCTGGTCTTCGGTTTTATCGGACTCTTTCTCGGGCCGACCCTGCTCGCCCTCGGCCAGGTGCTGATCCGGGAATGGCTGGCGCACCCCGACTTCGAAGCGCCCTCCATTTAGCCATGATCGAAATAGACAAATTCAGCGACGGCGATAATTTAAGTGAAAATGTAGTGGACCGGCTGATTTCAGCCGAGTCAAAATCAACGCAGGAAGAAGCAATTGAACGCGCCCTGCGCCCCAAGCGCTTGGCCGAATATGTCGGTCAGGCGAAGATTCGCGAACAGCTCTCGATCTTCATTGAAGCCGCCCGACGACGCCAGGACACGCTCGATCACGTTCTGCTGTTCGGCCCGCCGGGTCTGGGAAAAACCACGCTGGCGCACATCATCGCCGCCGAAATGGGCGTCAATCTGCGCTCGACCTCGGGACCGGTGCTTGAGCGGGCTGGTGACCTGGCCGCCATGCTGACCAACCTTGAACCGCACGATGTGTTGTTCATCGACGAAATTCATCGCCTAAGTCCGGTCGTCGAGGAAATCCTCTATCCGGCTTTGGAAGATTTTCAGATCGACATCATGATTGGCGAAGGCCCCGCCGCACGTTCGGTCAAGCTCGATCTGCCTCCGTTTACGCTGGTTGGTGCGACGACCCGTGCCGGGATGCTGACCAACCCCTTGCGGGACCGCTTCGGCATCGTCGCGCGGCTTGAGTTCTACACACCCGAAGAACTGACGCATATCGTCACGCGCTCGGCGCAGTTGCTCAAGGTCCCGGCCGAACCCGGCGGCGCGCTGGAAATTGCTCGTCGTTCGCGCGGCACGCCGCGCATCGCCAACCGCCTGCTGCGTCGGGTGCGTGATTTTGCTGAAGTCAGGGCCGCCGGGCATATCACACAAGAGGTGGCAGATTTGGCGCTGGTCATGCTCGATGTCGACCACGGTGGTCTTGACATCATGGATCGCAAGCTGCTTTCTGCGGTGATCGACAAATTCGGTGGCGGGCCGGTCGGCGTCGACAATCTGGCGGCGGCCATCGGTGAAGCGCGCGACACCATTGAAGACGTGCTCGAACCCTATCTGATCCAGCAGGGTTTCCTGCAACGCACGCCGCGTGGCCGCATTGCAACGGCTTCCGTGTACCGTCACCTCGGCCTTGAGAACCCAGTAGGCAATGGACAAAACGAGCTGTGGCGCGCCCAATGAGCCAGCCCGGAAATCCATGAAAGCATGTTGTCACGAACCCTTACACTCATCACCATCACGCCGCTTTAGAATCCGCCCATGAAATACGAACAAAACCCCAACGCCTTCACCATCCCTGTTCGCATCTATTACGAGGACACCGATACCGGAGGTGTTGTCTATTACGCCAACTATCTGAAGTTTCTCGAGCGCTGCCGTACCGAATGGCTGCGTGAGATTGGTCACGAGCAGGCCGATTTGCTGCGCGACCAGGGCATTGCCTTTGTTGTGCGCAGTGTCAGCCTTGAGTATCTGAAGCCGGCGCGGCTCGATGAAATGCTCTCGGTCGGCCTCGAGGTCGAAAGAATCACCAAGTCCCAGATTTTCTTTCGCCAGCACATCCGACGCGCCAATCCGGCACTCATCGGCGGCTGGGAAGAACTGCTCAGCGGCAGGATTCAGATCGTTTGCGTGAACTCCGCGCTGATGAAGATCACCTCGATCCCCGCTTTTTTGCGCACCAAACTGGAAGCCCTTCAATGAACGTCTCGCAAGACCTCTCGATCCTGCACCTGATCCTCAACGCCAGCGCTGTAGTGCAGGCCGTCATGCTGCTGCTCGCCGGCGTTTCCTTCATGTCCTGGTACTACATCTTTCGCAAATGGTTCACCGTGGGGACGGCACGCGCGCAAACCGAACAGTTCGAACGTGACTTCTGGAGCGGCGGCGACCTCAACAGCCTATACCAGAGCGCGGTCAACAACCGTCACGGAACGGGCAGCATGGAGCGCATTTTCGAGTCCGGCTTCCGCGAGTTCAACAAATTGCGCAGCCAAAAAAATCTCGACCCGAAAGACGTCATCGACGGTTCGCGCCGTGCCATGCGCGCCACCTACCAGCGCGAAGTTGACAGCATCGACTCCCATCTCGCTTTCCTCGCCTCGGTTGGTTCGGTCAGCCCCTACATCGGCCTGTTCGGCACGGTTTGGGGGATCATGCACTCCTTTCGTGGTCTCGCCAACGTCGGGCAGGCGACGCTCTCCGTCGTAGCCCCAGGCATTGCCGAGGCCTTGGTCGCCACCGCCATTGGCCTTTTTGCTGCAATTCCGGCGGTGCTTGCCTACAACCGTTTCGCGCACGAGATCGACCGTCTATCGACGCGCTTCGAATCCTTCATGGAAGAATTCTCCAACATCCTGCAACGCCAGGTGCGGTAAGCGGGAAACCTCATGCGCCCACGTCGCCTAAAAAATGAAATCAACGTCGTTCCCTACATCGACGTCATGCTCGTGTTGCTCGTCATCTTCATGGTCACTGCGCCGATGATGACTACCGCCAGTATTGATGTTCCCTCGGTTGGCAAGGCCGCACAGGCGCCGGCTGAAGCGCTACAGGTGAATATCCGCGCTGATCAGTCGCTGTCACTGACAGTGCCTGGCAAATCCGAGCGCAGCCTGAGCCGCAGCGAACTGTCGCAAGCTATCGTCAACGCCCAGCGCAAGAACCCGGAACAGCCGGTGCTCATCGTCGGCGACAAGAACGTCAAATACGAAGCCGTTCTCGGCGTCATGGATGAACTTCAGCGCCAGCAGGTCAAGCGCATTGGCCTGCTTGTGCAACCTACGGGCAAGTAAGCCGTGAACCTCGCAGCACCGCCACCGGAAACCGAGCAGTCAGACACTGCTGCGCTAGCTCTCTCGGCCCTGGTCCACCTGCTGCTGCTCAGCGCATTGTTCTTCGGCGTGCAGTGGAAGAGCCAGGCGCCGTCGGCAGTCGAAGTCGAAGTCTGGCGTTCGGCACCGGCGGTTGTGGCCCAGCCCGAGCTGGTTCCTGAGCCGCCGCCCGAGATCGCACCCGAGCCAAAACCAGTTCCCAAAGTGGAGCCCGTGCCGACAATCAAGCCAGATATTGCGATCAAGGACGACAAAAAGCCGAAGAAGGAAGAGCCCAAAAAGCCTGAACCCAAGAAAGAGGCGCCGAAAAAAACCGAACCGGATCGGCGACCAAGCTTTGACGAAGAACTCAAGCACGAACAAAAACAGATCCAGCAGCAAAAAACAGTGCAGGAACAGCGTGCCCATGCCGAAGCCGAGGCCAAGCAGATCGCCCAGCTCAAATCTGAGCAGGCCGCAGCGGCTCGCTCACGCGGGCTGGCCGACTACGTATCCAAGGTGCGCGGCAAAATTCGCGGCAATATCGTTCTGCCTCCAGGCATTCAGGGGAATCCTGAAGGCATTTTTGAAGTGACTCAGTTGCCTTCGGGCGAAGTGTTGAGCGTCAGGGTGCGCCAATCAAGTGGCAATTCGACGCTCGATGCGGCCATCGAACGCGCCATTCTGAAGTCCTCGCCGCTTCCAAAACCTGAGGATTCCGGACTCTTTGACCGCGAATTGCGAATTCCCTATCAGCCGTTTGACAAGTAGCAATATTACGTTTCGTTACAAATCCTTCGCATATCAAAGGGATATAATCGCCGATTGTTTAACGGACACCTGTGCCAATGCTTCGACCCTTGCTCAAACTGCGCGGCCTGAGCCTGATCGCCTTCAGCACACTCGCCCTGTTACAGACACCCGCCCAGGCTGAACTGACGATCGAGATCACCGGTGCCGGCGCCAATCGCATCCCGCTGGCCATTGCCGAGTTTGGTGGTGACGCCGGTGTTGCGCGGGTGCTGACCAGCGTCGTACGCAGCGATCTGGAGCGTAGCGGCCTGTTCAAGCTGATCGATACGACCGGTGCCGCAATGACTGAGTCGACCACGCCGGGCTATGCCGACTTGAAAAACCGTGGCGCCGACGCTCTGGCGGCCGGCAGCATCGGCCCCAGTGGTGACGGCCGGCAAGAAGCCCGCTATCGGCTTTACGACGTCAACAAGCAAAGCGCGCTCGCTGGCGCCGCCTTCGTCGCCTCAACGCCGATGTTGCGTGCCGCCGGCCATCGCATCGCTGACGCTATTTACGAAAAACTGGTTGGCGAACCCGGAATTTTCTCGACACGTATCGCCTATGTCGTGAAGAGTGGCGCCAATCGTTACGAGCTACACATCGCCGACGCTGACGGACAGAACGCGCAAGCGGCCCTGAAGTCCAGGGAGCCGATTATTTCGCCGACCTGGTCACCGGACGGCGGACGCCTGGCCTATGTCTCGTTCGAAAACAAAAAACCGGTGGTTTATGTGCATTCACTGGCCAGCGGGCAACGTATCGTGGTCGCCAATTTCAAGGGATCGAATTCGGCGCCGGCCTGGTCACCCGACGGCCGAAAACTGGCGGTCGTTCTGTCCAAGGATGGCGGCTCGCAGATATTCATAGTCAATGCCGATGGCTCCGGGGTGCAGCGCCTGACCGCCTCGTCCGGGATCAATACCGAGCCTTTTTACGCCGCCGATGGACAGTCGATCTATTTCACCTCGGATCGCGGCGGCAGCCCGCAAATCTACCGCACCGGCGTTAGCGGCGGTGATGCACAACGCATAACTTTTGATGGTAGCTACAACGTTTCGCCGCGCATCTCTCCGGATGGCAAAACGCTGGCCTTCATCAGCCGGCGCGAGAGTGGCTTCCGTTTGGCGGTCATGGATCTGGGCAGCAAACAGGTACAAATCCTCACCGACTCGAGCAAGGATGAATCGCCGACCTTTGCACCGAATGGCCGCATGATCCTGATCGCTACCGAGATCGGCGGACGCGGCGTGCTGTCCGCCGTATCGATTGACGGACGCATCAAACAACGACTTTCCATCCCGGCCGGTGATGTTCGCGAACCGGCCTGGGCTCCATTCACCAATTAGTCGGACAAGCTTAATATTCTGAAGCAGGAGAAACACAATGAAGCAACTCATCATCCCCGTCCTTCTCGTCCTCTTGGGCGCTGGTTGCAGTTCGACGCCCGACGCCCCCGAGCAAGGCGGTGCGCCCGTTGAAAGTCGTGGCGCTGGCGTGGCTCCAGTTACGGCAGATGGCGTCAGCGGGAGCAAACTGCCTGCCATCCTTACCGATCCCAAGAGCATTCTCTCCAAGCGCAGCATTTATTTCGATTACGACAAATTCGAAGTCCGTGCCGAGTACAAGGATCTGGTCACTGCTCACGCCAAGTTCCTCGCTGACAACCGACAGTTCAAAATGCTGATACAGGGCAATACAGATGATCGTGGCAGCCGTGAATACAACCTCGCGCTTGGCCAGAAACGTGCTGACGCGATCAAGAAGATGCTGACCCTGCTCGGCGCTCGCGAAGAGCAGCTTGAGTCGGTCAGTCTGGGTGAAGAGAAGCCGAAGAATGAAGGCCAGAACGAAGCCGCCTGGGCCGAGAACCGTCGCGGCGACATGCTCTACAACGGCGAATTCTGAGATGCCGGCACGTCGTTTCGCTTCGAGGCTATCGACAATTACGTTGCTACTCGCCGTCGTCGGCGCACAGCAGGTGCACGCCGGCATGTTTGATGACGACGAAGCGCGACGCCAGGTCAAGGAGCTGTCGATTCAGACCGACGAGCGCCTCGATACCCTGTCCAAAGCTCAATTCGAACTAGTCAACCAGATTCAGGCCCTACGCGAAGAGAATGCCAGGCTGCGCGGCCAACTAGAAACGCTCAGCTACGAACTTGAATCGGCGAAGAAGCGGCAACAGGATTTCTACATCGACCTCGACGGTCGCCTGCGCAAGCAGGAAACCCAGTTGCTTCCTACTGAAGAAAGCAAGCCAGCGGATACGGCTCTGCCCTTGAGCGACCCGGCGACCGAAACACGCGAATACGAAGCGGCGCTTAACCTCTTCAAGGGCAACAAGATCAAGGAAGCGGCAGTCGCTTTTGAGACTTTTGCCAGAGCACATCCGGACAGTAGCTTGACGCCAAATGCGCAATACTGGCTGGGCAACGCGCATTACGCGCTGCACGACTGCAAAAAGGCCATCGACGCGCACCGGGTAGTGGTCAGCAGGTGGCCTCAGCATCCGAAAGCGCCTGACTCGCTGATCAACATCGCCACCTGTCAGCAGGAACTAGGCGACGCCAAAGGCGTCAAGTCGACCCTTGAAACGGTGCTTATCAAGTACCCGGACAGTCCGGCGGCGGCTACGGCCAAGCAACGTTTAAAAAAGTAGCCGGGTGACCATCGAAGACAAATCGCTCTCGCTGAAAATCAGCGAGATTTTCTATTCCGTGCAGGGCGAAGCCTCGCGCGCTGGCCTGCCAACGGTTTTTGTCCGACTGACCGGCTGCCCTCTGCGCTGTGTCTGGTGCGACACCGCACACGCCTTCTCTGGCGGCCAGAGCATGACGCTGACGCAGATTATCGACGATGTTGGTGGCTATGACGTCCGCCGGGTTTGCGTCACCGGTGGCGAACCGCTCGCCCAGAAGAATTGCCTCCCGCTGCTCACAGCATTTTGCGATAGCGGCTACGATGTCTGCCTCGAAACATCCGGCGCACTTGACATTGCCGACGTCGACGCGCGTGTATCCCGAATTGTCGATCTCAAGGCTCCGGGTTCCGGCGAGTCCGGCAAGAACTTCTGGCCGAACCTTGATCTGCTCACTGCGCGCGATGAACTGAAGTTCGTGCTCAAGGACAGGAGCGACTACGAATGGGCACGGCAGACCATCGACAAACACCATCTTGACGCAGTCTGCCCGCTCCTCTTTTCACCGGTGCAGGGCGAGCTCGAACCCAAAGCCTTGGCCGAATGGATACTCGCCGATCGGCTGCCGGTTCGTTTTCAACTGCAACTGCACAAGCTGCTTTGGGGTAATATGCGGGGCAAGTGATCTTGCTGAGAATATTGCCATGACCGACGAACGCCGCCAGCACTCGCGAATTTCTTTTAACACCACTGCTCAGCTGGTGTTTACCGCCGGCACGATTGATGTCGTCGTTCTCGACATCTCGTTCAAAGGTGCGCTGATCCGCCTGCCCGCCGAAACAGCGCTGCAAGATGGCGCGATCTGCAGGTTACATGTTCAACTCGACGGCATGGATGACAAGATTAGCATGGAGACCCTTGTCACCCACGTTGACGGGTGTGATGTGGGGCTCCTGTGCCTGACTATCGACATCGACAGCATGACCCATCTGCGTCGTCTGGTTGAACTCAATCTCGGCGATCCGGCGCTGCTCGAGCGCGAACTCTCGGCGCTGATCGCGGATTAAAGTTTAGATTCCCAGATAGCGATGCCAGATTCCGCGATCGGCATCGAGTTCGGCCGACGCCCCCTGCCACACCACCCGGCCGCGCTCGAGAATGGTATGCCGGTCAGCCAGTGCAAGCAGTCGTTCGACATGTTTGTCGATAAGCAAAATGGTTTGCCCACTGCTGCGCAGGGTGTCAAGACAGCGCCAGATCTCCTCGCGCACGAGCGGCGCCAGGCCTTCGCTTGCTTCGTCCAGAATCAGCAGCTTCGGATTGGTCATCAAGGCACGACCGATGGTCAGCATCTGCTGCTCGCCGCCCGACAGGCGAGTGCCGAGAACGCCAGCGCGTTCCGCCAGACGCGGGAAGAAGGCATAGACCCGATCCAGCGTCCAGGGCTTACTTGCGCCATGCCGGTTGGCGGCGAAGGCAAGCAGGTTTTCGCGTACCGTGAGATTGGGGAAAATCTGCCGTCCCTCGGGCGCCAGAGCAATCCCTGCGCGACCGATGCGATCCGCCGACAGCCCGTCGATTCTTTTTCCGGCAAAACGGATACTGCCCCCTCCCGGCTTTTCCAGTCCGCAGATCGAGCGCACAGCGGTCGTCTTGCCCATGCCATTACGCCCCAGAAGTGTTGCCACTTCGCCTTCGGCGATGGCGAAACTGACGCCAAACAGTACCTGGCTCATGCCGTAGGCGGTTTCCAGCGATTCGATCTCAAGCAACGCAGCCATCCTTCGATCGCCTTTGCGGTGAGTTCTTTTGGCTCATTCAATATCCCCGAGGTAGGCGCGCCGCACTTCGCTATCGGCGCGTATCGCTGCGGGTTCGCCGGTGGCGATGACGCTGCCGCTGACCAGTACCGAAATCCGGTCGGCCAGGCGGAAAACGGCGTCCATATCGTGTTCGACGAGCAGCATCGTCACTCGTCGCGCCAGACTCTCGATCAGTTCGACCATACGCGCCGATTCTTCCGGACCCATACCGGCCATCGGCTCATCGAGCAATAGCAGTTTCGGTTTCGTTGCCAGCACCAGCGCCACCTCCAGACAACGCTGCTCGCCATGCGAAAGCTGACCGGCGCGACGTCCGGCGACGCCGGTGAGTGCGACTTGTCCCAGAAAATCATAGGCCTCGCTGATAATCGCCGAATCAACTGAAAAAGGCCTCCAGAAACTAAAGCTGGAACCCCAGTCGCGCACCCGCCCCTGAACCGCCAGCGTGACGTTGTCCAGCACCGTCAGGCGCGGGAACAGGTTGGTGATCTGATACGAACGCGCCAGTCCAAGCGCCACACGTTCATGCATCTGCCGCCGTACCAGATCTTTGCCAGCGAAAACGACGCGCCCGGCATCCGGGAGCATGGTGCCCGAGAGGACGTGGATCAGCGTTGTCTTGCCGGCGCCATTAGGCCCGATCAGTGCATGCACTTCGCCGGTCTGAATTTCCAACGACGCCGCGTTGAGTGCGTAGATACCGCCAAAGTGTTTGCTCACATCACTCACTTCAAGCAGGGTCGTCCGGCACTCATTCACGGCTGCGCCCCCAGCCGAAGAGACCGGCAATACCCAGTGGCGCCCACAAAACGACCGCCAGCAGCAGGACACCCAGGCCGATCGGCCAATGCGGCACCCACTCGGCCAAAATCTCTTCGCCCAGCAGCAAGAGCACGGCACCGACCACACCACCATAGACGCTGCCGACGCCACCGAGCACAATCATCACCATCAGTGTTCCCGACTGCATCCAGTGCAGCAGATTCGGACTGGCCAGCCCGCTCTGGTTCACCAGCAAGGCGCCAGCCAATCCGGCCAGTGCGCCGCCGATGACGAAACAGACCAGCTTGTACGCAAACACCGGGTAGCCCAGCGCCTCCATCCGCGTTTCATTCTCTCGGATGCTCTGGATCACCCGCCCGAAGCGCGAATGGGCGAGACGGTCAAGCGCCACCAGGACCAGCGCCAGAATAGCCAGGACAACAAAGTAAAAGGTCGTATCGTCCTTCAAATCGAGTCCGCCGAAAATCGAACGCCGCACCAGTGAAAGGCCATCGTCCCCCCCCCAGGCCTTGAGCGAAACCACCAGATAGAAAACCATCTGTGCGAAAGCCAGGGTAATCATGATGAAATAGACGCCCCGCGTACGCAAACTGATCGCGCCAATCAACAAGGCCAGCAGCGCCGTCAGCGCCATGGTCAGCGGCCATGCCAGAGCAGCCGAAACTATTCCACTCTCGGCCAGTACTGCCACACAGTATGCACCGGTGCCGAAAAAGGCTGCGTGCCCGAAAGAAATCATGCCGCCAAAGCCAATGACCAGATTGAGGCTGGTTGCCGCCAGCGCAAAAATCAGCACGCGACTGGCAAAACTGATATAGAAACCTTGATCAAGGGCAGTTATCAGCCAGGGTAGCGCAAGCAGGGAGGCCAAGGTTATGGCGGCCGCCACCCGGCGGCGTTTTGAAGATTCATAAAGCCCCATGTTTAGGCTCTCGCCGGAAAGAGGCCTTCCGGTCGCCAGAAAAGAATGGCCGCCATCAGCAGATAAATCAGGACAGATGCAAGCGCTGGTCCGAAATTGGACGCCACCTCCGGTGACAGAAACAAGCTGAGCAGTGAAGGCAAGGCGGCGCGGCCCAGGGTATCAACTATGCCCACCAGCAGGCTGCCGACCAGAGCGCCGCGAATCGATCCGATGCCGCCAATGACGATCACTACGAAAGCTAAGATCAGAATGCTTTCCCCCATGCCGGCCTGGACCGCCAGCAACGGTCCGAGCATGGCGCCGGCCAGCGCGCAAAGCGCCGCTCCGAAGGCAAAAACGATCGTAAACAGTAGGCGCACGTTGATGCCTAATGCCTCGGTCATTTCGCGATTCGAGGCGCCGGCACGCACCCACATGCCCAGTCGTGTGTGCGTTACCAAGACATAGAGCAGGACGGCAACCAGTGCGCCGACGCCGATGATCAGTAAACGGTAGGCTGGATAGAAGAAACCGGCGATGTTGACCGGTCCGGAAAGCGCGTCCGGCGCATTGAGCGGCACCGGCTGTGCGCCCCAGATCATGCGCACCGCCTCATTGGCAATCAGGATCAGGGCAAAGGTGGCGAGCACCTGCGCCAGATGGTTGCGCGCATAAAGCCGACGCAGCAAAGTGATCTCAAGCAACGCGCCAAGAATTGCCGTAGCCAGCATGGCAGCGCCGATGCCGACCACGAATGAGTTACTGGCCTGCGTCGCTGCCGCCGCAAGATACGCCCCGGCCATGTACAAGGACCCATGCGCGAGGTTGATCATATCCATGATGCCAAACACCAGCGTCAGCCCGGCAGCCAGCAGGAACAGCATGAGTCCGAATTGCAAGCCGTTGAGCGCCTGTTCGAGAATGAGTTGGGTCATAGGGATGGAAGTTAACCGCTTTCAACGCAGAGTACGCAGAGGCGCAGAGATCGCAGAGAAAAACGATATTGATTCTCTCTCTGCGCCTCTGCGTACTCTGCGTTGAAAGAGCTTGCTGTGTTATTTCATCGAGCACTGCGCGACGTAGGCATCGGCGTGGTTGGTGAACACTGTGCCCATGGTCTTGTTGGTCACGCGGCCCTGGGCGTCGCGACCAATTACGCGCAGGTAGTAATTCTGCACCGGGTAGTGGTTGGTATTGAACTTGAAGTCGCCGCGAACCGATTTGAAGTGTTTGGCTTCGAGCGCCTTTCTCAGAGCCTCCTTGTCGTCGAGCTTGCCTTTCACGTCACGTACGGCAGCGTCGATCAGGAGGGCTGCATCATAGCCCTGCGAGGCGTAGAGCGATGGTAAGCGTCCGAAGTCCTTCTGGAAATCGGCGACGAAACGCTTGTTTTCGGCGTTATCCATGTCGTGTGCCCAGTGCGATGAGTTGAACATACCGAGCATCGGCGCACCAACTGCCTTGATCACGTCTTCGTCGGCCGAAAAGCCGGGGGCAAAAAGCTGTGAATCAGCCGACAGGCCGGCGGCGACAAATTGCTTGATGAAATTGATGCCCATGCCGCCGGGAAGAAAAAAGAACACGGCATCCGGTTTGAGCGATCTGATCTGGGCAAGCTCGGCAGCGTAATCGAGCTGCCCCAGTTTGGTATAAATCTCCTCGCTGACCCTGCCTGTGTAAAAGCGCTTGAAGCCGACCATCGCATCCTTGCCGCCGGGGTAATTGGGCGCCACCAGAACGACATTCTTGAAGCCTTTATTCTGAACGTACTGGCCAACGGCCTCATGCAGATTATCGTTTTGCCAGGCTACGTTGAAAAAGAAGGGGGTGCACTGCTCACCGGCATACTGTGATGGCCCGGCGTTGGCCGAAATGAAGAAAGTCTTGCTATCGAAAATCGGCGGGCCAACCGCCAGCATGATGTTCGAAAAGACGATTCCGGTCATGAAATCGACCTTGTCCTTCTTCAGGAATTTTTCGACCGCCTGCTGGGCGACCTCGGGCTTCTGCTGGTCATCAACCACGATCACTTCAGCAGGCAGACCACCGAACCTCCCGTTCAGGTGCTTGACCGCCAGATTGAAACCGTCACGAATATCGACGCCAAGGCCGGCGCCAGGGCCGGACAGGGTGGACAGCAAACCAACCTTCAGCGAAGTTCTGTTGGCTTCGGCCGCCTGAACTGAAGACCCCACAAGAAGTAGAGTGGCAAATAGGGTCAGATATTTCGTCGGGCGCATCATCTTCTCCGGGAATGGAAAGCGGGCTGAAAGAAGGCGATTGTAGCGCAGGATGTAGGCAGGGTCTGGCTAAAAGCCGGTAAAATGGCAGGCTATTCTTGGTCACAAACCGCTTATTTACAAGCCATGCACACGCCATTCGCCCCCAGCCGGCCGCCTGCCGTCGTCCTCCTTTCAGGCGGCCTCGATTCGGCTACGACCCTGGCCATTGCCCGCGACGCCGGGTACGACTGCTATTGTCTGTCGCTTGACTACGGCCAACGACACGCCGTTGAACTTGCCGCCGCAGCGCAGGTGGCCAAGAGCCTGGGTGCCTGCGAGCATCGTGTGATGCAACTGGCACTTGGCGAATTCGGTGGTTCGGCACTTACCGACCCGGCCATCGCCGTCCCGGTCGATGGCGCTCAATCGGGAATCCCCGTCACCTACGTACCTGCGCGCAATACCATCATGCTTTCTTTGGCGCTGGCCTGGGCCGAAGTACTAGGTAGCCGTGACATCTTCGTCGGCGTCAATGCCGTCGACTATTCAGGCTACCCGGACTGCCGCCCGGCCTACATCGCCGCCTTCGAAACCATGGCCAACCTGGCAACCCGGGCCACAGTGGAAGGCGCCAGGCTAACCATCCATGCGCCACTGATTAATTTTTCCAAGGCCGACATCATTCGTCGCGGCGGCGCCCTCGGCGTTGATTACCAGTTCACGGTTTCCTGCTACCAGGCTGATGAAAAAGGCCGCGCCTGCGGTGTTTGCGATTCCTGCCGCCTGCGCCGCGAAGGCTTTGCAGCGGCAGGCGTTCCTGACCCGACGCCCTACGTGATTGGCAAAAAAGAAACTCAGTTCTGATCGGTTCGCGACAGCCTTGCGTTGACAGGCTTCTGACCGATCCCTATAATCCGCCCTTCCTCTTTTTCCGGGTCGGTAGCTCAGTTGGTAGAGCAGCGGACTTTTAATCCGTTGGTCGCGAGTTCGAATCTCGCCCGACCTACCAGGAAGCATCAGTGTCTTATTGCCGTAGTAATTTCTACGTGGGGCGTTAGCTCAGTTGGTAGAGCAGCGGACTCTTAATCCGTAGGTCGACAGTTCGAATCTGTCACGCCCTACCACGTATTCAAGCATCTAGCCCATTTTTCGGAGTGGGCTTTTTGTTGCCTGCCCCTCTGATTTTGGTAAAGTCTCCCGCACCAACTGATCGACTGTTAAAAAAGGAGGACAAAATGACCATGAATGTTCTTGGATACGCAACACACTCTCCCAAGGATGACCTGACTCCGTATCGTTTCGATCGCCGCGAAGCGCGTGCAAACGATGTGGTGATCGAAATCATCTACTGCGGCGTATGCCACTCCGATTTGCACCAAGCCCGCAATGACTGGGGGAATAGCATTTACCCGATGGTTCCTGGCCATGAAATCATCGGCCGCGTGATTAGTGTTGGGCCGAACGTCACCCGCTTCAAAGCTGGCGCTCATGTCGGTGTCGGCTGTATGGTTGATTCCTGCCAGCACTGCGCGGCTTGCGAACAAGGACTGGAGCAGTATTGCGAGGTGCGTCACACCCTGACCTACAACGATATTGATTGTCATGACCGGATGCCGACATTCGGCGGCTATTCCGAAAAGATCGTCGTATCGGATAAGTTCGTGGTGAAAATCCCCGACGGCTTGGATCTGGCAGGAGCCGCGCCGTTACTTTGTGCCGGCATCACCACCTGGTCACCGCTACGTCATTGGAAGGTCGGCAAGGGCAGCAAGGTGGCGGTCATCGGTCTGGGCGGGCTCGGCCACATGGCGCTAAAACTCACAAAGGCCTTGGGCGCCGAGGCCTCGCTCTTTACCCGATCACCGGGCAAAGAGCAGGATGCGCGTCATTTGGGCGCGGACAGAGTCGTACTCTCCACCGATGGCGGGCAAATGGCTGCCGTAAAGGGCCGTTTCGACCTGATCATCGATACCGTGCCTTATATCCACGACGTCAATCCATACCTGCCTACGTTGTCGCTCAACGGAACGCTGGTGCTCGTCGGGTATCTGGGTGGCCTGGATCCCTTGCTGAATACTATTCCGTTGATCATGGGGCGCAAGTCGGTGGCCGGTTCCGTTATTGGCGGCATTACCGAAACCCAGGAGATGCTCGATTTTTGCGGCGAGCATGGCATTACCTCGGATATTGAGGTGATCAAGATTCAGGAAATCAACGAAGCCTACGAGCGCATGCTGAAGAGCGATGTGAAATATCGCTTCGTGATTGACATGGCTTCGCTGAAAGGCTGAAAGACAATGGAAATACAGGCTTCGAACCTGGGATGGTCGGGTCGCAGTCGTTACTGTTTAACTTCCTGTGGGAATTCAAAGGCAATATTCAGGAGTAATAATCGGCATTGACAGAGTTGAAGCGGTCAATGATACTCAGACTGGTTGCATTTGCTAACCTTGGGGCGTGGTGAAAGAGATAAAGGCGGTCGTTTTCCGGATCGCTTTTACCCTTTCAAAATCGAGGGCGTCAGTGGCGTCCAAAATAAACTAACGGAGGAGCACCTTTCATGATTGGCGTAATCGGCATCGTATTATCACTTGGCCTGCTCATGTACCTCGCGTACAGAGGCATAACGGTCCTCATCCTTGCACCGATCCTGGCCTTGGTTGCGGCAATGTTCTCGGACATGCCGATCATAGCCACCTACACGCATGTCTTCATGCCCAACCTGGCCAACTACCTCAAACTGTTCTTCCCCGTTTTCCTGCTCGGCGCTATCTTCGGCAAGGTAATGGAAGACTCCGGCTGCGCCAAGGCGATTGCCCATGACATCGCCGAAAGGGTCGGCAAGAGCCGGGCCATCCTCGCCGTCGTGCTTTCCTGCGGCATCCTGACCTACGGTGGCGTCTCGCTCTTCGTCGTCGCCTTTGCCGTCTACCCGATTGCCGCCCACCTTTTCAGGGAAGCCGGAACGCCCAAGTTTCTGATCCCCGGCGCCATCGCCCTCGGCTCATTTACTTTTACGATGACGGCCCTGCCTGGCACGCCACAGATCCAGAACGCCATCCCGATGCCCTTCTTCAAGACCACCGTTTATGCTGCCCCGGTCCTGGGTACCATCATTGGCATCATCATGTTCGTTGCCGGCACCTGGTGGCTGATGTACCGCGCCAAGGTAGCCAATGCGCGCGGCGAGTTTTACGGCAATCACCCGAACGAAGTAGTCAAGGATTTTGACAGCGCCAATCTGCCCAGTGTCTGGGTCGCTCTGCTGCCGATCATCATCGTCCTGGTCCTCAACTTCATCCTTTCCGAGTACGTCCTGACGGCCAATGCGACCGGCTATGACTACCTCAAGGCCAAGCCCTTCGAAACCAATCTCGGCGCAGTTCGCGGAATCTGGGCACTGGTGATTTCCCTGGTGGTGGCCGTCATTTTCGCGATCGCCGTCAACTGGAAGCGCTTTACCGACGTCAAGGAATCCGTCAATGCCGGTGTTTTCGGCTCAATGCTGCCGATCCTCAACACGGCAAGCGAGGTCGGCTACGGTAATGTCGTCAAGACCCTTAGTGCCTTCGCCATCATCCAGGCGGCCCTACTCTCGATTTCTGACAACCCACTGATCACCTCGGCAATCGCCACCAATATCCTTGCCGGCATTACCGGCTCGGCGTCGGGCGGCATGAGCATTGCCCTTGGCGCGATGGGCGAAACGTTCTACCAGGCCGCCCTCGCCCAGGGTATCAATCCGCAGGTCCTGCACCGTGTGGTGGCCATCGCCTGCGGCGGCCTTGACAGCCTGCCGCACAATGGTGCCGTGATCACCCTGCTCGGCATTACCCAGCTCACCCACAAGCAGAGCTATGCCGACATCGGTATGGTTTCCGTCGTGATCCCGGTGATCTGCTGTGCCCTGGCCATCGTCCTCGGTACGCTCGGAGTGGTCTGATTCTCCTTTGCCGGGATCCCTCAGGGGTTCCCGGCAATTTGGCACATGCTACTGGATATGCGCAACGCATCGTGCGAGCCTCACCAAACGACCGGCCTGCGATCGCCGTGTTCACCCGGCTGCAATCCCTTGTCAGGCAACCACCACCAACCCAAGGAAGCATGACGTGATCCTAACAACCCATCCGCTGTTGACCAACCCACAACACGTGCCGACCAAGCGCAACAAGATTGTCAGCGCCGCCGAAGCCGTGCGCCTGATCCGTGACAACGACACCGTGGCGACCGGCGGTTTTGTCGGCATTGGTTTCGCCGAGAATATTGCGATTGCGCTTGAGAAGCGCTTTCTTGGGGCCGATCCGCTGTCACCGGCGGGCAGCCCGCGCAATCTCACACTTGCCTACGCTGCCGGCCAGGGCGACGGCAAGGAGCGTGGTCTGAACCACCTCGGCCACGAGGGCCTGGTCAGGCGCGTTATTGGCGGACACTGGGGGCTGGCTCCCAAGCTGCAAAAGCTTGCCGTGACCGACCGCATCGAAGCCTATAACCTGCCGCAAGGCATCATTACCCATCTCTTCCGCGACATTGCCGCGGGCAAGCCTGGGCTGCTCTCGCGCGTTGGCCTTGGCACCTTCGTTGATCCACGCCACGGTGGTGGCAAGCTCAACAGCATCACCACAACAAATGTGGTCGAGTTGATGGTCATCGACGGCGAGGAATACCTTTTCTACAAGACCTTCCCGATCAATGTTGGCATCATTCGTGGCACGACTGCCGATCCTGACGGCAACATCACCATGGAGAAGGAAGCGCTGACCCTGGAAGCCAATGCCATTGCCATGGCCGCGCACAACTCGGGCGGCATCGTCATTGTCCAGGTCGAGCGCATTGCCGAGCGCGGTACGCTCAACTCCCGCCAGGTCAAGATTCCCGGCATTCTGGTCGATTGCGTGGTGATCGCCGAGAAGCCTGAATACCACATGCAGACGTTCAGCGAACCCTACAGCCCGGCCTATGCTGGCGAAATCCGGGTTCCCATGTCGTCAATCCCGGCGATGGAACTCTCCGAGCGAAAAATTATTGCCCGCCGTGCGGCTTTTGAGTTGAAACCCAATGACATCGTCAATCTCGGCATTGGCATGCCCGAGGGCGTCTCCAGCGTTGCCGCCGAAGAAAAGGTCATTGACTTGATGACCCTCACCGCCGAACCCGGCGTGGTTGGCGGTGTTCCGGCGATGGGTTTGAGTTTTGGCGCAGCGACCAACGCTGAAGCAATTATCGACCAGCCGACCCAATTTGACTTCTACGACGGTGGCGGGCTGGACATCACGTTTCTCGGACTGGCGCAGGCTGATGCCCTAGGCAATCTCAACGTCAGCAAGTTCGGACCGCGACTGTCCGGTGCTGGTGGCTTCATCAACATCAGCCAGACCGCAAAAAAAGTTGTTTTCGTCGGTACTTTCACCGCAGGGAAACTCGATGTCGCCGTCGTCAATGGCGCGTTGAAAATTCTCACCGAGGGCGAAACGGCGAAATTCGTTCCGCTCGTCGAACATCGCACCTTCAGCGGTGAATATGCCTTCAAGAGAAAACAGACAGTTCTCTACATTACCGAGCGCTGCGTTTTCCGTCTGATCGAGAGCGGGCTGGAACTGATCGAAATTGCCCCCGGTGTCGATCTGGAGCGCGACATTCTGGCGCTAATGGCCTTTCGTCCAGCCATCAGCCCGCAGTTGAAAACCATGGATGCGCGCATCTTTCGCGATGAGCCGATGGGCTTGCGTGACGACATGCTGACGTTGCCGCTCGAGCAGCGCTTCGCCTACGACGCGGAGCACAATATTTTCTTCGTTAATTTCGAGGGACTGAACGTTCGCAGCCAGCACGATATCGACACTATCCGTCGCCTGATTGAAGCTCGGCTCGAACCATTGGGCCGTAAGGTCTATACGATCGAGAACTACGATAACTTCACCCTTAACCCTGATTTACTTAATGCCTATATGGATATGGTGCGTGATGTGGTCGTTCGGTTTTACGTTCGTGCCACACGCTATACCGCCAGCAGTTTCACCCGTGCCCACATCGGTGACGCGTTGACACAACGGTCGGTCGCGCCTGATTTTTTCAACACTCCGGAGGAAGCTCTGGTCCGCTTGCAACAGTAGTTCGCATGACACGCACAAGGCGTGGCTTCACAACAAGGCTAGCCAGCATGCCGTTGGCGGAGGCGGTGCTGAATTATGTGGATGTGTTGTACTTCAAGGCTGCAACAAAGGTTTTTTGTTCGCGCCAAATTTCACGATCAAGCCTGACAAACTGCTAGCCGTCCCGAGTGGTGCCTGGGATGGTTGGTTGCACGCCCTGTTTATTTTACGCGCATTCCGGGCAAGGCTCCGGCGTCCGGTGCAAGCAGGAAAATCCCAGGGGTATTGCCATTCGGGTCCGAGGCGGCGAGGACCATGCCCTCACTGATGCCGAACTTCATCTTGCGCGGCGCGAGATTGGCAACCATCATCGTCATGCGGCCAATGAGCAGCGCCGGGTCGTAAGCGGATTTGATTCCAGCGAAGACCTGCCGTGTTTTCATTCCGCCATTTTGCGTTTCCCCAATGTCGAGTGCCAGGCGGATCAGTTTTTCTGCCCCCTCGACGTGGTCAGCAGCGACAATGCGCGCGATGCGCAGATCGATCTTCATGAAGTCGTCGATGCTAATGCTGTCGTCATGACCAACGGTGGTTTGGGCAACGGTCTCGGGGGCGGGGGAGAACGTCGCCTTGTTGGCGTCGACCAGCGCCGCAATCTGCTTCGGATCGATGCGTGTCATCAGGTGGGTGTAGCTGTTGATTTGGTGTCCGGCGGCCAGCGGTTTCGCCGCGTCACTCCAGGTCAGCGGGGCGATGCCGAGGAAGGCTTCCACGGCTTGCGCGACCTTGGGCAGCACCGGCTTCAGGTAAAGCGTAAGCAGGCGGAAGGCTTCGATGGCTTCGGAACAGGCGGCATGAAGTTGAGCACTTACTTCGGGATTATTATCAGCTTGCTTGGCAAGTTCCCAAGGCTTGCGATCGTTGATGATGACGTTGGCGCTATCGGCCAGGGCCATCACTTCGCGCAGGGCGCGGCCAAATTCGCGGTCTTCGTAGGCTTGGGCGATGGTCTGCGCGGTATCGCGTAGCGGCTTGAGCCAGGGGGCATCAGTCGTTGTTAGTTGGCCGTCGAATTTTTTGCTGATGAAACCAGCGCAGCGGCTGGCGATGTTGATGTACTTGCCGACCAGGTCCGAATTAACGCGGGCGGCGAAATCCTCAAGGTTGAGGTCAATGTCTTCCATCGAATTGTTGAGCTTGGCGGCATAATAGTAGCGTAGCCACTCGGGGTTGAGTCCCTGTTGCAGGTAGCTCTCGGCGGTAATGAAGGTGCCGCGTGATTTGGACATCTTGGCGCCGTCGACGGTCAGGAAGCCGTGCGCGAAGACGCTGGTCGGCGTGCGATAGCCGGCGTGCTCAAGCTCGGCCGGCCAGAAGAGGGCGTGGAAATACAGGATATCTTTGCCGATGAAATGATAGAGCTCGGTTTGCGAATCCGGTTTCCAGTACTCGTCAAAGTCGATGCCGCGACGAGTGCACAGGTTTTTGAATGAGCCCATGTAGCCAATTGGGGCGTCGAGCCAGACGTAGAAGTATTTGCCGGGCGCGTCGGGAATTTCGAAACCGAAATAGGGTGCGTCGCGCGAGATGTCCCAGTCGGTGAGCTTGTTTTCGTCCGAATTTTCGTCAAAACCGAGCCACTCTTGCATCTTGTTTGCGGCTTCCGGTTGAAGACGGCCAGATTCGCGTGTCCAGCGGCGCAGGAAGCTCTGGCAGCTCGAGTCGGAGAGCCTGAAGAAGTAGTGGTCGGAGTTGCGCAGTTCCGGTTTGGCGCCGGAAACGGTCGAGTACGGATCGATCAGGTCATTTGGTGTATAGGCGGCGCCGCAGTTCTCGCAGTTATCTCCGTATTGATCCTTGGCGCCGCACTTGGGGCATTCGCCCTTGATGAAACGGTCGGGAAGAAACATCTGCCGGACCGGATCGTAGTACTGCTCAATGCTGCGCTTCTCGATCAGGCCACCCTTTTGCAGGCGGGAATAAATCTCGTTGGCACAGTCACGAGTTTCGTCGGAGTGCGTGGTATAGAAGTTGTCGAAAGCGACATGGAAGCCGGCGAAGTCACGCGAGTGTTCGCTGTGTACCCGCGCTATCAGTGCTTCCGGCGTGATGCCGTCCTTTTCGGCGCGCAGCATGATCGGTGTGCCGTGCGTGTCGTCGGCGCAGACGTACCAGCATTCGCTGACCCTTTCCTTGGGCTGCATCTTTTGGAAGCGTACCCAGATGTCGGTCTGGATGTATTCGACGAGATGGCCGAGATGGATGGCGCCATTGGCATAGGGCAGGGCGGAGGTGACGAGGATTTTTCGGGTCATGGGCTGCGATCAGGAGTTCCGGTGAAGCGTCGGTGGAGCCGCGCGCGGCAAAGCGTGCATTCTATCAAAGCGCGGTCGATCCCGTTTTCGGGTAAACTGGACGAAATTACTCGGGTATCTCGACAAGGAGTGCAGAATGGCTTTAACACTGGATGCCGTACAAGCGGCGCTGAAAAATCTGATCGATCCGAACACGAAGAAAGACTTTCTGTCGACCCGTTCGGCAAAGAACATAGCGGTCGATGGCGACAAGGTGTCGCTTGATGTTGAACTGGGCTATCCGGCGAAAACACAGGTCGACGGCATTCGCGGCATGGTAGAAGCGGCGCTCAAGGCGGTTCCGGGGGTCAG
Source organism: Propionivibrio sp. (assembly GCF_029255185.1). Lineage (GTDB taxonomy): Bacteria > Pseudomonadota > Gammaproteobacteria > Burkholderiales > Rhodocyclaceae > Propionivibrio. Next base: position 52,358 of record NZ_JAPUVO010000105.1, read on the forward strand.
CAGTGTAGCCGTCAACGTGACGATCAAGATCATTGCCCACGCCGTGCAGCGCAATCTGAAGCCACTCAAGGGCGTCAAGAATATCATTGCCGTAGCGTCTGGCAAAGGCGGCGTTGGCAAGAGTACAACCGCAGTCAATCTGGCGCTGGCCCTGGCCCAGGAAGGTGCGAGCGTTGGTCTGCTCGACGCCGACATCTACGGCCCCTCAATTCCGCAGATGCTCGGTCTGGCTGGTCGCCAGCCGGAGTCGGAGGACGGCACATCGATGGATCCGTTGATCGCTTACGGGGTGCAGACAATGTCGATCGGCTTCATGATTGATGTCGATTCGCCAATGGTCTGGCGCGGTCCGATGGTCACCCAGGCGCTTGAGCAATTGCTCAATCAGACCCATTGGAGGGAGCTGGACTATCTCATCGTCGACATGCCGCCGGGTACCGGCGATACACAATTGACACTGGCGCAGAAGGTTCCGGTGACCGGTGCGGTGATCGTCACCACGCCGCAGGACATCGCGCTGATCGATGCGCGTAAGGGCCTGAAAATGTTTGATAAGGTCGGGATTCCGATTCTCGGGCTGGTCGAGAACATGAGCATCCATATCTGCTCCAAGTGCGGCAACGAAGAGCATATCTTCGGCCATGGTGGCGGCGAGAAGATGTGTCAGGACTACGATACCGAATTGCTCGGTTCGCTTCCGCTCGAACTCTCGATCCGGGAACTGGCCGATGCCGGGCGGCCGACGGTGGTTGGCGCCCCTGATTCCCGCGCCGCCGACATCTACCGGGCGATTGCCCGCCGTCTTGCGGTGAAGGTCGCTGAGCGCGCCAAGGACATGAGCGCCAAGTTCCCGAATATTGTTGTTCAAAACACCTGAACCTGAAGCAGGTGGATATTCACCTTTGCGGTGGATTCAACCTTAAAAACTCAGTTGTTCACCGCAAAGGCGCGAAGGACGCAGAGTGCCGCAAAGAAATCAACAGCTTAGATCTTGTTGTTCTTGTCCATGGCGCTCACCCATATGGTGAATGGGGGAAACCA
>NZ_JAPUVO010000106.1 GCF_029255185.1 Propionivibrio sp.
GCCTCGTCCTCAATCTTTTCCGCCTCGATACCTCCAAGAAAAAAGGGGGTATCTATACTCGTCGCATTCTCGCCGCTTCTTCCGATGCTTATCGCGCCAGTCTCCTCGGGTTAAAGGGAATTTGATGCAATTGCCCTGGCTCGATCACCTCCCATCAGAATCGGTCCGGCGCGGAACTGGCATATACTCTCGACCTTCGAAAGACGCGGGTGGTGGCTGGCGGCTTTTTTTGTTATCGGGAACTGAGCGGAGATGGGTCAGGATAATTGCTATCACTGTGGTCTGCCGGTTCCGGCCGGCCTTGATCTATCGGTGAGCATTGATGGTCAGCCGCGTGTCATGTGCTGCATTGGCTGTCAGGCCGTGACGCAGGCGATTGTCGATAACGGGCTGAGCGACTATTACCGCAATCGCGATGCACTGCCGGACTCGCCGCGCGAGGCGGTGCCGACCGTTCTGCAGGGGCTGAAACTCTATGACCATGCCGATTTCCAGAAGAGTTTCGTGCGGGATTTTGGTGAGGGTGAACGTGAAGCGTCGTTGATCATCGAGGGGATCACCTGCGCCGCCTGCATCTGGCTTAACGAGCAGCAGGTTGCGCAGCTTCCCGGCGTAATCGCTGTGCATATCAACTTCGCCACTCGGCGTGCACGCGTGCGCTGGGATGAGCGCCGGATCAAACTCTCCGACATCCTGGCGGCAATCGTTGCCATCGGCTATCGCGCCTACCCCTACGACGCGGCGATGAGCGAGGACCTGGCGCGCAAAGAGCGGCGCAGCGCGCTGTGGCGCGTATTCGTCGCTGGCTTCGGGATGATGCAAGTGATGATGTACGCCATTCCGGTTTATCTCGCTGGTGACGGTGATATGGCGCCGGACATCGAATTGTTGTTGCGCTGGGCGAGCATGCTGCTGACGTTGCCGGTCATCCTGTATTCGGCCGCGCCCTTCTTTCGCGGCGCCTGGCGCGATCTGCGGCGGCGTCGGGTCGGCATGGACGTGCCAGTCGCGCTGGGCGTTGGCGCCGCCTTTGCGGCCAGCGTATGGGCGACGCTGACGGCATCGGGCGAGGTCTATTTCGATTCGGTCACCATGTTTGTCTTTTTCTTGCTCGGCGGGCGCTTCCTCGAAATGACGGCCAGGCAGCGCGCGGTGAGCGTCACCGAGGCGCTGGCCCGCTTGCTGCCAGCCTTTGCTGCGCGCGTTGCCGGCTATCCGCTTGATCAAGCGCAGGAGCAGGTGATGGCCGCCGAACTCGCGCCAGGTGATGTGGTGCTGGTCAGGGCAGGGGAAACGATTCCGGCGGACGGCCTGGTAATCGAAGGCGCCAGTTGCGCCAATGAGTCCTTGCTCACTGGTGAAAGCGCGCCGGTTGCCAAGTTTCCCGGCGCGGCGGTGACCGGTGGTGCGCTCAATGTCGAAAGCCCACTGTTCATCCGCGTCGAACAGGTCGGCGAGGCGACCCGTCTGTCGGCGATCATTCGCCTGATGGAACGCGCGGCGCTGGAGAAGCCCCGACTCGTCGAGCTTGCCGACCGGATTGCCGGACGCTTTATTCTGGCGTTGCTGGTCATTGCGGCGGCAGTGGCGTTGGCCTGGTGCGTTATCGATCCGGCGAAGGCCTTGTGGATCACCGTTTCGGTGCTGGTGGTGACCTGTCCCTGCGCCTTGTCGCTGGCAACGCCGGTGGCCCTGACAGTGGCCAGCGGCGCCATGGCGCGCGCCGGTCTGCTGGTGACGCACAGCCACGCGATCGAGACTCTGGCGCGGGCAACGCACTTTGTTTTTGACAAGACCGGAACCTTGACTCGCGGACACATGCAGTTGCTGGAGGTTCTGCCTCTGGGCACCGTTTTCGACAAGCCGGCTTGCCTGGCGCTGGCGGCAGCCATCGAGCAGTCTTCCGAGCATCCAATCGGTGCAGCGCTGCGCGCAGCCGCGGTCGGCGCCGGTCTTCCAGTGCTTGCTAGCGTGAGCAATGAGCCGGGCAGCGGTATGAGTGCGCTGCACCAGGGCAAAGCCGTCCGGGTTGGGCGTCCGGACTACGTCTGTGCGCTGCACGGGCAGCCGCTGCCGGAGTCGGCGCGCGTTTTCGCGGCGAGCAGCGATACCGTGATTGCGTTGGGAAGCGAGGCGGGCTGGCTGGCGCTGTTTCGCTTCGGAGATGAAATCCGGCCGCAAGCGGTAGCGATGATCGCTGCGCTGCGCGCCGCTGGGCGACAGATTGCACTGCTTACCGGTGATGCCGCGCCGGTTGCCTTCAAGGTGGCGCGGGCTCTGGCGATTGATGAGGTGCATGCCGGTATTTCACCGCAGGGTAAGCATGAATATGTCAGTCGTTTGCAGGCTGGCGGGGCGATCGTCGCGATGGTCGGTGATGGGGTCAATGACGCGCCGGTACTGGCTCAGGCGCAGGTGTCGGTGGCCATGGGCGGTGGCTCGCAGTTGGCGCGCACGCAGGCTGATCTGGTATTGCTCTCGGAAAATTTGGAGCATCTGGGCCGGGGTTTTTTCGTTGCGCGCCGTTGCTTGCGCATCATCCGGCAAAACCTGCTGTGGTCCTTTGCTTATAACCTTGTAGCGCTTCCCCTGGCGATGGCCGGTTTCATCACGCCGTGGATGGCCGGCGTCGGCATGTCCGGCAGTTCGCTGCTGGTGGTGTTAAATTCCCTGCGTTTGCAAAGGGTGGAAGGGGTCTGATGGAAATCATGTATCTCCTTGTTCCTGTTTCTGTCGTTCTGGTCTTCCTGATCGGCGTTGTTTTCTGGTGGTCGGTGCGTAGCGGCCAGTTCGACGATATGGAAGGGCCGGCCTATCGAATTTTGATGGACGATGACGATGCCATATCTGGACGATCGGTTGAGGCGAAAGTGAAAGCGGATGCGAAACGTGGCACAGGAGCGCCGCAAAAATAAACATAGCTTTCCGGCAATTGGGTAGAATGCTGGCTGTTTAATACAATGCTGCTGATAGGGGTATTTAAAGGCGGCGAAAGTCGGGTTTTTCTCTCAAAATGAGGTGGTCCATGTCGGAAACTCTGTCAACATATAACTACAAGGTAGTGCGGCAATTTGCCGTGATGACCGTTGTTTGGGGCATCGTCGGGATGCTGGTCGGCGTGATCATCGCTGCCCAACTGGTCTGGCCCGAGTTGAATTTCGGGCCGTGGCTTTCCTACGGTCGTTTGCGTCCGCTGCACACCAATGCGGTGATTTTCGCCTTTGGCGGCTGTGCGTTGTTCGCAACCTCCTATTACGTTGTTCAGCGCACCAGCCATGCCCGTTTGTTTGCTGGCGGCCTGGCGGCCTTCACCTTCTGGGGTTGGCAACTGGTGATCCTGCTGGCAGCGCTGTCCCTGCCCCTGGGTTTTACCACCGGCAAGGAATACGCCGAGCTGGAGTGGCCGATCGACATCCTGATCACCGTCGTCTGGGTGTCATACGCCATTGTCTTCTTTGGCACCATCGTCAAGCGCAAGGTCAGTCATATTTACGTCGCCAACTGGTTCTTCGGCTCCATGATCCTGACCGTGGCTGTATTGCACCTGGTCAATAGCGCCGAGATTCCGGTCTTTGCCGCCGGCATCCTGACGCCCAAGTCCTATTCGGCCTATGCGGGTGTGCAGGATGCGATGATTCAGTGGTGGTATGGTCACAACGCGGTCGGCTTCTTCCTGACCGCGGGTTTCCTCGGCATCATGTACTACTTTGTCCCGAAGCAGGCCGGTCGTCCGATTTATTCGTACCGTCTGTCGGTGGTGCACTTCTGGGCGCTGATCTTTACCTATATGTGGGCCGGTCCGCATCACCTGCACTACACCGCGCTGCCCGACTGGACGCAATCGGTCGGCATGCTCTTCTCGCTGATTCTGCTGGCGCCGTCCTGGGGTGGCATGATCAACGGCATCATGACCTTGTCAGGCGCCTGGCATAAGTTGCGCGATGATCCGATCCTGAAGTTCCTGATTACCTCGCTGTCTTTTTACGGCATGTCGACTTTCGAAGGCCCGATGATGTCGATCAAGACGGTGAATGCGTTATCGCACTATACCGATTGGACGATAGGCCACGTGCACTCCGGTGCGCTGGGCTGGGTGGCTATGGTGACGATCGGTTCCCTGTACTACCTGCTGCCACGCCTGTACGGCAAACCCGAAATGCATAGCATCAAGCTGATGACTGTCCACTTCTGGGTGGCGACCATCGGCATCGTGCTCTATATCGCTTCGATGTGGATTTCCGGCGTTATGCAGGGTCTGATGTGGCGCTCGGGTAATGCCGACGGCACGTTAGCTTACAGTTTTGTTGAAACGGTCAAGGCGACCTATCCATTCTATGCAATCCGTTTGGTGGGTGGCCTGCTCTTCCTGTCCGGCATGCTGATCATGGCCTACAACATGTTCAAGACAATCGCTGGCGGCAGTACAGAAGATGCTCCCGTGCTGGTTCCGGCCGGTCAACACGCCTAACAGGGAGGCTACAATAAAATGAAACTTACGCATGATTCAATAGAACGCAACGTTGGTCTGCTGATCATCCTGATTGTGCTGGTAATCAGTGTTGGCGGCCTGCTTGAGATCGTTCCCCAGTTTTTCCAGAAATCAACTACCACGCCGGTCGAGGGTCTGAAGCCCTACGACCCGGTACGCCTGTCGGGGCGCGACATCTATATCCGCGAAGGCTGCTACAACTGCCACTCGCAGATGATCCGTCCGTTCCGCGCCGAAACCGAGCGCTATGGCCACTATTCGGTGGCCGGCGAGTTCGTTTATGACCACCCGTTCCAGTGGGGTTCCAAGCGCACGGGGCCGGACCTGCATCGGGTCGGCGGCCGGTATTCGGACGAGTGGCATCGCGCGCACCTGATCAATCCGCGGGATGTCGTTCCCGAATCCAATATGCCGGCTTACGCCTTCCTTGACAAGACTGCGGTCAATGCCTCCGTCATCGGCGCAAAAATGAGCGCCCTGCGTAGGGTCGGTGTGCCTTACAGCGACGCCGAGATTGCCGGGGCCAGCAAGCTGCTTGAAGGCAAAACCGAACTGGAAGTTCTGATCGCCTATCTGCAGGGGATGGGGATCGAACTGAAAGGCGCCAAGTAAAACCATGGATATCAACGAGCTACGTTCTGTCATGACGGTGGTCTCCCTGCTGACTTTTCTGGGTATCGTGTGGTGGGCTTACGGCATGAAAGGCAACAAAAAACGATTCGATGAAGCGGCCAACTTGCCGTTTGCAGATGAGGGAGCAGATCGAACCGAGCTCGGTATGTCGCGCAACGAACAAAGGAAAACATCATGAGCGATTTTGTAAATGAGTTTTGGAACTGGTATGTCATCGTAATTGTTCTGGCCAGCATTCTGGCGTGCGCCGTCTTTCTCTGGTCGCAAAGCATTCACCACCGGGGGAAGGCAGAGACGACGGATACCACCGGTCATGTATGGGACGAAGATCTTGAGGAGTTCAACAATCCCTTGCCAAAATGGTGGAGTTGGCTGTTTTACCTGACGGTTGTTTTTGCGCTGGTTTATGGCATTTTGTATCCGACATTCGGTCGTTTTCAGGGCCTGTTTGCTTGGTCTTCAGCCGGTGAGTACAAGAAGGAAGTCGAAACCGTCGATGCCCAGGTCAAGCCGCTTTTCGACAAGTATCTGAAGATGGACCTGCAGGCCGTCGCGGCTGACCGGGAGGCTATGGAAATGGGGGGCCGTCTGTTCCAGACCTACTGCATCCAGTGTCATGGCACGACGGGACAAGGGGCAATGGACAAGGGCTTCCCGAACCTCACCGACAAAGATTGGCAGTGGGGTGGTGAACCGGCTCAGATCGTGGAAACGATTACCAATGGTCGCATGGGAATGATGCCGCCCTATGGCGGGAATCCCGATGCCATCGGTGGTGAAGCCGGCGCCAGGGAAGTGGCCAACTACGTCCGCTCGCTCTCTGGCCTGACCCACGACAGTGCGCTTGCCGCCAAGGGAAAAACGAAGTTCGAGACTGTTTGCTTTGCCTGTCATGGTCAGGATGGCAAGGGGATGCAGGCGGTCGGCGCCCCCAATCTGACGGACAAGGTCTGGCTGTACGGGAGTTCCGAGGCAAAAATCGTCGAAGGAATCACCAAGGGGCGCGTCAACCAGATGCCGGCGTGGAAAGAATTCCTTGGCGAAGCCAAGATTCACCTGCTCTCCGCTTATGTGCTCAATCTGAGCGGTGGCGGCGAGAAGAAGTAGTAATTCTGGCCAGTAACGGGGCAACGCGAGTTGCCCCGTTTTGCGATGTAAGCAAGAAATCTGGTTTGTTTCATAATTACATGCCCTCTTACAAGCAATATTAGAGTAGCGTGTAATTCTGAAATAGATTAAGGCGTAGGTCATGAATAAGGCAGCGAAACCTCCCGTCAAGCCGATTGTCATCAACACCGACGGACTGTTCGAGAAGCACAAAACGATTTATGCACGCAGCGTAAAAGGCGTATTCGACAACTGGCGCTGGGTCATGGTTTTTTTTACCCAGGCACTGTTCTATGGCCTGTGCTGGATTGACTGGGGGGGACGTCAAGCCGTTCTTTTTCATCTGGTGGAGCGCAAGTTTTATATTCTGGGCATGGTTTTCTGGCCACAGGATGCGATTTACCTGGCTGTTCTACTGGTCATTTCGGCGTATGTGCTTTTTCTCGTGACCGCTGTCGGCGGTCGCTTATTCTGCGGTTACGCTTGCCCGCAGACGGTTTACACCGAACTCTTCATGTGGATAGAGCGCAAGGTCGAGGGTGAGCGTCCGGCGCGGATGAAGCTCGACGGTCAGCCGATGAATGCGCGCAAATTGCGTTTGAAGCTCGTCAAGCATTTGTTATGGCTGCTCGTGGCGCTGTGGACCGGCGTCACCTTCGTCGGCTACTTCACGCCGATCAAGGAGCTGATCGTCTCCACTGTCGCCTTAACGCTGGGCTCCTGGGAGATTTTCTGGATCCTGTTTTATGCCGGTTTCCTGTACATGATGGCCGGCTTCATGCGCGAGCAGGTGTGCAAGTATATGTGCCCCTACGCCCGTTTCCAGGGCGTCATGTTCGATCCCGACACGCTGATCATCACCTATGATGAGGCGCGTGGCGAACCCCGCGGCCTGCGCAAGAAAGGGCTTGATGCCCAAGCCTCGCCGCTGGGTGATTGTGTCGATTGCGGGATTTGCGTCCAGGTCTGTCCGACCGGTATCGATATTCGTAACGGTTTGCAGTACGAGTGCATTGCCTGTGCCGCCTGTATCGACGCCTGCGATACAGTGATGGATAAGGTCGGCTTCCCGCGCGGACTGATACGTTACTCGACCGAAAATGCGCTGGCCAAGCACTATGCGTCGCGCGATATTCTCGGCCATCTGATGCGTCCGCGCACTATCCTCTATACTGCGATCCTGCTGCTGATCATGGCCGCTACGGCCTGGAGTCTGAGTGCCCGAATTCCGCTCAAGGTCGATGTCTTGCGTGATCGCTCGACACTTTACCGTGAGGCGGACGACGAACGAATCGAGAACGTGTTCACGTTGCACGTCATGAATACCGACGATATGGCGCATCGCTACGCGATCAGCGCCAACGGGATCGAAGGCATCGAGATCGCTGGCGAGCAGATCGTCGAGGTGCCAGCCGCTACCAACCAGAAATTTCTGATCGTCACTTCGGTCAAGAACGGGGCCGCCAGCAAGGGCTCCAACAAGATATTCTTCGATATTCGCGCGCTTAATCACGACAAGATTGCCGTGCGCGAGAAAACCACGTTCTTCATGCCATGAATACTAATCTAAGCGAAAAAACTCAACCCTGGTACCGCCATTCCTGGCCATGGATACTCATGGCCGGACCGTTCATCGTTGTCATTGCCGGGTTGTTTACTGCCTATCTGGCGGTCAAGAGCAATGATGGTCTGGTCGATGGTGATTATTACAAGCAGGGCCTGGCCATAAATAAGATGAACGAGCGTGAGCAGAAAGCGCTCAGTCTGGGCTTGCAAGCCACGCTGATGCAAAGCGCCGACGGCGCGCAGATTCGGGCTCTGCTGCACGCGGGGCCGGGCGTCGTGCTGCCGGAAGTGCTCAAACTCCACATCGTTCATCCAACACGCGCCGGAGTCGATCAGAACCTGCTCTTGCGCGCCGACGGCGGGGGGGCTTATTCAGGCAAGCTCGGCGCCCTGTTGGTTGGCCGTTGGCATATTGCCCTGGAAGACGAAAAGAACGAATGGCGTTTGACCGGCAACTGGACGATTGAACAGGACGCCTCCTTGCAGCTTCCGGTCATTGCGCAAGCCGTAAAGTGAGCGCTGGCCTGAAGCGTTTCACGACGCGCTACCTGGCCTTGCCGAACTTTTCGACCAGTTGGCTGAGTTTCTCGGTACGCTGGCGCTCGAGCGCTTCGGCCGCGCGTTGAGCTTTGCGTCGCTCGGCGTCCTTTTTGGAGCGCTCGCACAGGACTTCGGTCGCGTGGTTGCGATGTGTTGCCGTGACTTCGTCGCCGATATTGCCGTCCAGATCAAGACGGTGAGTCGCTTTCTCCATAGTCTTGAGATAGCGCTGCGAGTGGGTGTGCATGCCCAGCGCAATGCGCAGGGTTTTTCGGTCAAGGCTGCTCAGGCGCGCAAGGAGTTGTTTGTCGATGCCAATCGCCAGCGGCGAGTAATCGCGGAAAGCCGAAAAACTCTCTTGCAAGGATTTAAGCAGGGCGCGGGCGTTCTGTCCGGGATTCTCTGAAGGATTGGGCATGTTGAAACTGTTCTGTTTGATGTTAAGAAGCTTGCTGAGCTTAGCACGCCCGCCATGCAGCGCTCAAAAATACAAGCCGCGCATGACCTGCGCAAAAGCGATCTGATCTGCCGATGGGTGTTGGAGCGCAACAGACTCCTTGTTTTGACCGGCAGCAATTGAGTCGGGGAACATATTGAAGCTGGTATTCATGACGATTTGCGCTACCTTCGGCGTCAGTGAATGCAGCAGCGCGCCAAAAATACCCAGCCGGGTGGCAATGCGAACCGGTTTGCGGATGATGGCATCAATCACGAGAACGGCGGCTTCTTCCGGCGTTAGCGTTGGCACCTGCTCGTAGAGTTTTGTCGGCGAGATCATCGGGGTTTTGACCAGTGGCATGTTGATCGTCGTGAAGTCAATATGACGGTCAGCGAATTCCGAAGCCGCGCAACGAGTCCAGGCATCCATCGCCGCCTTTGAGGCGACATAGGCCGAGAAGCGTGGCGCATTGGTCAGGACGCCAATCGAAGAAATGTTGACCACGTGCCCCTTCTGTTTTGCAAGCATCGCGGGGAGCAAGCCCATGGTCAGACGCAGTGCGCCAAAGTAATTGACCTCCATGGTGCGTTCGTAATCGTGGAAACGATCGAACGAGTTCTCGACGCCGCGGCGTATGGAACGACCGGCATTGTTGATCAGGATATCGACGCCGCCATACTGCTCGTTCATGAGCTTGACGAGGGCATCGCATTGCTCCTTCGCGGCGATGTCCACCACGTGGGTGATCAGCGTCAGACCTGCCGCTGCGAACTCAAGGCGGGTTTCGTCAAGCTGTTTGGCATCACGGGCGATAGTCACAGCGATGGCGCCGGCTTCGGCAATCTTGCGGATCGTGGCCTTTCCGATGCCAGAGGAACCTCCGGTGAGCAGCACAACCTTGCCGGCGACCTGGCCACGCAGGGTGTGGTCAATGAACAGATCGGGATCAAGATGGCGCTCCCAGTAATCCCACAGGCGCCAGGCGTAGGTATCGAGTGGCGGAACGGCGATGTCGGTGCCTTTGAGTACGCGCAGAGTCTCGCGGCAATCAAAACGGGTCGGGTAATTGACGAACTCGAAAATGCTGTCGGGGAGTCCGAGATCTTTCATTATCGCGTTACGGATACGGCGAACCGGGGTCAGGGCGAACAGCGCCTTGCGGATGTGACGGGGAATGAAGCCAAAGATCGCCGCATTGATGCGCATGGTCATTTGCGGCGCGTGGGCGGCGCGGGCAAAACTGTTGAGCAGATCGCCAACCCGCATGGGGCTCGGGTCTGTCAGGTGAAAGCACTGACCGTCCTCATTTTTAAGGTGCGCAATGTAATCCATCGCAGAAACTACAAAGTCCACCGGAACAACATTGATACGTCCGCCCTCAATGCCGATGGTCGGCATCCAGCTTGGCACAAGCTTACGGATCTTCTGGATGAGTTTGAAGAAGTAGTACGGACCATCGATCTTGTCCATCTCACCGGTACGCGAGTCGCCGACGACAATGGCCGGGCGGTAGATGCGCCACGGCACACGGCACTCCTTGCGCACAATGGCTTCTGAGTCATGTTTGGTGCGGAAGTAGGGATTCTCGAGATGCTCGGCCTCCTCGAACATGTCTTCGCGAAAGAGTCCCTCAAATAGGCCAGCCGAGGCAATCGAGCTGACCAGGTGAAAATGTTTTACAGCAATCGTTTCGGCAAGATTGAGGGTGTTGCGCGTGCCATCGACATTGGCGCGCTGCTGATCTTCAGCGCTGGCCTTGAGGTCGTAAATTGCGGCGAGGTGGAAAAAATGGGTGATCTTTCCTTTAAGCTTGCGCAGGTCTGTTTTTGAAACGCCCAGATGCGGCAGGGTCAGGTCACCGACGACAGGAACGACACGGCTTGGGTCGACGCCCCAATACTCGTGGTACTCGCTGATGCGCGGCAACTCAAGGGCGCGGAGCAGAATGTATACGACGCTGTCGGGCCGTGCCAGAAGTTTGGCAACGAGGCGTTTGCCGATAAAACCGGTGGCACCAGTTACGAAATAGTTCATTCACGCCTCCTCGGCAAACGTGTGCGGCTAACGTTGAAATCACCGGCGCGCGCGGCTTCACAGAGTAACTGCTACCTGAAATATTCGATTGACCGGGTGCGGACTACATCACTCGGTAGTTGTTTCGCCATCGACATTTCAAAAATGGTAATTCTGAAGTCGTCCATTGACAGACCACGAAAGGGAAAATCCATGGGCATTATGGCCGTAGGAATTGATCTCGCCAAGAACATCTTTGCCGTTCACAGCGTAGATAACAATGGCAAAGCAGTATTGATCAAGCCAAAAGTATCGCGGGACCAACACGACTCTGACACTACATTCGCAATGAAAAAATCGACAAAACCCTTGCTCTGAGCGGATTGCAGCGATTTTTGGTGAACAAAGCGCGGCTAAAAACCCGCTAAAAACCGCCGGAACTTCAGTCTAACAACGCTCCCAAATGCTCACTTCCGAGATTGTGTGCTGAAATTTCCGCCGGGTTTCACGAATCACGAAGGGTACCGACAAAGGGCCGCGCAGCAGGCAAAAGTGCTTGCCGAGAATGGCCTTGAGTCCATCGAAGGTGGTAAAACTCTCGCCGTCCTTTTTGAAACCGCCGACCCAGGCTTCACGTTTGGTGTGTTCCGCCAGCCAGGTGTAGGGCGAGGCAATCAACAGCAAGCCACCCGGCTTGAGCCGTTGGTGCACCGCCGCGAGGAATTTCCCCGGGTTGTACAGGCGGTCAATCAGATTGGCCGCCAGAATGAGGTCGTAATCGGAGAAGACCGGCTTGAGATTGCAGGCATCGCCCTGGAAAAACTCGACCCGGTTGGCGACCTGGTCGAGCCCGAGTTCGGCTAGCGTCCGCTCCTTGTAAGTGACGAGCTCGCCCTCGTCGACCAGGGTATAGCGCAGCCTGCCCTGGTCCGCAAGTTGCGCGCCCAGACCAATGAAACGGGCGGAAAAATCGATCCCGGTGACCTGCCCGAAATGCCGCGCCAGTTCAAAGCTGGCGCGTCCCGTGGCGCAGCCCAGATCGAGGGCTTTTGCTGCCGGCCTGTCGCCCATCGCGTCAATCGCCAACTGGGCCAGCGCACGCGGAAAATTCGGCACATCGAAGTACGTATCGCCGTAGTGGAACTCAGCGTACTCGGATACCAACCGATCGGTCTCATAATGCGACGCCTGAGCGGTAGCCGGGACGCTGGAGACGATATAGCGGAATCCGGCGTGCTGGAAGAAATGCCGGCGAAAGGCGTAACGCGACGAGGGTGACGCCTCGTTACCGCAGGCGATCCACGATCCGCCCTTGATCAGGTTATGGCGCCCATCGAAGGTGGGGGTCGTAAAATCGTCGTAGACCGGATGGACCTGAAAACCGGCGAAGGGATAGATTGGCGTCTCGGTCCACTGCCAGACGTTGCCGATCACGTCAAACAGCGGGCCATGCGCAAACTCGGTGACCGGGCACGATGACGCGTAATGGTCAAGCTGGATGTTCGCCGTGGCGGCACCTTCAGCGATAAGAGCGGTGTCCTGGGTGATTCCGGCGAATTGGCGCAGCGCCTGCCATTCGTCTTCGCTCGGCAGACGCACTGCCGCGCCGCTCACGCGCGCCTTCCACTGGCAGAACGCCCTGGCCTCGTGGCAGTTGGTTTCGACCGGCCAGTTCCAGGGCATAGCAACTTCTTCGAGCATCAGGCGCAAACGCCAGTGCACACCGTCCCGGACCCAGAAGCTTGGATGTTCGGCTCGCGCAAAAATCTTCCAGCTCCAAGCTTCGTCGGTCCATAGCGAATCGTCGGCATAGCCACCAGCCTCGACGAATGCCAGATACTCCTGATTGGAGACCAGATAACGGCTGGCCTGAAAAGCGGCAGTGGACACCTCATGGCTGCCGTATTCGTTGTCCCAGCCATAGACCGGATCGCTATGCATTCGACCGAGCCGCAATGTTGCCGGCGGAATGTCCACCAGTTCGTTTGACGGCGCCGTCCCAGCCTCCCGGCAAGGCTCCCACGCCGGGTGTGGCGCAACATACTTGAGCTGGTGCTGACGAATGAGGACGGATGAGGTTTCAAGATGGATGCGCTCGTGCTCGATGCCCATCAAAATAACCCACCAGGGATGTTCCCAGCCGATCGGCAGGATCAGCGGCAAGTTCCGGATCAACTGCTCGACGGTGACCCGCACGGCCTTGCGATAGGCTTTTACCGCGTCCACTCCTGGCCAGTCATAGCGTCCTTCGCCAAGGTCATCCCAGCTCATTTCATCGACCCCGACGGCAAATATCGATTCCAGTTCAGGATTGATGCGTTTATCGATCAGTCCAGCCAACAGCAGCTTGTTGATGAAAAACGTCGCGGTGTGACCAAAGTAAAAAATCAGCGGGTGGCGCAGCGCGATTGGCTTGCTGAAATAAGCTTCAGCGCAGGTCAACACCTCAAAAAGCTGTTCGTAGCGGTCAAATGTGGCGTGAAAATAGGCGAGAATCTCCGCACGTTTTTGCTCGACATTGACGCCGGTCAGCAAGGGCGATCTTGGAAAAATTGGACGTGCCATGGGAAATCCGGCCTTCAGCAGTGGTTCAGGATATCCTGATTGACCTGCATTTTAATCGCTCGAATCAAACTGCGCAGTAATAGACGCCGACCGAAGAACATTGAAACAGAGCATCCTGCATCGCCTTCAATTCTTCAGCGGATCGTGCTTTCGGATCGCGCAGCGCAGGCACTTCATCAACCGCCCGATGCAGACGACGTAAGCTTTCGGCTTGTGGTTCGCGCAAGCTTAAACGGCTACTAATCGAGTGAACGATGTTTTCCAGACTCATTCCAGAGCTTTCTTCTTGCGGGCCGACCGTGCAGCCGGTTTGCGCGATCCGGTGACCGCTTCCACTGGCGCCAAATACCGGAGCTCACGCCTCATCTCGCTTTCCAACTCTTCAACGGTCGGCAAATAAAGCTGGTAGCGGCTGGTGAAAATGTTGCGTTCTTGCTGATCGCCCAACGTGTACCTCACCACCGCATCGTTCTTGTCCGGGCAAAGGATCAATCCCAGGGTCGGGTTGTCGCCTTCGGTGCGCCGTTCGCGGTCGTAGTAAGTCACGTAAAACTGAATCTGGCCCAGATCGGCGTGCGTTAGCTTGCCCACTTTCAGGTCGATCAGCACAAAGCATTTCAACACCGTGTGATAAAAAACCAGATCGATGTAAAAGTGGTCGCCGTCGAGCGTGATGCGCTCCTGCCGGGAAACAAAGGCAAAGCCCTTGCCCAGTTCCAGCAAGAAGGTTTGTAGATTGTCGATGAGCGCCTGCTCAAGCTTCGACTCCACCAGGCGCGGCGATGCGGGCAGGTCAAGAAACTCCAGCACCACCGGGTCTTTCAGCGCGTCGATGGGCTGCGTGATTTCCTGTCCTTGAACGGCTAGGCGCATCAGCCCTTTTTTGTCACGACTTTTCGCCAGCCGGTCGAATAGCAGACTGCCGATCTGGCGCTCCAGTTCCCGTGCGGACCACGCGTTACGCGCTGCCTCGATCTCATAGAAAGTGCGCGCTTCGTCACGGCTCACGCGCAGCAAATTGCGATAGTGCGTCCATGAAAGGTTCGAATTCAGTTGGCCCGGCTTGCACGCTTCGCCCGGCATGGCTTCGTGAATGTCCAGTGCGTTCAGTGAAACGCTGGAATTCCGGGATTCGATCAACAGCGGATAGGAAAGGTAGAAACTGCGGCAGTATTCCAATTGACGTACCGACCAGCCCTTCCCAAATTCCCGAAAAAGCCGCTCGGCAAGATCCGTCAGCAAGGCATCGCCATAACCCGCACGCCGCTTCCCCGCTTGCTCTTCCTCAACGATTTTCCGCCCGACCAGCCAATTCGCAATGACTTGTGTCGTGTTGACGGTACGGGCAATGTTGCTGCGTGCCGCCTCCAGAATTTCACGTGCCCGCCCGTACAGCGCTGGCGCAGCAGGCACCGATGAATCGTTTTTTGCCATGCTCAATCCTCCTCACAAAACAAACCGCCTTGCGCTGGATTCGCGGCACGAGACTTTCTCCCCTCGCACTCCAGGAGAGGTGTCGGGGGTGACAGTGCTCACCCAACTAGCTTTTCTCAGAATCGCCCAACAAAATACGCGGCTCCAGCTTCGGACGCGCATCCTTGCCGATCCAGGTGAGTTCGAGTTTTTGTTTCTTGCTCATGAAATTCTGTCGCCCGCCTTAACCGATTTGCGCGATACGCCAAACAGCCGTGGCTTGTGCCGCCATCCAGTTTTGGTGCGCGGCGATGCGCTCAGGTGTCCATTCGGCGTGATCGGTCGCCAGCCTGCGTGTGATGGCAAAGCCGCTTTGTTCGAATACGGGACGTTTGGCCGCGTAGCCTGTATTACCCAAGTCCTTGTTGGCGCCCGCCTGCATCAAGGTCATGTTGCCGAGGCGATAGGTCAAGGCATCGACCTCTTCGTCGGTGAATGCCTCCCAGCCGGTCTGGGGATTCTGCGGCAGGACATGTTCTATATTGAAGCTGTCGCTAGTGAAATTATGGTCTTGCGAGGACAAATGTTTTTCCAGCGCGCACAAGATGAAGCGAACTACGCGGTTGTTGCGTGATTGCGTCGTACGGATGGTTTTCTCGGCAAAGGCGGAGCGGAATGCTGCGTCACTGGGGTAGATGCTTTGCATTGCAGCAAGCGCTGCGCCCAGATTCGCCACTTCGCCTTTTGCGATGCGTTCTGCAACAGCGTTATAGGTTCTTTCCTGTTCGGCAGTGCTATAGCTACAAATGACATTGAAGCGCATTGAAATTACTACGCAGGCCCGCATCAGTCCGGCAAAATCCGGCGTATCGAAGATGCGCTTGGCCGCTAACAGCAAAGGCAAGGGCTGACGAACATTGAAGGTGCGCAATGTACTGGCGAACCCTTTGATCTCCTGCGGCCAATCAGAGGCTTCAGGTGAAGATAAAGCGAGGTAGGTATCGAGGTCTTCTTCCATGTCACGCAGGAGTTGGAAAACCATCTCGCGCGAATTGACCTGATTTCGGACGGTTTTGAACAGTTCGGCCTGGCGCGCAAAAGTACGGCGGCTATTCCAGTGGGCGCGCAGGAAATCCGGGAAACTTTCCGCCCCCAAACGTCCAACCATGGCCTCCCAGCGTTCTTCCAAATTGCGTAATTCGTGATCCTTGTCGTTTCCGCGATCGAGTACGGAAAACAAGTAGTTTTTCAGCAGGTCGGTTGCCGACAGCCGTACTCCGCGCGCATTCAAGGTTTCAAAGACCTTGTAGGCGTTCAGCTCATCCGTAACCGTGATGACCGTAAAAAATAGTCGGTCGCTCATGTCCTCAACGAATTGAGCCAAGCGCATGCCCTCGGTGCCCGTACTCTTTTTCAGGAACTCTGTCACGCGCCGGTCAAACCACTCAAAAGCTTTCCGCAGCAGATGCTCGGACGCACGAAAACCGCGTTGGGGCAGATGACCCATCGGCACCATGAAATCCTGGTAATAGCTGTTGTTGTTGCGGTTCAGCGTCAGCTTGGGACGTGCGATCAGGGTTACCGGATCAAGATAGCCCACATAGGTCTGGCGAATTTGCTCCATTCGCCGCCCATTGGCTTCGGAGTCGTTACCCGCGTCAATCAGCCGTTGCAGGTTTTTCAACACCGCAAGCACGATGATGCTGACGGTGGTCAGACGTTGCTGCCCATCGATGACTTCAAAGGTTTTGTCGTCCGCAGATTGCAGGACAAGATAGCCCATATAGTGAGCTGGTTCGCCCCCCGACTGTAGCGTTCCCATCAAGTCCATCCACAAGTCTTCCCATTCATCGTCAGTCCAACTGTAGTCACGCTGAAAACGGGGAATGCGGTATGTCAGCCCATTGCCAATGAGCTTGCGAAATGTATTGTTTTCAGTCTTGAAGTTCGTTGCGGCCATCACAGCCTCCTTTGAATACGCATGCTCATCTTATGTACTGCGCTGCGGACTGTAGGTCATTGCTTGCTTGTTTTTTCTGCATTGCAGATAGTACTACGGCATTGACGACGCCGACTTGCCCAGTGGCTTGGTGACGTGCAGAAAATGCTGAACACATGTTGGCCTTGCCCTTAATCGTGCCAACCGGCATTGTGATGCGTATTGGGACAGCAATCTGAAGCACGCAGCATGAGCTGCTGCTACATCAGTTTGAATCGCACCTCTCGAACGGGGTAAGCTGCTCACGCATTCTCGCCCGAATCGTAGCAACCGTGGTTTCCAGAGAAAATTGGCCTATGACGATCGAAACCTTTCGCCGCTGCGCATTGCCCTCGTGGTGCGTCCTGCTGGCCCTTGCCGTCGGGTGTTCATCAACCGTGGCTGCGGGTGATACGGGCAGCCCTGGTTGCAGCGAACCCGGACGCTGGCTGACGCTTGCGGGAAGCTTGCCGCGCCCGCTGGCTGGCAGCAAGGTTATCGGCGCGGCCTTGCTTAATGATATTGTCCTGCTCGGCGAAGAACACGACAACGAGGACCATCATCGCTGGCAACTTCAGGTACTCGCGGCGTTGTACGGGCAACGCCAGGATCTGGTGATCGGCCTGGAAATGTTTCCCCGGCGCATCCAATCGGTTCTTGATTGCTGGGTCCAGGGTCGGCTGAGTCCCAAGGAGTTTCTCACCCAATCGGAGTGGGACAGCGTCTGGGGGCAGCCGATCATGCTCTACATGCCACTCTTCGATTTCGCCCGCATTAACCGCATCCCCATGCTGGCGCTCAACATTGACCAAAAATTAAGCCGTGCAATCTCCGAAAAAGGCTGGGACGCCGTCCCCGTAAGCGAGCGCGAAGGACTCAGCCGTGCCGCACCGCCACCGCCCGCGTATCGTGATTTCCTGTTCGAGATTTATCGTCAGCATCCGGTCAAGGGCAGCGCAGGCCCGCGCCGTCCGGCGAAATCCGATCCGGAGTTCAAGAACTTTGTCGATGCTCAACTGGCCTGGGATCGCGCCATGGCCGAGGCGTTGGCGCAGCGGCTCGGTGCCGGCGTCGACCGGCCACTGCTGGTCGGTATCATCGGCAGCGGCCATCTACGTTTTGGCTACGGCGTACCACACCAATTGCGTGACCTCGGCATTGGCCAACTGAGCACACTGCTGCCGGTTACGGCCGGTGACGATTGCCGGGAGTTCCCGCCCGCTTTCGCCGATGCCGTCTTTGCCATCGCCCAGCAGCCAGTACCGCCTCCTGATCCGCCAAGACTGGGCGTCCAGCTCGACGAGAGTAGCGCTGGCGGCGGCGTGCGCATCGTCGCCGTAACTGCCGGCAGCCTGGCTGAGCAAAGCGGACTGAAAGTCGGCGACCAGTTGCTCGAAGTGGCCGGACGCCCTGTGCAAAAAAATGCCTCGGTCATTGCTGCGGTCCGCCGGCAAGCGCCCGGTACCTGGTTGCCGCTGCGCCTACGGCGCGGTGACGCAAGCCTCGACCTGGTCGTGCGTTTCCCGCCTGCTCCGTAAAGCGATGCCCCTGTTTTCAGTTGCCTGCCGCTGGTTCTTCGCCCTCGTGCTGCTCGCCGCTTTTCGCCTGACCACGGCGCTGCCCTCGATCGAACTGGACCTCTCACTCGACCCGCCAACCCGGCAGTTCAAGGCACAAGCTCTGATCACACCGGAAATCAGCGACTTTCGCTTTGTCCTGCATGAGTCGCTGAAAATAGTTGCCGTCAGCGTCGATGGCAAAGCGCTCAAAGCCCAACGGCTGGCCAGTGACAGCCCGCTGGTGCAGTGGAAAATCATGCTGCCAAAAGGGGCAACACGGGGGGCAACGCGGGTTCATGTCAATTATGCAGGCATCCTGCCGCCGCTTGAACAGGGCCGGGATCATCGCAGCGTATTGCACGGCATGCCGCCGATGGCGTCGCCCGAGGGAAGTTTTCTGCCGGCGGGCAGCGGCTGGTATCCCAAACCGCCGGCGCTGTTTTCCTATCGGCTACAACTGTCAGTACCGGCCAACCAGCGTGCTCTGGTTTCCGGACGACTGCTCACCGAATCGCAAGCCTCCGACGACCGTTACCGGGCCAGTTTCGAATTCAGCCAGCCAACCGATGGTATCGACCTGATGGCCGGCCCCTGGGTCGTTCGCGAGAAAATGCTGGCGCGCCAAAACGGCGCGCCGCTGCGCCTGCGCACCTACTTTCCGTTCAGCCTCGACGCCGAGCCTGGGCTGGCCCAGGCTTACCTCGACGACTCGGCACGCCATCTCGAACGCTACAGCGATGAAATCGGCGCTTACCCATACAGCGAATTTTCGGTCGTTGCCAGCCCCTTGCCGACCGGCTTCGGCATGCCGGCCCTGACTTATATCGGCGCTGCGGTGCTGCGCCTGCCCTTCATCCGCAAAATCTCGCTCGGCCACGAGATCCTGCACAACTGGTGGGGAAATGGCGTTTATGTCGACTACGCACAGGGTAACTGGTCGGAAGGACTGACCACCTTGATGGCCGATTATGCCGCTAAGGAAGGCGAGTCGGCCGCCGCCGCAAGCGAGATGCGGCTCTCCTGGCTGCGTGACGCGGCGGCCTTGCCCACCGCCGACCAGCCGGCGCTGCGAGACTTCCGCTCACGCACGCACAGCGCCGAGGCAGCGGTGGGCTATGGCAAGGCGGCGATGGTTTTCCTGATGTTGCGCGAGCGCATCGGCGAAACAGCGTTCCGCCGGGGAATTCGCGAGTTCTGGGCGCAGCAGCAGTTTCGCGTGGCGTCCTGGCAGGACCTGCGGCTGGCCTTCGAGCACGCCTCCGGCGAAAAGCTCGGCCAATTTTTCGCGGCCTGGACTGATCGTCGCGACCTACCGCAGATTGCCATCGAAACGGCCAGCACCCAGCCCCTCGGCCAGGGCCATCGACTGAGCGTGACGATCACGCAAGCGGGCCGGCCAATGCCGCTGCATCTGCCTCTTGAGCTCTCGGCGCCGGGACAGCGGCAGACTCGCTGGATCGACCTCGGCACTGCCCGCGAGTTGGTGCAACTGGATGTGGATTTCAACCCGCAGCAGCTTCGCCTCGACCCGGAGACACGGGTCTGGCGGCGGCTTGACGACGCACAACTGCCACCGATCCTGCGCCGCTGGATCGGCGCACCCGCCCCTTTGCTGATCAATGCCACTGCCAACGGCGAGGCGCACGCCGCCGTTAATGAGTTGGCACAGCGTTTCTTCGAGACGCCGCCCAAGACGATCACGGTGGGCGACCTGGCCCGCGCCAGACGTTCGGGGGCGACCATCCTGCTCGCCGGAACGCACGCCGAGGTGGCCGCAGCACTGGCCGCCGTCGACCTCCCGCCGGTTCAACTTGCACAGACCGACCGACACGCCTCAGCGCAGGTGTGGACGTCAGGAGGCGAAAATGGATCGCCGCTCTTGGTCATTACCGCCGAAAACACCGCAGCGCTACGCGCCATGCAACGCGCACTACCGCACTACGGCAACCAGAGCTGGCTTGTTTTTTCTGACTCTCAAGTCCTTGCGCGTGGCGTCTGGCCGGTACGCGAGCGCGTCGTGCCGGTCAGTCAGCCAACGGGCCATTGAAGCTGGAAACCTCAGCACAAAGGTGAGGATTTCAGGATTATTCTGCTCGCCCCAGGCCAATCGACCCCCAGAGAAAATCATACGAAATCTCGCGGCGGCCTTGCTGTAAAGCCTGATCCTTTTCACTCTCGGCGTAACTTCTGAGCAAGCCTTTCACGCGCTCGAGCCCGGCCGAGGTCTTGATCGCCTGACGCGGGGTCTTGCCACCCAAGGCCGGAAGCGGTTCGTCGCTCCAGTTGGCGTACGTGCGGCGCAGCACTTTTTCAACTATCTCGGCCAGCGCTTCGGGAGGCAGCTTCGGGGCACTTGGTGCGGCAGGAGTGGTCTCGCCCAGCGACACATTGTTCATGATGCCCTTGGGATCAGACAGCACCCGGCCCGCGAATTCGACCGACTCCCCAGCCAGGGCCTCAAACCAGGGCCGGCCCTGATCGGAAAAATTCTGCGTCTTGTAGAAAACCTCTATCTTCTCCGCACTCTTGCCGGGGTTGATCGCTAGTGTCTGGCGTGTCTGTCCATCCGCGCAGTCAATGAGTCGCGCCCAGCCGGTGGCGCGATCGCCCTCGATGTCGGCTTGGGTCGCCAGCGTGGCAGAGAGGACATCCCAGTTCTTTACCCGGTAATGGTCGGTGATCAACAAAATCGGATCGCCCGAATGGAAATCGATGACTGTCGGCAACGGCAGGGGGCGTGCGTACTGCGCGATCCAGTTGCGGCGGATGATCTGGCTCAGCACCTGGGGCTGACCGTCACCGTGAGCGGCGGATTCAGCCATGACTGCGGCGTTCATCAGGCGCGAGAACGGATAGGTCGCGCCGGATATTTCGAGATGGCCGTCGACGTCCATGATCCGCACGCCGATCAGGTTGCCAATGCGGGCCTGCGCGCTACCCGACTTTTCATACACCATCAGCGGCGCCGCCTCGATGTCCAGCGCATCGCACAGCCGCATGCCGACACCGGGCAGGACTTCGGTAATGTCGTAAAGTCGCAACGGCTGGCGGCGCAACTGCTCGATCCAGCGTCGCTGGCCCGGCGTGAATGCCGGCCCGCCCGGCCCAAGCAAGAGCTCCATCACCTCGCGCTGGACGCCCTTAACGGCAATGCTACCCTCGGCCAGCAGCCACTCCATCGCATTGATCTGCACCCCTTGCCAAGCCTCATCGTCAATCTTTTGCAGCGCCGCTTGTTCCTCGTTGTCCAGACCATCGTTCAGCATGTTCTGGATGGCGGTCTTCGCCGCCTTGCCGTGGTAGCTGGTCAGCCATTCGATCGCCCGGCCGACACCACCTTCCTTGCCTTCTTCAACAACAGCCTCGCTGCTTTCTTTGTCGCAACACTTCTTGAACTTCTTGCCGGAACCGCAGGGACAAGGATCGTTGCGACCGACTTTGGGCAGGTTACGGATCGGCGTGACACCGCTGTGCGGAGCATACGAAGGCCAGACCGGCGCCTGCGGGTGACGGTCGAGCTTTGGTTTGGGCGGCTGGTAGCACATCCAGCTCATGATTTCATCCAGGCCATCGCGAATATAGCAGTTTCCCTCTTGCGTCGCGGCCTCGGCGATGCAGTCCGTTGCGAGCATGGCAGACTTGTTCTCGAACCACTTAAGACCCGTGACGCTCGGATCGATCAGGCCCTCGCCGAACCAGCCGCGAATTTTTTCCAGCAGTGGCGCCGGCCCGAGTTCGCTGGCGGCATCGATCACCCAGGTCAGGAAGTCATCGCGTTCAGTTTCGTTATCAGATTCACTATCCGATTCGAGATGCCGCAGAACATCCGCTTCTCGCTCTGCCAATACCTCGATATAGGCCAGCACTTCGTCGCGATCTCCCTCCCCTTCGATCACTCGCACCACCAGCGCCATCAGCGCCGCATAACGGCACCACATGTCGGCGGCCCGATCTTCGGCCAAGGCCTGAAGCGGCGCCAAATCACCGTCACACACCGAGGCCAGCATGCGCCCCAGCTGGGTGCCAACGTCGTCGCCGAACAGCTCGTTAGCACGCTCGGTGGAGCAGTGGCAGATTCTCGCCAGTGGCCTGTAGGCCCGCGCATCGCGTTTCTCAGCCGCCAGATACACGGCAAAGGAAAACAGGGCGTCATATTCCCATGTAGTTTCGTCTAGCAGCGTCGAGCCGCCGTCGGCAACACGCTCAATTTCCGCGATGAATAACGGAGCCAATTCACCCCAGCGCGCGCGTGCTTCCTCCGCGGCGGCTTGTGGAAAAGGGTGCGCCATGCGCGCGAGGGAGGTCCTGATATCTTGCCATTCCATGAAAGTTCCTATCTGTTTTGCATGTAGCGCGCGAACAATGCGGGATGCATCTCGCGCAGTTTTTTACGGTTCTCGACCAGTTCACCATGACGCCCCTGGCGTTCGAGCGCGAGCAGAGCAAGGACGACGCGAGCGCAACTTTCCGGTGGCGTATGCGCGCCGTCCTGGGCCAACCGCAACCCTTCCGCCAGCCGGCCATCGGCGAGGAGCGCCCAGGCAGGAAGCCAGGAGAAATCGTCGGGGCTACCCTCCCCTTCAAACTCGGCGTCGAAGCCGCGTACGAGCCGGTCTAGCGCAGGTAGTTCAAGCCGTGGCGCAAGTGCTTGTGCGCGCCGCGGCGCCATCCAAGCAAGTTCAGCCAGCAGCGGCCAGATCGCATCGAATCCGCCGAACCGGCATCGCGCTTCGATCATCCACGCCAGCGGCGCCGGCTGCCGCCGCCACGACTCGATGCGTTCGATGCACACAGCGGCATCCTCCCAGCACCCGGCACGGAGCAGCAGTGGCGCTGCATGCAGTGACTCGTTGCCGGAATCGAAAGGGTACTTGGCAATGGCCGCCGCCAACTCGGCCCAAAGCGGCGAAAGCCATTTCTGCGCAGCTCTGCCGAACACCTCATGGGCCGCTGCCGAAATAGCGCCTCCGGTTTCCCGCAGGATCGCAATGGCGGCCTCGCGCGGAATTGGAGTCGGCGTTGGAGAACGCAAGGTCTCGCACAGGAGAGCAAAGGCCGGCAGCAGCGGATCGGTGCTGTATTCAGCAGCAAGTGTCGCGATCGCTTGCGCGCACGCACCGGTGTCGCGCTCATGCAAAGCATCTATGACCGCGTTGCGCAAGACCACGTCGCGGCTGTGCTCAAAGATATCGAGTTGCATTGGGGATGTCGGCTGGGTCGTGCTGTAATCAGTCTGCGCGAAAACAACGCCGATTCAATAATTCTGACGGGTTGTGCGTTGAAATGATTATACCGGCTCCGGACAGACAGAAATCGATTTCCGGCGCCCGGCGGTGGCCCAGGATAAGCTTACACCGCAAGACTCCACTGATCACCGCCAATTTTTGTCCACCTGAACGGGACACGCTCTATTCGGGAACAGTTGACTCACCAAAATTTCTGTTGCGAAAAAGAACACCCAAATAAAAAACCGCCATCAGTGGCGGTTTTTTATAGGCTACATTGGCGGAGTGGACGGGACTCGAACCCGCGACCCCCGGCGTGACAGGCCGGTATTCTAACCAACTGAACTACCACTCCAGTGCTTCTTCAACAAAGGACTTCTGCTTGTCGCAGTTGGCATCCTCTGCCTATTCTTGGCGTCCCCACGGGGATTCGAACCCCGGTACCTACCGTGAAAGGGTAGTGTCCTAGGCCTCTAGACGATGGGGACCCGGACTAACAAATCTTTCAACTCGTTGGTGGAGGTACGCGGGATCGAACCGCGGACCTCTTGCATGCCATGCAAGCGCTCTCCCAGCTGAGCTATACCCCCTCTCGAAAGAAGGGCGCATTATAGGGATGCGGCCAGGTATTGTAAAGTGCTTTCTACGCTTCATCGAGCATGCGCGACATTGCTTAGTTTTTCGTTGCCGCCGTCAGGCGCTTGAGTGCCAGTTCGCGCGGGAAAAGTGTGATCACCGCGTCGACCGAGGGTGTCTGCACCTGTCCTGTCAGGAGCACGCGCAGCGGCATCGCCAGCCTGGGCATCTTCAATCCATGCTTGCCGATGCAGGTCTTGATCAGTGCGTTGATGGCCGGTGCTTCCCAAGCCACATCGTGCATACCGTCGATGAAATCGGCCAGTGCCGGCAACGCTTCCGGCGTCAGGTGCTGGGCCAGTATGTCGGCCTTCGGGTGCAAGTCGATGTAGAACACTTCGGCGGCGTCTGCCAGTTCGTTCAGATTGCTGACACGCACCTTGTAGAGATCGATGATGGCCGCCAATGACGGGGTGTGGGTAAGCGTCACTCGCCGTGCTTCGAGGCGCGGGCGAACCAGCGCCGCCAGCCGGTCATTGTCGGCCAGCTTGAGGTAATGGGCATTGAGCCAGTTCAGCTTCTCGGTGTTAAATTGTGCTGCTGACGGCGTGATGTGCTCAAGGTCGAACCAGGCGCAGAACTGCTGCATCGAGAACACCTCGTCATCGCCATGCGACCAACCAAGACGCGCCAGATAATTGAGGACCGCCTCCGGCAGATAGCCTGCGTCATCGTACTGCATCACGCTTACCGCGCCGTGGCGCTTGGACAGCTTCTGCCCGTCATCACCCAGAATCATCGAAAGATGTGCGTAGAGCGGCACTTGCGCACCCAGCGCCTTGAAAATATTGATTTGTCGTGGCGTGTTGTTGACGTGGTCGTCGCCACGGATAACATGGGTGATTCCCATCTCCCAGTCGTCCACGACGACGCAGAAATTATAGGTTGGCGTTCCGTCTGCACGAGCGATCACCAGATCATCGAGTTCGGCATTGGCAATTTCGATACGTCCCTTCACCAAGTCGTCCCAGGCCACCACGCCCGCACTCGGATTGCGAAAGCGTACGACCGGCAGCACACCGGCAGGAGGCGTCGGCAGTATCTTGCCGGGCTCCGGGCGCCAGGCGCCGTCGTAACGGGGCTTGAGCCCCCCGGCGCGCTGCTCCTCGCGCACGCGCTCGAGCTCTTCCGGCGTTGTGTAGCAGAGGTAGGCGGCGCCGGACGCGAGCATCGATTTGAGCGCGGCCTGGTAGCGATCCATACGCTGCATCTGGTAAAACGGACCTTCGTCGTGCGCCAAGCCGAGCCAGTTCATACCATCGAGAATCGCCTGTACGGCCTCGGGCGTCGAACGCGCAACGTCAGTATCTTCAACGCGCAGAACAAATACGCCCCGGTGATGACGGGCAAAAGCCCAGGAGAAAAGAGCAGTTCGGGCGCCACCAATATGCAGGAAGCCAGTCGGTGAAGGGGCAAAACGAGTGCGTATCATGGTCGCTAGCCAAACAACGGAAAGGACGTATTGTAAAGTAAGCACACTTCAAATTGACCATGAGGCATTGTTATGGTTAAATCCCGTCCCTCTGTCGGGGGCTTAGCCCAGCGCCAGAGCACTGCCTTCACACGGCGGTAAAAGATGAGAAATGAATATTTCGACTCTTTGTTTTGCGTGTAACTTTTTGATTGCCAAAGCGTGGGCGGCTAGCTCAGGGGTAGAGCATTACCTTCACACGGTAGGGGTCGGGGGTTCGAAACCCTCGCCGCCCACCACGTAAAATCAACGAGTTACCAAGGATGGTCAAAACCGACTGGCCAGGATCAGGCGGGGTGATAGGCGCCTTCTGCGAACATCGCCACGCTATCGACCGGCAACGGCGTCCAGGTTTCGTTGTCGGTCAGCGGCAAAGTGGCGATCAGTACGACGCGATCATCCGGGGATGTCACGTCATTAAAATCGACCGCCACGTCCTGATCCTTAAGGTGCGCGACGGCGAACGGTGCTTGGCGGACGATGTAGTGCAGTTCGGTCGAGCGGTGGGCAAACAGGCAATCGCCGTTCGAGAGCAGAAAATTGAATGGGCCGTGGGGCCTGACTTGCGCCGAGAATTCTTCCAGCACTCCACGCAATGCGAAACGGTCGGGAACTGCCGCGGGAAAACGCAGGCGAAGGGTTTGCAACAGGTGGCAGAAGGCAAGCTCGCTGTCGGTTTGCCCGACGGGAAGGAAGCTGCCATCAAGCGCTGGTGCATAGCCATCGAGATTGCCGTTGTGCGCAAAAATCCAGTAGCGCCCCCAGAGTTCGCGCATAAAGGGGGGGTATTTTCGAGGCCGACTGGCCCCTGGGTCGCCTTGCGGATATGGGCGATGACGTTTAGCGAACGGATCGGGTAATGACGCACCAGTTCGGCCACCGGCGACTCGCATGAGGGCTGAGGGTCGAGGAAAATACGCACGCCACGACCCTCGAAAAAAGCGATTCCCCATCCGTCGCGGTGGACGTCAGTACTCCCCCCGCGCGCCTGGAAACCGGTGAAGGAAAAGCAGATGTCTGTGGGGGCATTGCAGTTCATCCCTAGGAGCTGACAGATGATTTTATCCTTTCGACATTAGTACAAAAGCATTAATAACTGATGTCAGAACTCGTCTCTAACCGGACTCTCCGGTTTTTGAGAGTCCGTCGATGAGGCTGTCCTGTGATGCTCAAATCTGTCCGAGCGCGTTTTCGAGATCTGCGCGCAGGTCGGCCAGGTTTTCAATGCCTGCCGATAGGCGAACCAGTGAATCGCTGATGCCTATTTTTTTGCGTTGTTCGGGGGAAATGCTGGCGTGGGTCATGATCGCGGGATGTTCGATCAGGCTTTCGACGCCGCCCAGGCTCTCGCCCAGTGTGATCAGTTCGCAGGCTTCGAGAAAGCGGACGGTGCCGGCCAAGTCGCTGTTTAGTTCGAACGCAATCATGCCGCCAAAGCGGCCGCGCATCTGCCGTTTGGCCAGATCATGCTGTGGGTGCGAGCGCAGTCCGGGGTAGCTGACACGTCGGACCTTCGCTTGCCCTTCAAGCCAGCCGGCCAGTTCGAGCGCACTTGCGCAGTGCTGTTGCATGCGCAGCTTGAGCGTTTTGATGCCGCGTAAAACGAGATAGCTGTCAAACGGCCCGGCGATGGCGCCGATGGCGTTATGCAGGAAAGCCAGTCGCTCGCGCACCTGCGCATTGCGTGCTTCGCCGCTGACGACAGCGACGCCGCCGATGACATCGGAGTGGCCATTGAGGTATTTGGTCGTCGAATGGATGACGATATCGAAGCCGGATTCCAGTGGCCGCTGTATCCAGGGCGTGGCAAAAGTATTGTCGGCAACCGAGATGATGCCGTGCTGGCGACAAAAGGCAGCCAGAGCGTCCAGGTCGGCAAGTTTGAGCAAGGGATTGCTCGGCGTCTCGACCACGATCATTCGCGTTTCTGGACGTAGCGCGGCGGCCAGCTCTGCGGGGGCGTCCAGATTGACGTAGCTGAACGACAGGCCGGCGCTACACGTGCGGACCTTATCCATCAAGCGAAAGGTGCCGCCGTAAAGATCATCGCCGGTAATCACATGGGCGCCCGAATCGATGAGTTCGAGCACGGTGGCGATGGCCGCCATTCCGGATGCGAAAGCGAAAGCCTGGGCGCCACTTTCCAGATCGGCGATACAGCGCTCAAGAGCCCAGCGCGTCGGGTTGTGCGAACGTCCGTAGTCCAGCCCCTTATGTACGCCGGGGCTATCGTGAACATAAGTCGAATTGGCATAGATTGGCTGCACCACGGCGCCAGTGCTCGGGTCTGGCGACTGCCCGGCGTGGATAACGCGGGTTCCGAAGCCATGGCAACGCGGGCCGAGTCGGTTGTCAACCATGTTTCTTTCGCAACGAGTTGAAAAGGCAGAGGTCCCGTTTCACAGCGATGATTACTCAGGGGCGTGCGGTGGCGGGAGCACTTGCAGAAGATCAAAGCCGTTTGCCTGCGCATCTTTGCGTAGCGCTGCGCTATCCAATCCTTCGACCATCACCCGCGCGCCAAAGTCGTGCAATCGGTCGACCATGCTCCCCAACGGACGCGTTGAGGACAACAGCAACAACGGATCAAACTTAACAATCGCCGGACTGATTTCACGCAACAACGAGAAATTGATTTCGCGCCGGCCGAAGCGGCCGACCGCAATGCCGTAGCCGCGCGACTTGTAATTAGCGACCGCACTAACCAGATGCGCGGCATCCTCGACGCCGTCGATCTCGATCTCCAGCGTGATCTGTCTGGGCAGCAGGCCGCATGCGCGCAGGACTTCCTCAAAGGCCAGGCCGTGATCGACCGCCACACTGGCCACGTGGCGCGGATGCACTCTGAGCAGCAAAGTGCCGCGTGAGTGGCGGTTCTGATAGGTCAGGTAGTTCAGGGCGTGCAGCGTGCGCACCATCCGGTCGAGATAGATGAATTCGTCGTTATCGCTCGGCAGCACGAAGACCGCTTCAGGTTCGAGTAGCTGATTATTGATCAGCCCGAAAGCATGCAGGCCGGCGGCGTGTCCGCACAACTCGCCACTAGCGACATCAATGATGGGTGAATAGTACGATTCAAGACGCAAGTTGGAGAAATTAACCAAAACCCGTCCGTCCTGGGAAACGAAAGCCGTGGTCGAACGCAGCCCGGAGCCGGATGCTTCTTGTTGCGCGTTAAGGTAACGTACGAAGTCGGACAGTGGCATGACATCAAGCCTTGATCAAGGATATGGAACGCGTCGCAGCAGGCAACGGGCTTATGATAAACGAATCGGCTACGCATCGGAACGAACTTTTCTTCATTTGAATAGACGTAACTCGGTATCACTGGCCGGTGATGCCGGGCGGAACTTATTGACCAGGCTTCTATTCATAGAGGACGTCTACTGCACAGGAGAAATTATCATGAGCATCGCCAACAGCGTCACTGATCTGATCGGCAACACCCCGCTGGTGCGCATCAACCGGCTAAACGACGGCGCTGGCGCGACGATCGCTGCCAAGCTGGA
This sequence comes from Propionivibrio sp., assembly GCF_029255185.1. Lineage (GTDB taxonomy): Bacteria > Pseudomonadota > Gammaproteobacteria > Burkholderiales > Rhodocyclaceae > Propionivibrio. Next base: position 29,144 of record NZ_JAPUVO010000106.1, read on the forward strand.
GTTCTTCAACCCGGCGCATAGCGTCAAGGATCGCATTGGCGAGGCGATGATCGCCGCCGCCGAACAGGCGGGGCAGATCAAACCGGACACCATTCTCGTCGAACCGACCAGCGGCAACACCGGCATCGCGCTGGCCATGGTCGCCGCCGCACGCGGCTACAAGATCGTGCTGACCATGCCGGAAACCATGAGCCGCGAACGCCGCGCCCTGCTGCGCGGCTACGGCGCCGAACTGATCCTGACCCCGGGACCGGACGGCATGGGCGGCGCCATCAGAAAAGCCGAGGAACTCGCCGCTTCCGACCCGCGCTACCTGCTGCTACAGCAGTTCAACAACCCGGCCAACCCGGAAATCCACCGCCGCACGACGGCCGAGGAAATCTGGCGCGACACCGGGGGCAAGGTCGACATCCTGATCTCCGGTGTCGGCACAGGTGGCACAATCACTGGCGTCGGCGAAGTGCTCAAGGCGAAGAAGCCCTCGTTCCAGGCTATCGCCGTCGAACCCGACGCCTCGCCGGTACTCTCGGGCGGCGCCAAGGGGCCGCACCCAATTCAGGGCATCGGCGCCGGTTTTGTGCCCAAGGTGCTCAACACCCAAATCTACGACGAGGTGATCCGCGTCAAGAGCGACGACGCCTTCGCCTTTGCCCGCCGCGCCGCGCGCGAGGAAGGACTGCTCGTTGGCATTTCGTCCGGCGCCGCGCTGTGGGCTGCGGCGCAGGTGGCAAAACGACCGGAGAACGCTGGCAAGCTGATCGTTGTCATCATCCCCTCGTTTGGCGAGCGCTATCTGAGCACCCCATTGTTCGCCGGACTGGTGGACTGAGTCCGCCTTACGCAAGCACGGTATCCTTGCACCACAAATCACATAAAGGCACTTGTATCATGGCCAACACGATGATCAGCGACTTCGAACTGCCAGCCACCGGCGGCAAGCCCTTCAGGCTTTCTGAGCTCGCTGGCAAGACCCTCGTCATCTATTTCTACCCCAAGGACAGCACACCGGGCTGCACCACCGAGGCGCAACAGTTTCGTGACCTCTACCCCGATTTTGCGCAGGCCGGCTGCGTGATTGTCGGCGTATCGCGCGACAGCCTGCGCTCGCACGAGAACTTCAAGACCAAACAGGACCTGCCCTTTGAACTGCTGTCCGATACGGACGAAGCGCTGTGCACCCAGTTTTCAGTGATCCGGATGAAGTCGATGTACGGCAAACAAGTGCGCGGCATCGAGCGCAGCACGTTCGTCATTGACAGCCAGTGCACGCTCCGGCGCGAATGGCGCGGCGTCAAGGCGCAAGGACATGCTCAGGAGGTGCTGGATTTCGTGAAAACGCTTTGATTCACTTGACGGGCATGGATGCCATCCCAACACCAACCAACCGGAGAATGACGTTCCATGATTCATAAGACCGAGCACCGCGTAAAAACAAAGAAACCCGTCAACCCGCTGACCAAGCTCTTCGTGCTCGATACCAATGTGCTGCTGCACGACCCGACGAGCGTCTATCGCTTCGAGGAACACGACGTCTTCCTGCCGATCATGACGCTCGAAGAGCTCGACAACAACAAAAAAGGCCTGTCCGAAGTCTCGCGCAATGCCCGGCAGGTGACGCGGACGCTGGACGAAATTGTCAGCAGCCACACTGAGGCGATCGAGAACGGCATCGCCCTTTTTGGCCCGTCGCACAAACTGGCCAGCGGCCGGCTCTTTCTGCAGACCGAAGCCATCGCCAACGACTTGCCGACCGGCCTGCCGACCGCCAAGGCGGACAACCAGATACTGGCCGTAGTCATCCACCTGCAACGCCTCAACCCGGAACGCGCTGTATTTCTGGTGTCCAAAGACATCAACATGCGCATCAAGGCCTGTGCGCTCGGGCTGGAAGCGCAAGACTATTTCAACGACAAGGTTCTCGAAGACACCGACCTGCTGTACACCGGCATCCTTGAACTGCCGACAAACTTCTGGGACAAGCACGGGCAGGGGATGGAATCCTGGAAACGCGACAGCCTGACGCTCTACCGTGTCAAAGGGCCGCTGTGCCCGAAACTGCTGATCAATGAGTTCATCTACCAGGAAGGCGAGCAGCCGCTCTACGCCATCGTCCGTGAAGTTTCCGGCAAAACGGCGCAGTTTGAAACACTGACCGATTACACGCACCCGAAAAACAACGTCTGGGGAATTACCGCACGCAACCGCGAGCAGAACTTCGCGCTCAACCTGCTGATGGATCCGGAAGTCGATTTTGTCAGTCTGCTCGGCCAGGCCGGCACCGGTAAAACCCTGCTCACCCTCGCCGCTGCGCTGACCCAGGTGCTCGATGCCAAGCGCTACTCTGAAATCATCATGACCCGGGTCACGGTGCCGGTGGGTGAAGACATTGGCTTCCTGCCGGGCACGGAAGAAGAGAAAATGGGGCCGTGGATGGGTGCTCTCGAAGACAATCTGGAAGTACTCACCAAGAGCGACAATGAGGGCGGCGAATGGGGCCGCGCGGCGACCCATGATCTGGTCCGCAACCGGATCAAGATCAAGTCGCTCAACTTCATGCGCGGACGAACCTTCCTCAACAAGTTCCTGATCATCGATGAAGCGCAAAACCTGACGCCCAAACAAATGAAAACCCTGATCACCCGCGCTGGCCCGGGAACCAAGGTCGTCTGCATGGGCAACATCGCGCAGATCGACACCCCTTACCTGACCGAAGGCAGTTCTGGTCTCACCTATGTGGTCGATCGCTTCAAGGGCTGGCAACATTCCGGCCACGTCACCCTGCAACGCGGCGAACGCTCCCGTCTCGCCGATTATGCCGCCGAAGTGCTATAATCCGCCCCCTTCGAGCCGTGGCGAATGGATCCAGCACATTCCGGAGAGTCGATTGAACCTTAAAAACTCAGTTGTTCACCGCAAAGGCGCGAAGGACGCGGAGTGCCGCAAAGAAATCAACAGCTTAGATATTGTTGTTCTTGTCCATGGTGCTCACCCATATGGTGAATGGGGAAAACCATGCAACCCCTTGTTTTATTTGCGATCTTTGCGTCTTTGCGTCTTTGCGGTGAGGTTTCTAGGTTGAAACGACGAGACTTCCTCGCTGCCTCGGCAGTCCTCTCTGTACTGGCCGCAGCGCCAGCAAACGCCGCAAAGAAGATAGCAGCGAAGAAGCGCCCGGCAAAATCAACCGCCAGGCCAGCCCCAAAAAATCCGGCAGCAGCACCGACGACCCCTCCGACTGAAACGCGCAACGTCATCAGTTTGCCGGATGAACCGGACAAGTGGCGCACCTACGACATCCGCTCAACGGTTGCCCTGAACCGGGTCAATGGCAAAGCGCGCCTCTGGCTGCCGCTGGCCCAGTACAAGGATACCCTGTGGGAGCGCTCGCTTGGCCACAACTGGCAAGGCAATTTCGAGAATGCCGGCATCTATCGCGATCCGGTGGCGGAAATGGAGGTCTTCTACGCCGACTGGGCTGAAGGCGTCGCCAACCCGCAATTACAGATCATCAGCCAGATCGCGACGCAGGACCGCCATTTCGACATTACCCGCCGTGGCGCCGTTGCCGAACGCACCGAAGTTCTGCGCCGCTGCCTGCACTCGACTGATCGGGTACCCACCGACGGCATCGTCCGGCACACCGCCGAGCACGCCATCGGGCGCATCAGGGATCCGCTCGCCCAAGGCAAAGCAATTTACGAATGGGTCGTTGAAAATACTATGTACGACCCGTTCCTAAAGAGCGTCGCCAACGACAATATCGGCAGCATGCTTGAAAGCGGCAAGCTGAGCGGCAAAAGTGGCGACATTGCCCTGCTTTTCGTCGGCCTGTGCCGCGCCATCGGGATACCGGCACGCCCCGTCTTCGGCCTGCGCATGGACAGTTCGCGACTCTTTGGCAGCCTCGGCGTGATCGGCAACCTGAGCACAGCGCAACACTGTCGAGCTGAATTCTATACCCCAGGCTACGGCTGGATCCCGGTTGACCCCTCCGACGTGCGCAAGGCCATTCGTGATGAACGACTGAACATGGGAGATCCCAAACTGACCGTCCTGAAAAAACTGCTCTTCGGTTTCTGGGAAATGAACTGGATTAGCTTCAACGTTGCCCAGGACGTCAGTCTGCGCGGGTCGTCAGGAAAAACACTGCCCTTCCTAATCTACCCCCAGGCTGAAACCGCCGACGGCCACTTTGACAGCCTGGACAGCAGCCGCATGAACTACCAGGTCAACGCCAGCCGCGCCGATTGATGAGAAACCCACGTTTATCGGACGGATCAACCGTCAGTTTGTTGGCTCAAACGCGGAACGACCCAACGGAGGAAGACAGCTCTTGCGCAAGCTGCTGGAGTTGGCGGGCTGCTGACGCCGATTGTTCTGAAGATGAATTGTTTTCTTCGACCATTTGTGCAATGTTCTCTATGTTGTGTGCGATCTCGGCACTGACTTTGCTTTGCTCCTGGAGCGCGCTGGAGATATCACTGACGACACCCACCACGTTTTCAGCGCCAAGCTGAATTTCCTTGATCGACTCACCGGCCTGGATGGCAAGAGCGGTCCCCGATCTGACCTGATTGACCCCGGCCACCATGCTCTCGACGGCAGACTTTGTTCCTCGCTGAATTTTCTCTATGGTCAGAGCGACTTGCTGGGTTGATTGGGTGGTCCTCTCGGCCAGTTTGCGTACTTCATCCGCGACGACGGCAAAGCCACGACCTTGCTCTCCGGCTCGCGCGGCCTCGATTGCCGCGTTAAGGGCAAGCAGATTCGTCTGATCGGCAATCTCTTTGATAACGCTAACGATTGTGGATATCTCGTTGGATTGCTGTTCAAGGCCGCTGATAATGGCCGAAGACGATTCGACTGAGCCGGCAATTTTCTCTATTTCCGAAGCGGCGCCATGAATGACTTCGCCACCTTTCCGTGACAGACCTGACGCCTCTTGCGAGAACGTTTTTGCGCTGTGGGCGTTGTTGGAAATGCTTTCTATCCCTACCGTCATTTCCTCAACGGCAGCGGCAGTAGCAATCGTCGCCGCGCTCTGCTGAGCGGACGCCGCGGCCACCGCGCTCGAAGTTTTTGCTAATTGCTGCGCCGACTGCCCAACTTGTTCGGCGCCCACCTGAATACGCGTCACCATCTCGCGAAGTTTGTCCCGCATGGTTTTCATGGAGTAAAGGAGGCTATCCGTATTGTTCGCCTGAGTATTGACTTCGACACAGAGGTTGCCGCTGGCAATCTCCCGTGAAATCTTACTAGCATAATGCGCATCGCCGCCCAAAATGCTTTGGACGGCCGTCCCAACAATATAGGCGGCGATTAGTGAAATAAGCACTACGGCAAGCGCGATGCTCAGCATGGTAGTTTTCAGAAGCGACGACTGTGCCAGCGTATCGTTGCTAACGCGTACCATTTTTTCTGACTGATCTTCAAACACCTTGCCTATGGCATCGGTATAAGCACGAACGCTTGTTCGAACGCTGCTGCCAAGAAGCTGACTAGCGTCCTCTTTTGCACCCGCCTTGAGCAGTTCCAGATATTTCTTGCGACTATCCGTGTACTCCTGCCGTGCCTTCAACGCTGCGCCGAGCAATGATTTTTCCGATTCATTGATCATGCCCTTTTCGAGCAAGTTGAATTTCTCACTGATCACCTTGCTGTTTTCAGCCATCTCATCAGTGATGCGCCTAGCTTCGCTGCTGTCTGAAATTTGAGCAAGCAGCAGGGTGTTCGACCAGTTACGCATGATGTTGAGGCGAATTGTGGCCGCTGCGGTGACTTTGGGATTGACATCCTCCGCCAGGCGGGAAGCATTCTGATTAACGCTATCGCTTTTTAGAAAAACGACGAGTGTCATGCCGGCAATCAAGGCAATTACCAAACCGAAGCCCCATGCCAGCAAGGTTGTAATCTTTGCTTTCTTGAACATGCTTCCTCCTGCCGCCGTGGCTTATCTATATCAGGGTTTATTTGATACTCAGCATTCTAGTGAGCATGAACGCCAAAGACCATATGTGCGCAGTATGAGGGAAAGCCGGGCTAAACAGCGGCGCGACAAAACAATCCATCTTCCCCTACAGCTCGCCGAGAATCTTTCTGGTTCAGCGAGTTTTCCGGCATTACGGCTAATATCTATATAGCATGTTTTTTGGAGTAACCAGCCCTCATAATTTTGCGCTATGCTTGACCGATGATATTGATCATCCACGCCCATCCCTATCCACAGCGCTCCCGAGCAGGCCGCGCCATGCTTGAAGCGGTGCGCGGTCTGCCCAATCTGGAGGTGCGCTCGCTCTATGATCGCTATCCCGATTTTGATATTGATGTCGCTGCCGAACAGGCCGCCTTGGCGTGTGCGGATCTTGTTGTCTGGCTGCACCCGATCTATTGGTACAGCGTGCCGGCAATGTTGAAGCACTGGTTTGATGTGGTGCTACTGCGCGGCTGGGCATACGGCGAAGGGGGTGACAGGCTGCAAGGCAAACACTGCCTGTGGGTTACAACCACCGGGGGGCAAAAATCTTCCTTCGCCGAGACCGGAGTACACCAAGTGCCCTTCGAAGAATTTGCAGCGCCGATTCGCCAGACGGCCAGATTCTGCGGCATGGTATGGGAGCGGCCTCTGGCTCTGCATGGCGCGCACGTAATTCCGGATGATGAAATCGCGGCAGCGGCAATCACCTTTCGCGATCGATTGTCCGAGTGGTCGCCCGACCCGCAAGTTGCCAGCGCAACTCGGATGCCAAATGATTTTGCGTGATGCGCTGATCTATCTTGCGGCAGCGGTCATCTGCGTGCCCATCGCCTGGCGCTTCAAACTCGGCGCGGTGCTAGGCTACCTGATCGCCGGCATTACCATTGGGCCGTGGGGATTCAACCTCGTTTCCGATGTCGATTCCATCATGCACTTCTCCGAATTGGGCGTGGTGCTGATGCTGTTTGTCATCGGCCTGGAGCTTGAACCCAAGCGCCTGATAGAAATGCGGAAAAGCGTTTTCGGCGGGGGGGCGTTGCAACTGGGGCTCACTGGCATCGCGCTCGCCCTGGCTGCGGCGGCGCTTGGCCTGGAATGGAAAGCCGCGCTGATCGTGGGTCTGGCGTTGGCGCTCTCATCGACGGCCATTGCGATCGCCACTATGACCGAGCGCAATTTTCTGCCGACCCCCACCGGCCAATCAAGTTTCGCCGTACTTCTCTTGCAGGATATTGCTGCCATTCCCTTGCTTGCCATCATTCCGCTGATGAGTGAAATGGCCTCAAGCGGCACCGGGGCAAGCCCGGCCGAGCCAGCTTGGAGCAGCGCGGCGAAGGCGTTTGGAGCAATCGCTGCGGTGATTCTCATTGGCCTCTATTGCACGCGTCCAGTGCTACGGCTCGTGGCGCGAACCAATCTGCGCGAGGTGTTCACGGCATTTGCCTTGTTGCTGGTGATCGGCATCGCACAGATCATGTCGTTGGTTGGACTTTCGATGGGTTTGGGCACGTTTCTCGCAGGCGTGTTGCTGGCCAGCTCCGAATACCGCCACGCCCTGGAAACCGATATTGAGCCTTTCAAGGGCTTGCTCCTGGGGCTTTTCTTCATCTCCGTCGGGATGGCGATTGATTTCGGACTGCTGGTGAATCAGCCGGTCAAGGTGGCGATGCTGGTGGCAGGTTTTCTGACATTGAAGCTCGCCACGCTTTGGCTCACTGCGCGCATCATCGGGGTGACGGCCCGTCAGCGCTGGTTGTTTGCCATCCTGCTTTCACAAGGCGGAGAATTCGGTTTTGTGGTTTTTGGTGCGGCACAGACGGCGGGGATACTGTCACGCGAGTGGGCTGACTTGCTCAACATGACTGTCGCGCTGTCGATGACCAGCACACCGTTGTTGTTGCTGTTGCACGACTGGTGGATTGCGCGCATCGAATGTGCTGGCAAAGAACAAGCCGACGAAATCAACGCAAAGAATACGCGTGTGATAATCGCCGGCTTCGGCCGCTTCGGACAGATCGTCGGCCGTCTGCTGTTTGCCAATGGGATCGATGCTGTGGTGCTGGATCATGACCCGGATCAAATCGAGTTGCTGCGCAAGTTCGGCTACAAAGTATTCTACGGCGATGCGTCGCGCCTTGATCTCTTGCACGCTGCCGGTGCAGCCCAGGCCACTCTGATCGTGAATGCCATTGATGACGTTGAGGATAGTCTGTTGCTTGCCGATATCGTGCGCGAAAATTTCCCCGGCCTGAAAATAATCGCCCGTGCACGCAACGTGATGCACTACGTCGAACTGCGCTCGCGCGGCGTGGACATCATCGAGCGGGAAACCTTCGAAGCCGCGCTCAAGGCCGGCCGGTACAGCCTGGAGATATTGGGCATTGATCGCTTTCGGGCGCGGGATATGGCCAATATTTTCCGGCGCCACAATGTCCGCGACCTGGAAGCCCGCGTCTCCGACTTCAAGGACGAAGCGAGCCGTGTCTCTGCGGCCAAAGCGGGGCGTGATGAACTCGCCGCCTTGTTTGCACGCGACCGCGAGCAGTTCGAGGCAGGGCACTCATCGGAGGAGTGGCGTTGAGCCGGGACCTCCGGTCGAGTCCAACAGGCTGCTAGCTGGCGTGCGCCTCTGCCGCCTTCTTCTTGCGGCCGAAAATGATTGCCGTCGACTTCCAATAAGCGCCCTGGGTGTAGCACGACCATCCCCACTTGATCCACTTCATCAGCGAGAACGCCAGCCACAACGCCCAGGCCAGCATGATGACGCGGTAAGCGATCACGGGAATCGAGAAGACGCTGGCCGCCGGGGTCAGCGTACCGATCCGGTCCTGGTACCAGCGCAAGAAGAAGGCGTTCGATCCATTGCCCTGGATCAGCATGTCCGGATAACCGAGCAGGCCGTTCTGGAGAACCGAGAACAGCGCCGAGGCGGCGGCGAAAGTCAGCACCAGCAGCAGAGTCTGGACGGCGTTGAATTTCCAGGCCGAGGCCATCGGCGTAGCGCGCCGGCGCCAGGCCATGATCAGAAACCAGCCGGCGACCAGCACCGTGGCGGGCATCGACCACTGCATCAGGCCGACGCCCAAGAGCAGCCAGTCAAGGCTTGAGAGCGGCGTGTCGGCATGGCGGCCGGCGAGGACGGCGAGAATCAGGGTGACCAACAGCACTCCCCAGAGCAGGACCGCCGGACCCATCTGCGGCCCGGTGGTCAGCAGCACGACGCGGTCTTGCGGGACAACAATCTCGAGCAGGGCATTGACCGCCGGCAAGCCAAGATCGATCTGTGGCGCGACATAGGCGCCGCTAATCCCGTTGGCATCGCGCCAATCGATTTTCAGCAGGCGTGTTGCCGGCGTCACCGGGACAGTCAGTTTGCGCCCTTCGCTGCGCAGCGGTTGCATTGCACCGTCAACGTTCACCCCAAGCAGTTGGGCGTTTTCAGGCAGGGTGACGCTGTAGTTGCCACCGGTACCGGCACGCAGACTGATCTGCGCCGTGGCATCCGACGAACGCTTGCCAATCACTGAGCGTAGTGCTACGGCGTCCAGGGTCATGGTGCGACCGTCAACGGCAAGCGGCTTATCGATGGTCAGTTGCATTTCTTCGCCCGGCCACGGCAGCCAGGTCGGCAGCCACGCATCGCCGCGTTTCTGGTGCACTGGTGGAATCCCCTTCATGCTCACATGCCACAGCGGCGAGGCCTGGAGCATCCAAAGTTCACTCTGCCACGGATATGACGCGGCTTTGATGCTGATCTGCGGCCCCTCCTTGAGGCTGCTGGCAAACTCCGCGCCGGGGCTCTGCCCGAGTTCGATCAGGGCGTCACCCTGATCGACCCGGATCGCCGGGTCGGTTACCGCTTCACCGACAAGCAGCGGAACGCGCACCGTCGCCGGCGCCGTGCTCTGCCCCTCGCGCACGATCCGCGTGGTGATGCCCCAGGTCTGGCCAAGGTTCAGGGTACGTTCGACCCGGAAAAACGCAGGCAAAGACTCCCTGCTGGCGGCGCCATCCCGTGGCTCGGCGCCGGCCATTGGCGCCTGCCGCGTAAGTTGCACGGAACCGGCGGCCAACCCGCGCGCATCAAGACCGGCAAGCTGCCATCCGGAAAGCTCAGTAAGCATCTGGTGCGGCGCCATCGGCAGCGTCACAGGAAGCTCCGACAGCCGACCGGCGGCAATTTCCATCGTAATCTCAGTAACGCCCGGCGACAGGGTCGCCCACAGCGTGCCCGACTCGTCACGCCGGATCGCTACCGGATTGACTCCCGCAGTAACGGCCGCCGGTCTGGCACGGGCCCCCTGACCTGGCAACGGAACGGAAACGATGGCCTGGGCGTGGTATTGCGCACGAATGACGACACGATCGCCGTTCGCAATCAGCGTCAAGCGGGACAGTTCGGCGCAGCCCGGCATGCAGGCCGGGGGAGCAGTCAAGCGTTCGCGCAACTCGGCAAGAATGGCCGCGGAGGGCGTAGACGACGCTCCGGCATCGGCGCCAGGCGGCGTTGCCTCCTTGGCGGCCAGTGACTCGCCGGAATGACCGAGGCTCACAGCGGCAAGCACGACCAGCAGCGCCGTGCGGCCGACCAGGGTTTTTAGATCGCCGGACAGTTTTGCCGGCGAGACGCCGCAGGTTCGCCACAACGCCAGCGTCAGCATAATCACCGAGAGGATTCCCCAGGCCGCGTTCGCCCACGGTGGCAGGAGGACGAAACCCAGCGTCTGCTCAGCCGTAATCGGCCCCTGAATCGACATCCGGAAGGACCGCCAGGCCCAGCTCGGGATGCCTGGCCCGGTCAGGCTCTTGGCATTCGGATCGATCTTTTCGTAGCGTCGACTCAGGCTGCCACTCAGGCTGGGATAGGCTGGTTCGTTATTGATGCCCGCGTCCGCCATCTGCTCAAGCTTGTCTGCTTCCATCAGACTGCTCTCGTTGGCACGCTCGCGCTTCTCCTTGAGTAATGACTGCGACTGCGGTACGACCATGCTCTTGCCGCGTAGAGCGGACGGCTCCGCTGCGTAATGCTGGAACTGTAGCGCGGGATATAACGCCTGGCGGACCTGGAGAATGGCAAACGGGATCAGGAGCACGAGCGCCATAACCGCGAACATCGCCCGGATACGGGCCGCCCAGGCCTGCAATCGACCTTCCGGCAAGCCGCGGACGAGGGCGCTGGCGACGACGATACCGACCCACGGAAAGACCGGAATATCGTGGCTGTGCCAGGAAAGAATCAGCCCCACGCCAAGCAGCAGAGCGACGGGAAGGCCAAACAGGCGGAAGGTGCCGGCAACAATGACGGCGACGAAGAAAATGTCCCACAGCGTCCATGCACTGAGCCAGGCACCCTGTACGCTGTCGACGCCGGAGACGTGCAGCAGCCGCCAGCCGGGCGGCAGATTGAGCAGCCCCGTCCAGCCGGAGACATCGGCCTTCCAGCCGCTCACCGGGAGCGTTCGTTGCGACGTCTCGATACGGCTGTCGGCTTCGAGAGCGAGAGTCGCCTGACGCAGCTCGACCCCCTTGCTCTGACCATCGACACTGAGGGTAAGCGGCTGGTCCTGACCGCCGACGGCAACACGGCCAAGCTCGATCAACGCTGGCAGATCGAGCCGCCAGGTGCGCCCGAGCTGGCCGCTCAACCGGTCCTGGACGGTATAGCCCTGGCCGTCGAAGTCAAGCCAGAAGGTGCGCGCAATGCTGATCTTGTCGGCATCGCCGGCGGCGTTGCCACGTCGCGCCTCGACCAGTGTCAGCGTACTTCCCGGCCGCGCCAGGAAAGTCGGCAAGGCCGCCCATCCGGGCGGCGCGCCAACATTTTTCGGATCAACTGCAGGCAGGCCTTGCGCGGTAACGACACGGATTTCGTTGTGTGCCGCAAGCGCCCAAATTTCCTCATTGCCGGCCTCGGCCGGCAGCGTAAACTCCCCGGCCGACGTCATGCGCCGCGAGCCGACGGTGACCACCCAGCGCCCGGCGCGGGCCTGAACCGTGGCGACCCCCTTGGCATCGATGCGCACCGGCAATAGGCTGTCAATCGACGCCGGCAGCCAGGATTTGAACACCGCCGCCGGCAGCCGGATTTCGCGTGGTTTGCCGGCGACTGTCAGCTCATAACGCACCGTCGAACGAATCGGCACAGCATCGTCGAAATGCCGGAAAGTACGTACCGACAGCGTGTCCTCACTCTGTGCTTCGCCGCTCTTCTGCAACCAGATGCGGCCCTCGGCGTCGGGCAGCACATCAATCGCCGTGCCCTTGAGCGTGGTCCTGAGCAGGCCAGTCGCCACCGGGACGGTAACGCTCTGCGGCAGCGTCGTCCACGGCAAAACGCCGCTGACCTGGTAACGCCCCGCAGCAAGGCGCAGCGCCGGCCTCCCCTGCACCGCCAGCACCGGCACCGCCTTGCCGTCTATCCTGACTTCCTGCGGCCAGGCTTCGCCATCGCCCGGCAGCGCGACGACACTCTCCGGGGCAAAGACCTCAACGCGCTGGCGGAACGTAGCGCCGCGTTCGTTGATCTCAAGCAACAGTTCGCCCGGCCAGGTGCAGGTGCGTTGTCGCGCGTCGTTGAAGGCCGGCGGGCAGGCCAGTGTTTCCTGCCCGTACATAACCCAGCCGATCCAGGGCTTGAGGCTGTCCGGCAACCGCTCAGGCGGCAAGGGTGCAGACAGTGCGGCGGACGCCGCAAAGCTTGCTGCGATGGCCACCAGCAAAGATGCCAGCAGTCCGTCAAGTTTCTCAGTTTGAGGAGTCTGCGTGCCACGAAAGTTCAAGCGTAGCGTTTCGTTCATCAGTTTGTCGTCAATAACGATATTGGTGCGCATGATGCGTATCTTTTGCAAAGAATATATACACGGTAGGTAGTATTCCCTTAGCGCGGCCGCTGGCCGCAACCAAAAGGTGCCGCTCCCGACGCCGGCGGATTGAATTTTCGAGGACAATATCCTCAACCTCACGA
>NZ_JAPUVO010000107.1 GCF_029255185.1 Propionivibrio sp.
CGTTGATAGGTTCGTGCTGCAGCGCTTCGTCGTAGGCTCTGGAAATCACGGCGAGATCGTAGGCCGCGCACAAGGCCGCCAGCGTGGCGTCGCTGGAGCCGTCGTTGACGACGATGATTTCGATTTCCGGATATTGCAGCGCCAGCAGGCAGCGCACGCTTTCGACAATCACAGCCTCCTCGTTATGCGCGGGGACGATGACGGTGACCGGTATGGTCGTCTCCGACAACAGCGTCTGCCAGGCGGACTCCATATCGTTGACCGAGGAATAGCGACGCAAGGCCCACCAGGCGGCGGGAAGCTGCAGCAAGTAAATGAGATTCTGCGCGAGCGTGACGCAGATGACAAGCCAGACCATCGTGTCGAAGAACAGGCGATGCTGGTTGAAGAACTCCGTCGCGACGATGCTGGCGTTTTCCATCATGCGGCGCCGCTTTCTGACTCGTCCAGAACGTTCTGGACGAGCTTGGCCTTTCTGTCCTGACCTTGGAGCACCTCGCCGAGGATGACGCCGCCTACGCCCTCGATCTTATTAAGCGCCTGCGCGGCGCGGAAACGAACCCACCATGCCGGATCGTCCAGCAGAACGGCGAGTTTGGGAATGAAGCTGTGGCATTTCAATCGCGATGCGGCGCGGACTGCGTTGACGCGCATTGCTATCTCCGCGTCGTCCAGTCCTTCCAATATGACTGTTTCAGCGCGATGATCCCCGATATAGCCCAGCGCGTTCAACGCCTGCGCCCGTATGTCGCCATGAATGTCGGGCATGCGGCAGAGCGCGATCAGCGGCGAAACCGCGTCCAGAGTCCGATTATGCCCCAGCGCCATAATGGCCGCCGTACGGATTTCCGTCGAGGCGTGCGCGTCGCCCATCAGGTCGATCAGAAAGGCGTTTCCCTCGTCGCCAAGCTTCATAAATATGTCGGCGAGCACGAGCGTGCTTTTCATGCTCGACAAATCGAGCCGCTTTAACGCTTCCGCCAACGCGTCGCATGCGCCGCGTTTGGCGAGGCCGCGCAGGCAGACGATCTGAATATCGGGATCGGGGTCGGTGCAATGATCGACAAGGTGTTGAAGGGTCGGTGCGGTGGTATCGTGGGAGCAGTAGATGAGCAGCAGGATTTTCTCGCCCTTGCCCGCCTTTGGCAGGGCGCGGCTCAAATAGGCTTCGCAGCCCAGCGCCCGCAGCATGGTCGTGATGTCTTCGGCTTGTTTGCCGGAAAGGTTTCTTAGCCATTCTATGGCGATTTCAACCGCGATGGACAGATCGATGTCCATCGGCGTGACGGCGCGCGCGTCGCGCATGGCTGTCAGCATGGCCTGCATCGTCGCAGCCGTCGCCGCCTTGCGCGCCTTGCGCCGCGCCGCCCTTCTTTCATTGATCGCGTGACGGACGATCAGCGCTGTGGCCATAACGACCGAGATGCAGGCGAGCGTCTGCGAACCCAGCCAGATCAGCGCCAGGAAACCATGCTCAGTACCTGTAGGCGAGACTGACATCGAAGCTGTTGCGCGTGTAAGATTGAGCCATGCTCTGGCGGGCGTAGTCCATGCGGATCGATAGTTTGTCCGTCACGTCAAAGATCAACGCGCCGAAACTCGTATCGGAAGGAATGACGGACGACTGGTCAAGATCCGGCGCGTAGGCATAGCCGACGACGAAGCCGAGTTCCGGCGTCAGACGGCCATCCAGCTGCGTCATCCATCCCTTGGTCGATTTCCCGCCGACCTGATAGCTGTAGAGCATTTTTGCCGTTATGTTCCAGTCCTCGGCCAGCGCGAGAAGCGGTCCTGCGGCGAAGCTTCTGGTTTCGACGGTCGTGTACCAGTCGTCTTGGTAGGAAACGGGCAGCCAGAGCGGAAAATATGTCTCGGCCTCGTTCGCGATGCGACCGCTCGCGCCTACGCGCAGGCGGAACCGAGATTTGTAATCGGCCTCCGGCGAGCCCGCGACGGCAAGATCGCCGTACAAGGTGTCGGCGAATTTATGCGCCACGCCGGCCTCGTATTGCATATTGGTCGTGTCGAACTGGTTGAAACGCTCGGCGCGGACATGCAGGAAGGTTCGCGCTTCGTCGAATTGCCGCGTCAGTTGCATGAATGCGTGATGCCAGTTGGGTTGTTCGCTGCCTTGAAACGTTCCCACGCCATAACCTGTGTCCAGCCGCCACAGGCCGGACGACGCGCTTTCTCGACGGGCCCGCATGGCGGTCAGTCCCGTTTGCGCCTCGGCATATTCCGGATGAAGCGCGACGATGGCGGCGTAGTCGGCCTCCGCGAGGTCGAGATGTCCCTGATACGCGTGCCAGTTGGCGCGCAACAGGCGGTAATCCGCGTTCTCGGGATGCGCCTCCATTAGCGCGTCGATGATTGGCTTCGATTGCGCGAAGTTTGATTGCCACAACAGGATCGTGGCCTGAGCCGCCGCGATTTCGGGATCCTGCGGATTGAGCGCCGCCTGCGCGCGCAGCAGCGCCTCGGCCTGCGCGTAGTCTTTCTCGCTGGCGCTTTGCAGAGCCTGTCTTATGGGATCGCCGTCTGCGGCCAGCGCTTGGTGACCGAGGCAGCATAGGCAGACGATAAACGCAAGGAGGGAGCGAGACTCGCGCATGCTATTTCTGAAGGCCAACCTGCACACCCATATAGCGCGTGCACCGCGCCACGACCTCGTCGAGATTGAAGGGCTTCACGATGTAGTCCTGCGCGCCCTGGTTCAGCGCCTCGATGATGTCGCCTTCGCGCCGCTTGGCGGTCAGGAAGATCACGGGAATGCTTTTGGTCCTGGTGTCGCTCCTGAGTTTGCGAAAAATGGACAGACCGTCGCCGCCAGGCAAGAGGCGATCAAGGATGATGACGTCTGGCAATTCCTTCGCGGCCGTGGCGTAGGCTTGCTCGCCGTCGCTCGCTAGAAAGACGCCGTAGCCCAGAGACTGGAACTTGTGCCCCAGCAGGTCGCGGATGGTGACGTCGTCGTCCGCGATCAGGATCTTGCGCTTAATGCGCGTCAGCAGGCTGAGGATGCGCCCGCGAAACGCGATGGGGTCGAACGGCTTGATGACGTAATCGACGATGCCGAATTTGAAGGCGTCCACGATCTCGCTGTTCTTCTTGTCCGCCGTCAACATCACCACGGCCATTTTCTTTTTGAACGTCTTTTCTTTGAGCGCTGACAAAAGGCCGATGCCGCCAAGGTTGGGCATGTTGTTGTCAAGCAGGACGACGTCAGGCTCCTTTTGCTCTATGAGGGCCAGCGCCTCGCGCCCGTCGTTCGCCAGCAAAACCTCGGCTTCGTCGTGAAGGAGGTGTGGCAGCATAAGCCTGATGGCGTCGTCGTCGTCAACGCAAAGAATGACGGGAAGTCCCTTGCCTGCGTTGGCGTTCCCTGCCTCCGACGGCAGATCGTCTTCTTTGTCTGCGAGCAGGGCGTGGCGGGCGTTCTCGCACACGTCAAGCAGGTAACGCGCGTTTCTGGCATATTCTTCGTAGGGTTTAGGCGGCGATGCGGCCAGAGACTCGTCAAGATCGCGGGCGGCGTCACTGATCGCCGCGTAACCATAGGTTGCGCCCGATCCGGAAAGTTTGTGCATCAAGGCGCGGATCGTTTGCACTTCGCCTGCGTCTGGATACCCGTTTCTGCAGGATTCTAGAAAAGCCTGAATTTCGGCAAGGCGCGGCTCCAGCTGGGCCAGATATTTCTGGCGCAGCGACTGCATTTTGTTCTTCATGATCGTATCGTCGGTTCTCATGGCGGCTCCTGCCGTAATGCGCGTGTCTCAGAGAAGAAGGTCACTTTCTTTTTTGCGAAGCTAAGATGGATCCTATGTGTCGGACGACAAGATCGGCGTCGTTAGTTTGGGCGACAACTTTAATCGACGGCGTCTCAGCCACTCTAGGCGTCGCATCGGCCTCGTCAAGGCAAAGGAAGCGGCATGCCGGATATGCGGCCGCGCAGGATTCCATGACTTCGGGCGGCAGCGTGTCGCGATCGCAGACAATTATGGCGTTTCGCGTTCCCGCCGCCGAAAGATCGTTTGAAAGATCTTCGTTCGTCACGATGACGAGGCAGCGCAATTTTTGCAAACGATCCGCCAAGCCGTCAACAAGGGCGCGGTTCTTAAGTTTCAGCACGACGCGGATTTGCTGGCGCGCCAGAAAGTCGCGTATGACCTGACGCAACGTTTCGGGATTGAACGGCTTGGTGATATAGTCGCTGGCGCCAGCCGCAAGGCCGCGCAAGACGTCTTCCTTGCTGTCGCTGGCCGTTATCATGATGATAGGGATTTTCGACAGAGTCGCGTCGTCCTTGATCTTTTCAAGAAATTTCAGGCCGGTGAGGCCATTGGGCATAATGTCGTCCAAAAGCACCAAGGCGGGATTGTGGGCCCGCATCAATTGCTCGGCCTCGCCGGTGTTTTCTCCGAACAGCAAGCGCGCCTCCGGCTCCAGCAGCGCGTGGATCGCCTGCCGGATCGTGGGATCGTCGTCAACGGCGAGGATCAGGGGCAAGGAATCCGACTCTGACCGTGCCGCATCGCATGCGGCGGCGCCTTCAGAAAGGGCGGCGTTTATCCGCTTCTGATCCACGGCAGCCTTACTGTCGCGGCAGAATTGCGCGATTTCAGGCGCGATGTCGGCGCAGGCGATAGGGGCCTGCGCTTTAAGGGTCTGTTCCAGCGCGCGCGCGCTGTCCGATATTGCCGCGAACCCGTAGATGCCACCGCTTCCCGACAGCTGGTGAAAGATATTTGTCAGATTCTCGCGGTCCTCGTCGGACAGAACGCCCGCGCGGTGCGACTCGCTATAAATTTCCAACGCCTTAATTTTCTCGGACAGGCGGACAAGGTAATTCGCCAGCGCCAGACGCCATTTGTCGTTGCCGCGCGTCGGCTCACCGGTCTGCATCATGGTCTTCCCATATCTGCACGATCCTGTCGCCGAGCAACATGGGATCGAAGGGCTTGGTGATGACGGAGGTGGCGCCGCCATCGATATATTGCTTTACTTCGTGCGGCTGGGCGCGGGCCGTCATCAGGACGATGGGTATCTTGTCATAGCCGGCCTGCTGGCGGAACAGGCCCATGGCGACCAAGCCGTTGATTTTCGGCATCATCATGTCGAGCAGGATCAGGTCGGGCGCGGTTTCCGCAAGGCTCTGGATCGCGGC
>NZ_JAPUVO010000108.1 GCF_029255185.1 Propionivibrio sp.
CGCCTCGTCCTCAATCTTTTCCGCCTCGACACCTCCAAGAAAAAAGGGGGTATCTATACTCGTCGCATTCTCGCCGCTTCTTCCGATGCTTATCGCGCCAGTCTCCTCGGGTTAAAGGGAATTTGATGCAATTGCCCTGCCGTAAAGCGTTCGGTTCTGCCGGAGGGCACGCAAAGCGTGTATAATTGCCGCCCTATGCCATTGATTCCAAATTTATTTATAGGCGCTGCCGATGCGTTTTGACGAACTCGGCCTCGCGCCCGAGCTGCTAAGAGCCATTTCCGAACAGGGTTACACAGACCCGACGCCGATTCAGGCGCAAGCCATTCCTATCGTTCTCGCCGGTAATGACCTGATGGGCGGCGCCCAGACCGGTACCGGAAAAACCGCTGCCTTCACCCTGCCGCTGCTCCAGCGCATCCTGCCCTTTGCCAGCCCAAGCCCGTCACCGGCTCGCCACCCGGTCCGCATCCTGATGCTGGCGCCGACCCGCGAACTGGCAATCCAGGTCTTCGAGTCGGTCAAAACCTATAGCAAATACATTCCGGTCCGCAGCCTGTGCACTTACGGCGGCGTTGATATCAAGCCGCAGATCGCTGAAATCCGCCTCGGTGTCGAAGTCCTGGTGGCCACTCCGGGCCGCCTGCTTGATCTGGTTGAACAAAAATGCCTGAACTTTGGCAGCGTGCAGGCGCTCGTTCTCGACGAGGCCGACCGTATGCTGGACATGGGCTTCGTTCCGGATGTCACACGCATCATCAACCTGCTGCCAACACAGCGCCAGAGCCTGCTTTTCTCGGCAACCTTTTCGGAAGAGATCAAGAAGCTGGCCGACAAAATGCTCAAGTCGCCGGTGCTGATCGAAGTTGCCAAGCGCAATACGGTGTCCGAGACGATCACGCACCGGGTGCATCCCGTAGCTGCTGACGCCAAACGAGCGCTACTGGTTAAGTTGCTCAAGTCGTCGGAGTTCAATCAGGTTCTGGTCTTCACCCGAACCAAGATCGAAACCAATAAGCTCGCCCGCGAACTGCAACGCGCAGGCATTGCCGCCGACTCGATTCATGGCGACAAGAGCCAACTCGACCGACTAAAGGCGCTCGAAGCCTTCAAGGATGGCAGCATACTGGTACTGGTCGCCACCGACGTTGCGGCGCGCGGCCTGGATATTGACGATCTGCCGCACGTCATCAATTTCGAGCTTCCGCACACGCCGGAAGACTATATCCATCGCATTGGTCGAACCGGCCGTGCCGGAAAACACGGGACAGCAATTTCATTGGTTTCGGCGCACGAAGTGCAGTATCTGGTGGATATCGAAAAGCTGATCAAGATCGAAGTGGAACAGGTTCTGGTGCCGGGTTTCGATCCCGAATACGACTATGACTACCCGCCCACCGGCCGAAAAATTCACCACCGCCGGCCACCGGCACCCTCGGCCTCGGTGGCGCCTGCCGCCAGACCGGCGCGTCGTGAACATTCACCGGCCAACCCGCAACACACCGGCATTCGGCGCAAGACCCACATTGCTGCCGACGGTTTTGATTTCAGCAAGCCTTACGAGAGTGCGCTACCCCAGCCGATGGCCGCTCCGGCCGACGCCGAAACCGCAGAAGTCGTCGCGCACATGGAGCACCCGCACAAGCCACGGCGTCTGGTTGCGGCGCTACTTGGCGGACTGGGTCGAAAAAAAGGCTAGCAGCCTACTGTTTTTTCTGCGGCGTTAGGGGTTTTTCCGGTGCGGCGACCAACTTCAGGATAACCACCGAAAGATTGTCGCCTTCGCCTTGCGCCCGCGAGCGCGCCCGCCTAATCATCACTCTGGACGCTTCACGGGCCGAGTAGGCAGCGACCACGCCGGCCAGTTCAGCATCGCCGAAGTAACCCCAGAGACCGTCCGAGCACAGCAGAAAAGAATCTCCCGCCTGCAGATCTTCCGCTTCACCAAAATCGATCTTCGGCGTTTCGTTGCCACCGAGCGAAGTTACCAGGATGTTGCGATTGGGATGAACCAGCGCCTGATCCGGCGTGATTTTACCCTTGGCCACCAACTGCTCGACGTAGGAATGGTCGGTAGTGCGGAAAAAAGGCTGATCACCACGGAAGCGGTAGAGCCGGCTGTCGCCACAATGCGCCCAGCTTACCTTGCCCGGCTGCAGGATCAACATGACGGCGGTACTGTGCGGATCCTTCTCGTTCATGAAGCGCGACGCCTTGATCAGCATGTGCGCCTCGTTAAAGCTTGATTCAAGCAGGGCTTGCGAAGACTCGCTGCGCACCGAAAACCGTTCGAGATTGTTGCACGAGGTATGAAGCACCTGTTGTGCCGCCAGCGCACCGCCGGTGTGCCCGCCCATGCCATCGGCAACGACGGCGAGGGCGACCCCGCCGCCATTGGGATGGGGAAAAAGAGCCACACGATCCTGCTGTTCCTTGCGGTCACCCTGATGCTGGGCAACGCAGGCGTCAATCAATAGAGACATTAGGCAAACCTCTCCCCGGAGAAGCCAGAATATCACGTTTGACTCTGGCCTTCACAGAGACGCAATGGCGATGAAGTACTGAAGCAAAATTCGCTCCCTCACCACCACCCCGGAACATGGGAGAAGTCTTCCGATATAATCCGCCACTCACCTCAGGAAACCAGTTATGGGCCACCGCCTCTCAAAAATCGTTACCCGCACCGGCGATGCCGGCACCACTGGCCTTGGCGATGGTTCGAGAGTCGCCAAGGACTGCCTGCGTATCGAGGCCATGGGCGAGGTTGACGAACTCAACTCGAGCCTCGGCGTTCTGCTCAGCAGCGAACTTCCGGAAACCATCCGCACAGCCTTGCTCGGCGTCCAGCATGATCTTTTCGACCTCGGTGGCGAGCTGTGCATCCCCGGTTTGAACATCATCAGCGAAGCGCATATCGTCCGCCTGGAAGAACTTGTCGCCCAATTCAACGACAATCTTTCCCCGCTCAAGGAGTTCATCCTGCCCGGCGGAACCCAGGCCGCAGCCTTCGCCCACCTCTCGCGGACGATCTGCCGTCGCGCTGAACGACGTGTCGTGCATCTGTCCAACAGCGAAAATGTCTCCGAGTTTTCCCGCAAATACCTGAACCGTCTGTCGGATCTTCTGTTTGTCCTCGGCCGCACCCTCAACATCGCTGGCGGTTGTGGCGATGTCCTCTGGGTGCACGGCAAGAATCGCCGTTCCTAAGCCTTGCGTCTACGCTCGATAAGAGAGCGTATCTGCGAGATCATAACGGACACTCCGTTAAAGTGGTCTGGTGCGATCTGTTCGCGAACGAACTGGTCGAGCAACCATCCCGCAACAGCATCAAGCTCCTCCTCAATGACATCCAACTGATCGAGCGGAGCCGTTTTTGCCTCTCGCAACATGGCTGGCATACACGCAAGGTTCCTTTGTGTCTCGTCAGGCCGATGTCGGCGCCAGGACGCCCTGAACCAGAGAACGACCGAACCGGCAACACCGCCGATGATTGAAATATTGAAGAGCATATTCATCGCCTCCTCAAAAAAACTCACCTGGCTCCCGTCAAGATAGGCGGCTGCACCCGGATGGACGGGAAGAACGCCTTTCTTGCCGGTATCCGGAGCTTCAATCTGGCCCATGCGCGGCAGGGTTGCGGCTAGCTTGGCCCGGGTCACCAGCAGCAGCCGCGTGATTTCGCTGGCGACATCCTTGGGCATGGTTTTTCTGGCCACCAGGCGAACCGTAACCGCTACCGTCGCCACCTCTTCGACCGGGCTGGCCGGCGCCGCGACGAAAGCGCCCTGAGGGATTTCAACTTCCTCATAGACGGGGTTCTGCTCAATAATCGCCTTGGCTTCCAGATTGATGAACTTCGGTTGCTTTTTTGTCGCATTGACGATGGCCTTGACCGCCTCAGCAATGGCTCCGGGCCCAACCACGCCCATGGCGACAACGGCAGCAACCTGCTTGCTGCGCAGCGCGGTGCCGACCTCTGCCGAGCTCATCCTGAGCATATTGCCCGGCTTGAGGCCATAAAAATCGATCACTGTTTTAAGCAAGGGATCCTTTTCTTCTGTCCCGTACAGCAGCGCAATCTTTTTTCCGACCAGATCCTTCATTGAGGCGACGGACGAATTCGTTGACGCCATGATCACCAGCGGAATCCGGTTAATAACAACGATCGTTCCCCCGTTGGCCACCGCCGGGTGATCGCTCCTGGCAATGGCCAGATCGAACTGGCCGCTCTGCAGCGCCGCCGCACTTCCTTCAAGACTGAACTTCTCCTCTAAAAGCAGGCGGAAGCGGGGATGTTCTTCAAGCAATTCACGCCGGAAGGCAGAAATGAACTTGTGTCCATCACTCCCAAGCGGGCCGGTCGCTATGCGAATCGTATAACTCGGAGAAAACACCCAGGGGAACCACACCCAGGCGGCTGCGGCTGCGGTGAACATCACCAGAAAGAATCCCGCTATGGCGAATCGCTTAAGCACGGCAGTAGTTCTGGTCATCATTGCCTTTCGCCTCCAATCCTATCGTCATTACGCGCAACGCCACATTTCTTTTCGCTCGCCAGGAAGATTCTCATAAATCGTACCGTCTGACGATGGTGTCCAGAGTTAATGTATACTTGCCTCGTCTGAATGGTCATACAAACGGTGCCCATTTCGTCGCTTCTTGTTTGGTGCGTGCACGCACAATTTCAGGGCATGGCGCCTGAGCAACTGCCAGAAACCTGGTCTTTCAAGTGGTTTTCCATTTGGCACGCTTTCTGCTGATGGATAACCAGATCAACTGCACTGCGGCGGAAATCATGAGCAAACCTTTCTTTAACGAGATGTACGATGAGGCAGGCACCCTGCGGCCGCATTACAACGCCTATGCCGACTGGCTGGCGGGAACGCCCTCCGAGCGCATCGCGCGCAAGCGCGCCGAAGCCGACATTGCCTTTCACCGGGTCGGCATCACCTTCGCCGTGTATGGCGACGAATCGACACAGGATCAAGGCAAGGAAAGGTTGATCCCCTTCGATATCATCCCGCGCATCATTCCGGCAGTTGACTGGCTGGCCCTGCAGGCCGGTCTGCGCCAACGCGTCAAGGCGCTCAATGCCTTCCTGCACGACATCTATCATGACCAGGAAATCCTTCGCGCCGGCCACATCCCGCGCGAACAGGTGTTAAACAACGCGCAGTTCCGCCCCGAGATGATGGGCATTGATGTGCCGGCCGGAATCTACGCGCACATTGCCGGCGTCGACCTGGTCCGGGCCGGCGCAGGTGAATTCTATGTCCTCGAAGACAACCTGCGCGTCCCCTCCGGCGTGTCCTACATGATCGAGGACCGCAAAATGATGATGCGACTTTTCCCCGAGCTTTTCTCGCGGCACAAGATCGCGCCGGTGCAACACTATCCGGACATGCTCCTGGAAAACCTGCGCACCGTCGCGCCGCAGGGTGTCGTCGACCCGACCGTAGTGCTGCTCACCCCCGGCGCCTACAACAGCGCTTATTTCGAGCACACCTTCCTGGCGCAACAGATGGGTATCGAACTGGTCGAGGGGCGCGACCTTTTTGTCAAGGACGATATCGTCTACATGCGCACCACACAGGGGCCGCAGCGCGTCGACGTGATCTACCGTCGGCTCGACGACGACTTCCTCGATCCACTCGCCTTCCGCAAGGACTCGATGCTTGGCGTTCCCGGCCTGCTCTCAGCCTACCGCGCCGGGCACGTGACGCTGGCCAATGCCATCGGCACTGGCGTTGCCGATGACAAATCAATCTACCCCTACGTTCCGGACATGGTGCGCTTTTACCTGGGCGAAGAATCGCTGCTCAACAACGTGCCGACCTTCATGCTGCGCAAGCCGGACGATCTGAAATATGCGCTCGATCACCTGCCCGAACTGGTGGTCAAGGAAGTCCATGGTGCCGGTGGCTACGGCATGCTGGTCGGACCGGCGTCGACCAGCCAGGAAATCGAGAACTTCCGCGCACGAATCATTGCCGAGCCCGAGAAGTACATCGCGCAGCCGACGCTGGCGCTGTCCAACTGCCCAACCTTTGTTGAATCGGGCATCGCTGCCCGCCACCTCGACCTGCGCCCCTTCGTGCTTTCCGGAAAGAGTATCGACATGGTTCCCGGCGGCCTCACGCGCGTCGCCTTGCGCGAAGCTTCGCTGGTCGTGAACTCATCGCAGGGCGGTGGCACCAAGGATACCTGGGTACTTGAAAACTGAGCCGGGGAGAGAAAAATGTTAAGCCGCACCGCTGATCACCTTTACTGGCTGGCCCGCTTTACCGAGCGCGCCGAGAATCTTGCCCGCCTGCTCGACGTTACGCACCAGATGTCGCTCGTTCCACAGTCGGTCGCCGCTGAAAACCAGAACTGGGGCGCCATCCTGGCGCTGAACAGCCTGGAGGACGCTTTCGCCAAGTCCTATGCCGAAGTCAATGCCGAGAACGTGTTGCGCTTCATGGTTTCCGACCCGGACAACCAGACCTCGATCTACAGTTGCCTGCGCGCCGCACGCGAGAACGCCCATGCCGTGCGCGGTACGCTCACCGCAGAAACCTGGGAGAGCTGTAATGCCACCTGGATCGAACTGCGCGAGCAGAAATTCGAACAGATTCTTTCAGCCGGCGTCGGCGAGTTCTTCGAGTGGGTCAAGCTGCGTTCGGCTGTCACCCGCGGCGTCACCTTCGGCACCATGCTGCAGGACGACGCCCTGCACTTCATTCGCCTCGGCGGGCTGCTCGAGCGCGGCGACAATACGGCGCGAATTCTTGACGTGAAATATCACGTACTGAACACCAATGGCGATGAAGGAACCACCGATTTCTACCAGTGGGGAGCGTTGCTGCGCTCGCTGTCGGCCTTCGAGGTTTACCGTAAGGTCTATCGTGATCTCATCACTCCGGCGCGCGTTGCCGAACTGCTGATGTTGCGCCAGGACATGCCGCGTTCACTGCTCGCCTGTTCCAGTGGCATCGTGCGCGTACTGAAGGCGATTACCAACGCCCAATCGTCCGAAACCGAACGCCGCGCTGGCATGCTGCACGCCCACCTTCATTTCACACGCATTGACGACGTACTGGCGCAGGGTTTACACGAGTACCTCACCGACTTCATGGATCGTATTTACGATCTTGGTGACGGCATCAGCCGCGACTTCCTGGTGCCGGCGACCTGAACCTGTTATCAGCGGCCAAGCAGAACGACGACGGTAAAAAACCAGCCGCCAAATGCACCCAGCATGTGTGCATCCTGTAACAGCGCAGCGGCCGGGTCACCGCCGCCACCGCGCCGATGCAACAAAAACAGGTAGCGGAATATCCCGTAAATGACGAAAGGGACGGTGTAAATCAGATTGCTCGTGCCATGCATGGCAACCGTCTCGGCGCTCACGGTGTACAGGCTATAGCTGACAATGGCGCCAGCCGCACAAATACCGATCAGCTTGTCAAGCAGCACCGGATCGTAGTCATCGAGCACCTTGCGGTGACTGCCGCCGCGCCCAAGCAGTGCATTGAGCTCGGCGCGCCGCTTGGCAAAACCAAGAAAAAGCGTCAGCAGCAAACCGCAGAGCAGCAGCCAGTGCGAGGGGGCAATTCCGACGCCTAACGTACCCGCCAAAATGCGCAGCATGAAACCGGCCGAAATGATGAATACATCGAGCAGGACGACATGCTTCAAGCCCATCGAATAGGCCACATTGAGCAGGGCGTAGCTAAGCACGATGAGCAGTACAGTCGTTGATGCGGCAGTAGCCAGCAGCAGCGCCCACACCATGCAGACGCCGGCCAGGAGCAGCGCCTGGGTCACGCTCACCGCACCCGAAGCGAGAGGTCGCAGGCGCTTCTCCGGATGTTCCCGATCGCCTTCCCGATCGGCCAGATCATTGATGACATAAACCGCCGAGGCGGCCAGCGCAAAAGCGGCGGCGGCCAACACCACCTTCTGCACCAGCAACGGCTGCTGCCAGGCATGGCCGAACAGCAGCCCGACAAAGACGAACCCGCTCTTGACCCACTGATGCGGCCGCAGAAGTTTGAGATAAGGTTTCAATCCGTTCATTTTGAGAGACTCAATTTTTCACCGCAAAGGTGAAGCTTTCATGTCCCCTCCGGGAAATAGCGTTCGCAGAATTCGCAGCCGCGTTGCGGCAGCCAGGCCGGGATCCAGTAGAAGCGCTCGCGGATGCGGGCCAGTACTTTGTCATGATACACAGAGTACTTGAAGCCCTGCCCGAGCACCAGGTAATAGCGCGCACCGTGCAGTTCAATCTCACGAAAATCGACATGTTCGAAGAAAGCGGCGTAATCGTAGCTGTCCGGTGCGCTCTTGCGCAGAATCAGCACCTTGCGTCCATCCTGCGTTCGCCAGTCGGTCATGAAGTCGTCCTGACGGGCATGGAATGAGCCTTCACCGAAGACAGCAAACGGGCGTTGCGCCTTATATGCCAATGTCGCGGCCGGCGAGTAGCCGTCCATGGCAAAACTGTAGTCTGCGGCATAGGGTTGCAGCAGCGCCAGCAACTCATCGGCACACACAGTCAGCACGATGCCGTCATAGAGCCTGCTGTTCCTCCAGGACTGTATCGGCAGCGCGGCGACCACGATAATCGCCAGCACCTGCACTGTGGCAAAGACGGCTGACCAACGCACCAGCCTGACCAGCGCTGCCAGCGGTAAGGCCATCGCCGCCAGCACGGCAAGCAATGGAATGAAGGAAACCAGCCAGTGCAGACCGACCGGGCGCGCGAACGACATTAGTGCAAAAATCAGCAGCGGCACCAGCATCAGCCAGAAAATTGCGCCGGCGCCGGGTTCGCTTCCACGCACTGTAATCACCCACCGGCGCTGCCGCCACAGTTCAAACAGCAGCCACGGCGTCGCCAGATAAGCGAGCGAGGCGATATAAAGCAGGGGGTTGTGCCACGAGAAACCGGCGCCCTCGTTACGATTCATGAAATTGAAGAGAATATTCACCCAGCAGTGAGCGCTGTTCCACCATAGGTTGTAGGCCGGCGCCGGCAGCGCGGCAAGCATCAAAAATGCGAAGCCCGCCGAACGAGAACGGTCGCGCCGGATGAAGAGAACGTGCGCCAGATAGGCCAAGCCGAGCAGCGCGGCGAAATACTTACCAAGGAAAGCCAGGCCCAGCAGCGCCCCGGCAGCAGCGTGCCAGAACAGCGCCCGGCGCGCATGTAACCCGCTGCGCAAGGCCGCCACATACGCCAGAACTGAAAGCATGGAAAAGAGGATGACCGGCGTATCGGTGGTGATCAGCACATTCCACACATTAACCGGCTGTAGCACAACGAGCAGCGCCGCCAGCCTGGCCCGCGCTGCGCCGTAAGGATAAACCAGCCACCAGGCGCCACCGGCCAGAATCAACGGCAACACCAGCGCCGGCAGGCGCAAGAACCATTCGTCGCGAGAAATGGCGAGCAGCCCGCTCAGCCACCAGCCGACCATCGGCGGATGATCGTAATACCCACCCGCCGGATGTTCCCCCCAAGAAACGAAATAGGCTTCGTCGCCAGTCATCGGCAGCACCACCGAGAACCACAGGCGAAAGACGACCAGCGCCAGCAGGCCGAGCGAGGTAAAGCTAACCGCTTTCAACGTGCCCCGCAGGAAACACCCTTGGGGTGCAGAGAGCGCAGAGACGCAGAGTTCGCAGAGAACTGCACAGCGAAAAACCTGTTCGGGTTTTCTCTGCGTTCTCTGCGCCTCTGCGTACTTTGCGTTGAAAGCGGTTCACACATCACTGCACAGCCTTGACCAGACGCCGAGAACGCACCCCCTGCGCCAGAATCTCCAGAACGGCCACCGAATCCTCCCAGCCGAGGCAGGCATCGGTAATGCTTTTGCCGTATTCGAGCGGTTTGTCCGGCATCAAATTCTGCCGCCCTTCGACCAGGTTCGACTCGATCATCGCGCCCATGATGCGCTCCTCGCCGGCCGCCAACTGGGTGGCGACGTCGCTGGCCACCTCAAGCTGCCGCTTGAACTCGCGACTGCAATTGGCGTGCGAGAAGTCCACCATCAGCCGGGCCGCCAGTGCCGCCGCCGCGATCTCCCTGGCCGCCGCATCGACATGTGCCGCGTCGTAATTGGGCGTCTTGCCGCCACGCAGGATGACGTGACAATCCTCGTTACCCGCAGTCGACACAATCGCCGAGTGACCGGCCTTGGTTACCGAGAGAAAATGATGCGGCGACTGTGCGGCGCGAATGGCATCAATGGCGATGCGCACATTGCCGTCGGTACCGTTCTTGAAGCCGACCGGACACGACAAACCCGAAGCCAGTTCGCGGTGCACCTGCGACTCGGTGGTGCGCGCCCCGATGGCGCCCCACGCGATCAAATCCGCCGTGTATTGCGGCGTGATCGTATCGAGAAACTCGGTCGCGCAGGGCAGCCCCATGTCGTTTATTTCGAGCAGCAGTCCGCGCGCCAAACGCAGTCCCTCGTTGATGCGAAAGCTGTTGTCCAGGCGCGGGTCGTTGATCAGACCCTTCCAGCCCACCGTCGTGCGCGGCTTTTCAAAATACACGCGCATGACGATCTGCAAATCCTTTGCGAAACGCGGCGCCTCATTCTGTAAGCGTTTGGCATAGTCGATGGCCAGCTCGACGTCGTGAATCGAGCAGGGGCCGATGACCACCAGCAGGCGATCATCGGCGCCATGCAGAATGCGGTGAATTGTCTGACGCGCCTGATAGGTCGTCTGCGCGGCATGCACCCCGAGCGGAAACTCGCGAAAAACATGGGCCGGCGGCACCAACTCCTTGATCTCCTTGATGCGAACGTCGTCGGTATTCGGTTTGCCGGGCAGGGTCATAAACATCCTCTGGAGTTGAAGGGGTACGATTTTACGCGACGACCTGTTAACTGCTAAGCCGTACCGCCCACGGTCAAGCCTTCAATGCGCAGCGTCGGCTGTCCGACGCCGACCGGGACGCTTTGACCGTCCTTGCCACAGGTGCCAACACCCGGATCGAGGCGCATGTCGTTGCCAATCATCGACACCTGATTCATCGCCTCCGGCCCGCTGCCGATCAGGGTCGCGCCCTTGACCGGGCTGGTCACCTTGCCATCTTCGATCAGGTAGGCTTCGGACATCGAGAAGACAAACTTGCCGTTGGTGATATCAACCTGACCACCGCCGAAATTGACCGCATAAACCCCCTTCTTCACCGACTTGATGATTTCTTCGGGACTCTTATCGCCGGCCAGCATCGTGGTATTGGTCATGCGTGGCAGTGGCAGATGCGCAAAAGACTCGCGGCGACCGTTGCCGGTCGGCGCAACGCCCATCAGACGGGCGTTGAGGCTGTCCTGCATATAGCCCTTGAGGATGCCATCCTCGATCAACACCGTGCGCTGCGTTGGGTTGCCTTCATCGTCGATATTAAGCGACCCGCGGCGACCGGAAAGTGTTCCGTCATCGACCACGGTGACGCCCTTCGACGCCACGCGACTGCCGATCCGGCCGGCGAAGGTCGAACTTCCTTTGCGGTTGAAATCGCCCTCCAGACCATGACCCACGGCCTCATGCAGGAGAATGCCGGGCCAGCCAGAACCGAGCACGACGGTCATCGTTCCGGCCGGGGCCGGTCGCGCATTCAGATTGGTTACGGCCTGATGCACCGCATCGTGCGCATAGGCGTGCAGCATGGCATCGCTGAAATAGCTGTAATCGGTACGCCCGCCGCCACCGGCCGAGCCCTGTTCGCGCTTGCCATCACCGCCTTCGACAATAACCGTGATCGACACCCTGACCAAGGGCCGGATATCCGCCGCCAACCGGCCATCACTCCCGGCCACCAGCACCACCTCGTATTCTCCGGCGATGTGCGCCATGACCTGGGTTACGCGCGAATCTTCGGCTCGGGCATACGATTCTAGCCGTTCGAGCAGCTTCACCTTGGCCGTCGCGTCGAGCGAACTGAGCGGATCGCGCGGCACATAGAGCGAGCGTCCGGTTTTCTTCTTCAATGCCGGCACACGCTTCTGCTGCCCAGCCGCCGCGATGGCGCGCACTGCCGCCGCCGCATCGCCAAGCGCCAGCCGGCTAATATCGTCGGAATAGGCAAAGGCCGTTTTCTCGCCCGAGATGGCGCGCACGCCAACCCCCTCGTCGATATTGAAGCTACCCGACTTGACGATCCCCTCCTCCA
Organism: Propionivibrio sp.; assembly: GCF_029255185.1. Classification (GTDB taxonomy): domain Bacteria; phylum Pseudomonadota; class Gammaproteobacteria; order Burkholderiales; family Rhodocyclaceae; genus Propionivibrio. The sequence goes on from NZ_JAPUVO010000108.1 coordinate 12,176, forward strand.
GACTCCAGGCCTCAGAACGGCTGTACTGGAAATAAAGATCGGCATAGTCGACATCGTGCGCCATGATCGTGCCAAAAACCTTGGAGAGGTCGGCAACGTCCAGTCCATAAGGCGTGAGCAGGGTTTTCTGCGCCTGCACGAGCAGGGAGTGTGCTTTTGCGGTCATTGCATTTCCGATTTGGATAAATTCAAAAATTCAAACGCTTTAAACGCTTTAAACGCAGAGATCGCAGAGGCGCAGAGAACGCAGAGGAAAACCTTTTCTTTGATGCTTTTCTCTGCGGCCTCTGCGCCTCTGCGTTCTCTGCGTTGAAAGCGGTTTCCATCTTCACATCACCCGATGCGTGAGAGCCGGCAGGCTGGTGCGGACTTCGGCGATGCGCGCGTGGTTCAGTTCGCCGATCACGATACCTGGTCCTTTCGTCCTGCGGTCGATAATATCGCCCCAGGGGTCGATCAGCATGCTGTTGCCGTGCGTTTCGCGGCCGTTTTCGTGCTGGCCGCCCTGGGCAACGGCCAGCACATAGCACTGGTTTTCGATGGCGCGTGCACGCAGCAGGATTTCCCAATGTGCACGCCCGGTTGTTTCGGTGAATGCCGCCGGAATGACAAGCAAATCGACAACGCCCAGCGCGCGATAAAGCTCTGGGAACCTCACGTCATAACAGATCGAAAGGCCAACTCGCGCGAAGGGCGTGTTGAAGGTCGCTAGTTGCTTACCGGCTTCGATCGTTGCGCTTTCGTTATAGCGCTCTGCACCCTTCTCGAAGCCGAACAGGTGAATCTTGTCGTAACGCGCCACGCGTTCGCCCTGCGGGTTGAAAACCAGGCTGGAATTGAGCACCTTGCCAACGCTCCCGGCGACCAGCGGGATGGAACCGCCAACCAGCCAGATGCCATGCCGGCGGGCGCTTGCCGAGAGAAAATCTTGAATCGGCCCACCTGCCTCAGCTTCGGCCACCTTGAATTTGTCGCCGTCACGCAGGCCCATAATCGGGAAGTACTCGGGCAAGGCCACCAGGTCAGCACCCTGCGCAACCGCCTCGGCGATCAACTGACCGGCAGCTTGCAGATTGTCATCGACGCGCGGCGTCGACACCATTTGCACTGCGGCTAACCGAGCGTTCTTCAATGTGCACCTGGTGAGTTGCTGATCGTTGGCAAACGCGGCGCGGCCACTGGCGGTTCGTTACCCGACAGTTTCTCGACCTTGGGATCGTCCCAGGTGCCAGTGACCCGATAATCAAAACCGAACATGTGATTAAGCGGATTCTGCAGCACCTTGTGCGCCAGCAGGGTCGCCACGCCAGCAATCGGATTGATGAGCGCTATACCGAGCGCGGCGGTACCGCCCAGTTCAGGCTGGACGTTGACGTTGAGGCGCTGCGTTTCATGCAGCAGATCAACCTCGCCGCGCATCACGACACGCGCCGATGGCCCATCGATCTGCAAGCGCTCGGTACGCATCACTCCATTCTCAACCGACACCTTGCTGCTTATGGTATCGAAGGCCAGACCCTCACTGAAAACATCCTTGAAGTCGAGCGAAATCCGGCGCGGCAGGCCTTGCAGGCTGATCAGGCCAAGCAGCTTGCCGGCGGCCCCGGGGTCGAGTTTGACAAACTGCCCCTTGCCCGCCTCAAGATTCAGTTCACCGCTCAAGGATTCGAAATCAAGATCAGCCGGTGAACTGTTCCAGCCGATTTTCCCACCGAGCTGAGCCGTTCCCGCACGCACGGCGCCAGGATAAGCCAGACGTTCGAGAAGCTTGCCCACATCGCTGCTGTCGACCTTGAATTCGAGCTGGGTTCGGTTTTTTCCACCGGCAATATGCCACTGGCCACTGCCGGAAAGGCTGCCAAAGGGATTGGTCGCCTGAATCTTTTGCAGATGCCAGACCCCGGCTTCGTTGCGCGCCTGCACTTCCAGTCGTCCAAAACGACGCGTGCCCAGGGCAAACTCGTCGGCAATGATATCAAGCGCCGGCAGCTTCTCGACCACTTCGCCGGCGCCGGCATGGCCCGCATCCGGCGCAGGATCAATCGTCAATTGCTTGAAACGGGCGGTTAGCTTGCCACTGCCCGCATTTTCCCAAAGCAGATCGCCGCTCGCCTGACGCGAAGCCAGGCGAATCTTCCACTGGGCAAGTGCAGCAGACGCATTCAGATCGACATCATTGTAGTGCCGCCCAAGCAGCAGCAGATCGTCGGCCTTAATGCTGACGGCATCAACGGTCGGGGAAGGCACGTTGGCGGCACCCTCAGATGCCGCACCACCGGCGGGACGCAGCAGCCGCCGCCAGTGATCGAGATCCAGGCGTTTCGCGCTCACCTCCAGGGCGATGCCACTGGCCGGCAATTGCAGCGGCCGACCGATGGCAATCGCCCCGCGTTCGCTGACAAAGCCCTCGTGCTGTTTGTGGCGTATCAACTGCACGGAAAGAAAGTTGCCCAGCGCAGCGCTGATTTGATCATGCACTGCCGTGTCGTTTTTCTCGGAACTTGCATTCGCATCGCCCCTGCCCCCCGCCGGCAGCAGTTTCTTTTCGAAACGCAGTGGCACGGTCTCGCCAGCCGTTTTGGCAAAAGGTTCAGGCAAGGTTGAAGCCAGTCCGAGCAGCGTCGAACCAATCACCAGATCGGCATTGCGCTTATTGATGCGCACCTCGCCACGATAGCTGGTCGTCCCCGACAGAGTCTCAAGCAGCGGCAAATCACCGGGCTTGCGTAACTGGTTGAAGTTGATTGAACCGTTGGCGGCAATCAGCACCCGACCATCTTTTTGCAAGCCGCCCTTGATTTTGAGCGGACCGCCAAAGAGGGTGCCGGTGATCTCAGGAACCTTCAGATCACTACCGGAAAATTGCACGCTTCCATTGACCTGTTTGATGGGGGGTAAGGCCGCATCAATCGTGACTTCATTGTTTAAAAGCCGGTAGATTCCTTCGATTTTCGAATCGCCGAGCCTGGCCTCGTCAAGCGGGATCACCAGCCCCAGATCAAGATGGCCGTTGCCACTGGCACGCAGATCGTCGGTGAAGTGATCAATACGCTCGGCGACCGGACTTTGCTCGACAAATTTGAGGAATTCCGAAGTCGGCCCACTGACCTGCCCCTTGACGAACAGCGTAGAAATCGGCGCATCGAAATCAGGAATCTCGGCGCGGGTGTTCATAAGCTGCGCACCAAGGATCGATCCGCGCTGCGCCTCGACAACCATCCCGTTACCCTCGAAACGCAGATCGCCGGCAATGCCCTCGATCCTGGGCCAGCCTGTTGCGTAATCGAGCACTGCGTCATGCGCCTTGACCGTCACCAGAAACTGGCCTTTGCTCTTGTCCAAAAAAGGGAAGTCGATCAAATCACCTTTGAGTATCAGTTTTGCTTCGCTAGCATGCCCGGCCAGCAATGCATCGCGAAGCCACAGCCGTGCCCCCTGGCCCACTGCATGCGGCATATAACGCCAGACGGCTCTGGCGTCAGCCCGGGTCAACGACGCCGTAAGATCAATGACACCCGGCCCTGTTTCAGTGCTGCGATAGCTCCCCTGTGCCGAACCGGCAGCGTCGGGCCCGGAAAATTCGACCTGGGAAAGCTCGGCCTCTATGCCGCCCGTGCCGACCTTCCATGTGGCTTGCGCCGCGAGCGTGTCCAGGGTAGTCAGTGACTCCGGGAAAATACTCGGCAAATCGATTGTCGATTCTTTTGAGCGCAAGGTCGCGCTTCCTCCCGCTTCGTTGGCTTCAAGCACGCCGGACAAACCGGAAAACCCCGGAAAGTAACCCTGGGCCGTGAGCCCCAAACCGTCGAACCCGGCCTTCAGCGAATAGGCTTGCAGGCGGTCAGCATCGCCTTTCCATTTCGCTGTCAGTCCGCTGACCTGACCATGCGGTGCGTAATCGGTCAACAGCTGACGCGAGCGCGCATCAAACGGCAAGTACCCGGCGAGCCTGGCCAGCGCGCCGAGGTCAAGCCGGTTGGCGCTGGCGCTGCCAAGAACCGTTTTGCCATCGGCATGGGGCTGCCAATCGACATGAAAATCCGTCGCCTCGATCCGTATCGCCTCGGCCGCTGCGCCATTACGCGCCTTAAGCGGTCGCGTCGCCAACTCGATTTGACGCCCGCTCGCCTCAAAGCCGGTCGCCGAGAATTTGGCGCCGAGACGACCCGACATCTGCTCGAGTTCAAGCGCAGGCAAATCCTGGGCCAAGCGCAGGCTAACGTCCCGTAGCGATAAATCCGCCGTAACCTCTCGCAAGCTGCCTCGCGCAAAGCCAAGCCAAGCGCGCAGGGCGCCACGCCCATGGGGCAGCGCAACCGGATACTCCAGCCACTGACGCCAGACCGCCAGATCCGCGTAGGCGATCTCGGCATAGGCCTGCCCCGACCACGTTCCCATGCGCTCAATATCCGTCCCCCGGAAATCGCCACGGACGTCGATCTTTGACGCCAGCCCTTCGGGAGGCAGTGCAGTCAGGCCAAAACGATGGCGATTGCCAACGTTATCAAGGGCCAGATCGAGGTTCTTGAGAACCAGCGCGGGCGCATTGCGCAGCTCATCCTGCCAGACCAGGGTGGCGCCCCGGATGCGGATACGCCTTTGCCCCAGTATCCAGTCGGAAACATCGCTGTCGTTTTGTTCCTGTCTGAGCGGAATGCCGGCGATGAAAATATGGCCATCGCTGGCACGACGCAAATTTAGCGTCGGCTCGTCGATGCTCAGCAGGCGAAGTTCGAGTTGTGCGTTCGGCACCGACCACCAAGAGAGAATCGCTTCGATACGGGTAAATGCCAGCGCCGGTCGCCCCTGCGCATCGGCCACGCGAACATCGAACAGGGTCAGATCCGGGTTGATCCCCTGCCAGCTCGCTTCAATTCGTCCGATGCTGATGCTTTGTCCCAGCCCCTGGCTGGTCAGCCGCTCGATGTCGGAACGATAGTCTTCAATATGCGGCAAAATGCTATAGCGAAGCACCAGCACCACGATGACAAAGCTGAAATAAACCAGCCAGAAACCCCAAACCAGTACACGCCACACGCCGCGCAACACCCGCTCAGGAACGCCGGGCAGCAGCACGTGCAGACGGTGATAGATCGACGCCCGCAGGCCGTCCTCGCGCGTCATGACTGACTAACCTGCGGAAGACTTTGCCAAATATCGGTAAGCGTCACTAGAATGGCGAACTACCTGGAAACCTGTGGGGAAGTTCCAATTGTAACGGCTTTAGGCGATCGAGCCACGCTGAACAGGACACGCGAGGACAAGGCTCTGTAGCAACAAACCCGACAATGACTGAAATCCACGACACCTCTCCTTCCCCCAAATGGCAATCGGCACTGACGCATAGCCGCTATTTGCGCCAACTGCTTGACGCCCGCCCTGAAATCGCCATCTGGCTTAAGCAGCATGCCGAGCGATGCATTGATGGCAAACTGATGCGCGAGTTTCTGCTCGCTGAAGTCCCAAGCGACGACGAGGGCCTCAAGCGTGTTCTGCGCCGCCTCCGCCAGCGCGTCATGGCCGCACTGATTGTGCGCGACCTCGGCGGCAAAGCATCGCTCGCCGAGGTGGTCGAGAGCATGACGCAGCTCGCCGATGTGACGACCAACTATGCGCTCGATTTCGTGCATCGCCAGCTTGTCGCCCAGTTTGGCGAAGCTCTGGATAGCCAGGGGCAGCCACAGCGCCTGCTAGTGATTGGCATGGGCAAGCTCGGCGGGCGCGAGCTCAACGTCTCATCCGACGTCGACTACATTTTCATCTACCCCGAGGATGGCGAAACGGCCGGCATCGCCGGGGGTGGCCGCCGGATCGACGCCTATGAATTCTTCGTCCGCCTCGGCAAGCGCCTGATCGCCGTGCTCGGCGAGATCACCGCCGACGGACAGGTCTTCCGCGTTGATATGCGTCTGCGCCCGAATGGCGATTCGGGCCCGCTCGTCTGTTCGCTGCTCTCGCTTGAAAACTACTTCATCACCCAGGGGCGTGAGTGGGAACGCTACGCTTGGATCAAGGCACGTGTGATGAATGAGGGCGATAACCTGCAACCGGAATGGCGCAGCGCACTGGAAGACATCTCGCGGCCCTTCATTTTCCGCAAGTATCTCGACTTCGGCGCGATCAATGCCATGCGCGACCTGCACGCCCAGATTCGCCGCGAGGTGGCACGCAAGGACATGGCCGAGCACATCAAACTCGGCCCCGGCGGCATCCGTGAAATCGAGTTCATGGCGCAGGTTTTCCAGTTGATTCGTGGTGGTCGCGACCCCTCGTTGCAGATTCACCCGACGCTCAAGGTGCTTCCACTTCTCGTTGCGCGCCGCCTGCTACCGGCTGACAGCGAGTGCGAATTGGCCTCTGCCTACGAATTCCTGCGCGTCCTGGAACACCGTCTGCAATACGTCAATGACGCTCAGACCCACACTCTCCCGAGCAACAATGAAGAACGCCGACTGATCGCCTTATCGATGGGCTTTTCCGACTGGCCGACCTTCTGCGCAGTGCTTGACACTCATCGCCAACGCGTAACCCGGCATTTCGGAGAAATCTTCTCCGACCCGGATGCTGGAACCCATGCCCTGGCTGGGCTATGGTTTGAGCAAAGCGACCGTGACAACGCACTGGAAACACTTTCCGAACTCGGTTTCCGACAGCCACAGGCGATGCTGGAGCGGCTCGGGAGTTTCCGCCAGAGCGCCAAATACCTGCAATTGCCAGCCCAGAACCGCGAGCGCCTGGACGCCCTCGGCCCGCGCCTGATCGAAGCGGCCGCAGCTACCCAAACGCCAGACGCCACCTGGCAACGCGGCCTTGATTTCTTTGAAACAATCAGCCGGCGCGGCGCCTACCTCGCCCTCTTGCAGCAATATCCACAAGCACTGACCAAGGTCGCCGAGATCATCGGCAGTTCCTCATGGGCGGCCAGCTACCTGACCCATCACCCGATCCTGCTCGACGAGGTGCTTGACCCGCGTCTTTACGAAATCGCCACCGACTGGGCGAATTTCTCTAGCGAACTTAACCAGCGGCTTGCCGAGCACATCGGCGACACCGAGCGTGAAATGGACATCCTGCGCGAAGCGCATCATGCCCAGGTCTTCCGTCTGCTAGCGCAGGACATTGCCGGGCTGCAAACCGTCGAACGCCTGGCCGACCACCTTACCGAACTGGCCGACATCGTCGTCAGAACCACCCTCGACCTGTGCTGGAACAAGCTCAAGGATCGCCACCCACACCCCGAGCGAGCGCCAAAATTTGCCGTCATCGCCTACGGGAAACTGGGCGGCAAGGAACTTGGCTACGGCTCGGATCTTGACCTGGTCTTCCTGCACAACGATCCCGAACCCGACGTTGGCGCCCTGTATGCCCGTCTCGGCCAACGCATGAGCACCTGGATGTCGAGCCGCACCTCGGCCGGAATGCTCTTCGACACCGATTTTCGTCTGCGCCCAAACGGTGACGCCGGCATGCTGGTCAGTACCCTCGACGCCTTCCACGACTATCAGTTGAAAGACGCCTGGGCCTGGGAGCATCAAGCCTTGACCCGCGCCCGCTTCTGCGCTGGCGACCCGGAGCTGGGCGCCCAGTTCGAGACCATCCGCAGCGAAATTCTGCGCCAGCCGCGTGACCTCGCCAAACTCAGGGAAGAGGTGCTGGCCATGCGTCAGCGCATGCTCGACAAGCACGCTTCGAACAGCGATGACGTCTTCGACCTCAAACAGGATCCGGGCGGACTGATCGACGTCGAGTTCATCGTCCAGTACCTGGTGCTTGGCCATGCCCATACCCACGAGCGCCTGTGCGCCAACCTCGGCAACATCGCCCTGCTCGGCATGGCCGCCGAACTTTGCCTCATCCCGCAAACGCTGACCGACCCAGTGCGTGATACCTACCGCGAATTCCGCCGCCTGCAACACGCCTTCCGCCTCAACGGCATCAGCAGCGCGCGCGTCGAACGCGATGCCTATGGCCGTCAGATTAAGGCGGTGAAGACGCTATGGGCATTTGTCTTTGATCATCAAAACTACAGGGAGTAAGCCATGCCTACCGCTCAAGCCGGAATTCTCCTGCCGGTACCTGAACAGGCCCGTTACATCACCTTCTCGCTTAGCAACACGGCGGCGATGTCCGATGCGCTGCACGCACTGCGCGACCTGGTCGACGGAGAAAACACGGTAGTCGGATTTGGCCAAACGCTCACTGCTGCGCTCAACGCGAACATTCCTGGCTTGCACAGCTTCCCGCCGATCACCGCCCCCGGACTGACCATCGGAATCACGCCGGAAGTGGTCTGGATCTGGTTGCGTGGCGATGACCGTGGAGAAATACTGCACCGTTCGCGACAAATCTGCCGGGCCTTGTCTCCCGCCTGCGCGCTGCACGATAGCGTGGACGCCTTCAAATACGCCGAAGGGCGCGACCTTTCCGGCTACGAGGACGGCACCGAAAACCCGACTGGTGACGCGGCGATCAGCGCCGCCATCGTTGGCCAAAACAACGCCTCGCTCGCCGGTTCGAGCTTTGTCGCGACCCAGCGCTGGCGGCACAACTTTGAATGCTTCGAAGCGCTGTCGGAAGACGCCCAGGACAACGCCATCGGGCGCCGGCAAAGCGACAACGCGGAACTTAGCGACGCCCCGGAATGCGCCCACGTCAAGCGCACGGCGCAGGAAAGTTTCAGCCCCGAAGCCTTCGTTCTGCGCCGCTCGATGCCGTGGGCAGAAGGCAACGCCGGCGGCCTGATGTTCGTCGCCTTCGGCCACTCGTTCGATGCTTTCGAAGCGCAACTAACGCGCATGGTCGGGCTTGAAGACGGCATCACTGACGCCCTCTTTAACTTCACGCAACCGGTTAGCGGCGCCTATTACTGGTGCCCGCCGCTCAAGGACGGCAAGCTCGATTTATCGCCGCTGGGGCTGTGAGATTGTGACACCGTCTCTTATGATCTAGGGGCGTTTTGTTCTGCCGGTGAATTGTTTGAGCCTTTGCTGAATATCCTCAGAAAGCCCACGGCGCATGCCGAGCGACGTCTTGATGTTTTTCATGGCGCCGCTCCAGGTGCGTGAGCATTCCAGCGCTTCCTCGATGTCCGCATCCCTCCCGAGCTCCACGAGCGCTTGCAGCACTGCGTTGGCTTGCTCAATGTCCTTGATCGCCTTGACATCCCGATCCCGGACACGCTCCTGCGCGATGATGAGTTTGTGGATGGCAAACCGTGCGGGATCGGGCAGCGTTATCGGAATCGCATAATTGCCCACAATCAGCCCCTTGAAGGTCGGGCCGGCGAGCAGGTAGTCCATGTATTTGAGGGGAGTCGCGGCAATGCCGATATCGGAAAAATACTTGGTCCCCGTGGTGTCTCGACCCTTTTTGACCGTCAGGAAGTCCAGTTTGACCTTTGACCGGCGGCTCATGATGGTCGACGACGGCTCCCTCGGATTAAGCTCGGGAACCAGGAAAAAGGAAGCGTCGACCTTCTTGGCCTCCTCCAACGCCTGAAGGGTTTCCCCAGTGTCATCGGGCACAGCTAGTGCAATGGTTTGCGATCGGGCCAAGTCCATGTCTGTGGTCCGAATATGGCTTCCCCAGCTCACCCCCAGTGCATTGCCCAAGGCAACAAACGCGTGCGAACCCACGAGCACCAACCCCTTGCGGAACAGCCCGGCGGACGCCAGTTTGTCCATGACGCGGAAATGCGCTGGCTCATTGGACATCCCGCCGCTGGCCAGAAACGCGCGGGCGGTCTGTTGCAATCCTTTAAACCGTGCTTATCCGGTTGTCTCCCAAATCCACTACCGGTAGTATGTTGAGCATCTGTGCCAACTTGGGATGGCCATGGTTATCGACGTGCTTGAACGAGACGATTTGCCGTTTCCCCGCTCGCTTCCCGAGTTTCAGCGA
>NZ_JAPUVO010000109.1 GCF_029255185.1 Propionivibrio sp.
CTCCATGAGTCACCCCAAAAAGACAGAAAACTACACAATTCCAAACGCTGTGAACAGCCCCTCTGTAACTCATTGAGCGTAAACGATTATTTCTGTGGGTCGACGACAATGGCATTCGCATTTTGATGCAATTGCCCTGGCGGCAGAGGCGTGGACCGCTTCGCTTATCGCTGCCGGACATAACGCTGAAAGTGAACTGCTGGTCATGTCTTCCAAAGCATCGAGCTTCTCGAAAGCCGCGACTATTGCCGCCGCCAAAGCTTTGGAAGAATTCACAGAAGCCTATGCAAAAATAAAAAGCGCTGTTACGGTGGGTCAGATGGGTGCCGGTCCCTTCACAACGCCTACGCTGGAGCAGTCACTGGACCCCTATACTTGGCCCCCTACTGGACCCCTATAGTTGCTTGAGGCCGATTGAGTCGGTATTTATGGGAATACGTTTGGTGCTTATTAACGCTTCAGCCACCCGCCCCGCGAGCCCAAAGACTCAGGGTTCACGGGGCAGCGCTCAGAAATGCAGCGGGCGCTTGTCGCAGGCCAGCGCGGCTTCGTGCACCACCTCGGACAGCGTCGGGTGGGCGTGGCAGATGCGCGCCAGATCTTCGCTCGCGGCACCGAACTCCATCGCCACCACGGCTTCGGAAATCAGTTCCGAGGCATTGGCTCCGATGATGTGCACGCCAAGGATACGATCGCTGGCGGCATCGGCGAGCATCTTGACGAAGCCGGTCGTTTCACCCATGCCCAGCGCACGGCCATTGGCTGCAAAGGGAATCTTGCCAACCTTGTAGGCGACGCCATCGGCCTTGAGCTGCTGTTCGGTCTTGCCAACCCAGGCGATTTCAGGGCTGGTGTAGAGCACCCAGGGAATGGTGTCGAAATTGCAATGACCTGACTGGCCGGCCATCACTTCGGCGACCATCACCGCCTCTTCCATTGCCTTGTGCGCTAGCATTGGTCCGGAAACAACATCGCCGACGGCCCATACTCCAGCCAGATTGGTACGGCAGTGTACATCGACGTCGATGCGACCGCGCTCGTCAAGCTTGAGGCCGACGGCTTCGCCATTGAGGCCGTCGGTATTCGGGATGCGCCCGACCGAGACGATCAGGCGATCCGCTTCAAGCTTCTGGCCCTTGCCATCCTTGTCGGTAAAAGCAATCGAGATGCCCTTCTTCGACGTTTTGACCTCGCCGATCTGCACTCCGAGCTGGATCTGCAAGCCTTGTTTGGCGAAGATCTTGGCCGCCTCTTTGGCGACATCGAGGTCGGCTACCGAGAGGAATTCGGGCAAGGCTTCGAGAATGGTGACTTCGGAACCGAGGCGCCGCCAAACGCTACCCATTTCAAGGCCGATAACGCCAGCGCCAATGATCGCCAGCTTTTTCGGGACGGCATCAATATCGAGCGCACCAACGTTATCGCAGATCAGTTTGTTGTCGACTGCAATTCCTGGCAAGTGACGCGCACTGGAACCGGTGGCGATGATGACCTGTTTGCTTTCGACAAGCTCTTCTCCGACCTTGATCTGCCAGCCGCCTTCACTTTGCGCAACAAAAGAACCGTGGCCGTTGAGCAGGGTAATCTTGTTCTTCTTGAACAGCCCCTTGATGCCGCCGGTAAGCTGATTGACGATGGTGTTCTTGCGCCCGACCATGGTCGGCACGTCGATTTTCGGCGTATCGACAAAAATGCCCTGAGCGGCAAAACCGTGACCGGCCTCTTCAAACAGATGCGAGGTGTGCAGCAGCGCCTTGGAGGGAATGCAGCCGACATTCAGGCAGGTGCCGCCAAGGCGCGGTTCGCCCTTGGGGTCGGCGTAAGGATTCGATTCGCAGCAGGCGACAGAAAAACCCAACTGAGCAGCACGAATGGCCGCCACATAGCCGCCAGGGCCGCCACCGATAACGAGTACATCAAATTGTTTGGACATAGTGTAAACCTCTATTAACGCAGAGATCGCAGAGACGCAGAGAACGCAGAGAAATCAAAAAACTCTGCGTTCTCTGCGTTGAGTGCGGTAAATTGTTGACTAAACCCTAAACCCCAAGCAGCAGGCGGGCCGGGTCTTCCAGTGCTTCCTTCATCATCACCAGACCGAGCACTGCCTCGCGGCCGTCGATAATGCGATGGTCATAGGACATGGCGAGGTAGTTGATCGGGCGAACGACGACTTGGCCGTTTTCAACGACCGCCCGGTCCTTGGTGGCATGAATGCCGAGGATCGCTGACTGCGGCGGATTGATGATCGGCGTTGACAGCATCGAACCAAACACGCCGCCATTGGAGATCGAGAAGGTGCCGCCAGTCAGGTCTTCCATCGACAGCTTGCCGTCCTTGGCTTTCTGACCGAATTCACCAATTTTTTTCTCGATGTCGGCTATGCTCATCTGGTCGGCATCGCGCAGGATGGGAACGACCAGACCGCGCGGGCTGCCGACGGCAATGCCAATGTCAATGTAGCCGTGATAGACAATGTCATTGCCATCGACCGAGGCGTTGATGATCGGGAACTTCTGCAAGGCTGCAACTGCGGCCTTGACAAAAAAGCCCATGAAACCGAGACGGACACCATGCGCCTTTTCAAATTTCTCGCCGTATTGCTTGCGTAGCGCCATGACCGGCGCCATGTTGACTTCGTTGAAGGTGGTCAGAATGGCGTTGGTCGACTGCGACTGCACCAGACGCTCGGCCACCCGGGCACGCAAACGTGACATCGGCACGCGCTGCTCCGGGCGGTCACCAAGCGAGATGCTTACGCTCGGCGCTGGCGCCAGGGCAAACGCTGACTTTGCGGACGGTGCCGGGGCCGGCGCGGGGGACGTTGGTGCAGGCGCTGCAACCGCTTTGGCCTGCGCCGCCAGTGCGTCTTCCTTGGTGACTCGACCGCCACGACCGGTACCGCTCACCTCGGCGGCAGCAATGCCCTTTTCGTCGAGAATCTTGCGCGCAGCGGGCATCGCCACACCCGCAGCAGACTTGTTCGTTGAGCTAGCGGCGGGTGCTGGAGGTGTCACAACCACCGCAGCCACGGCCTTGGCAGCGGGTGCGGACGAAGTTGCCGTGGCCGTAGCCTCGGTGTCGATTCGGGCAATCACTTCCCCGGCAACAACGGTATCGCCATTTTGCTTGATGATTTCTACCAGCACACCACTCGTGGAGGCAGGAAGCTCAAGAACGACCTTGTCGGTCTCGATGTCAATCAGGTTTTCATCTCGCGATACGGCCTCGCCGACCTTCTTGTGCCAGGTCACCAGGGTCGCTTCTGCGACCGATTCCGATAACTGCGGAACTTTAACGTCAATGATCATGTTCTCTCCGATTTAAGCTGGTTTGTACTGGCCGATTTCGCCCAGGGCGGAATCGATCAGCGCTTTTTGTTGTGCATTGTGCTTGCTGTAATAGCCAGCCGCAGGGGAAGGCGACGCCGGACGCGAAACCAGCAAGAGATGCTGTTTGCTGTTGAACGAGCGGTCAAGATGCTGACGCGAGGCGATCCAGTACCAGGCGCCCTGATTGCGCGGCTCTTCCTGACACCAGACAATCTCGGTAGCCTTTGGATACTTCGCCAGCTCGGCGGCAAACGCCTCGCGCGGGAAGGGATAGAGCTGTTCGAGACGGGCAATTGCGATCGTGCTGATGTTCATGGCCCGACGTGCGGCCAGGAGTTCATAGTAGATCTTGCCAGAACAGAAGATGACGCGAGTCACTTTCTTGACATCGATTGGATCGACTTCGCCGATCACCGTCTGGAATTCGCCCTTGGCGATTTCGTCCATGGTCGAGACCGCGTCCTTGTGGCGCAGCAGCGACTTCGGCGTAAATACGATCAACGGCTTGCGTTGCTTGCGAATGGCCTGACGCCGCAACATGTGGAAAACCTGCGCCGGGGTCGACGGCTGGCAGACTTCCATGTTCATCTCGGCGCACAACTGCATGAAGCGCTCGATACGCGCCGATGAGTGCTCCGGGCCCTGCCCTTCGTAGCCATGCGGCAGGAGCATGACGAGCCCACAGGCGCGGCCCCATTTGGTTTCGCCTGAAGCGATGAACTGATCGATGACGACCTGAGCCCCGTTCACAAAATCACCGAACTGGGCCTCCCAGATCACCAGTTCGTAGGGGTTCGAGGTGGCATAGCCATATTCGAAGGCGAGGACCGCCTCTTCCGAAAGAACGGAGTCAAAGCATTGGAGGGTTGCCTGTTTTTCCTGGAGGTTGGCCAATGGGCAATAGGCGCCCTCATCCCAGTTTTCACGGTTCTGATCGTGCAGTACGGCGTGACGGTGAAAAAAGGTGCTGCGACTGACATCTTCACCAGAAATTCGAACGCCATAACCGGAGACAAGCAGTGATGCATAGGCTAGGTTTTCGGCCATCCCCCAGTCGAAGGGAACGCTGCCCAGACCCATCAGGCGACGGTCATCAATGATTTTCTTTACCCTGCTGTGCAGGGTAAAGCCCTCGGGAACCGAGGACAAGCGTTCGGCGAGCCGCTTGATTTCCTTTACCGGAACGGTGGTATCGCAACTCTCGATGTACTTCTTCGGCAGGAAAGGCGTCCAGTCAATCACAATCGGATTGGTGTAACCCGCAATGACCGGGTTGTACAGCAACTCGCCGCGATCAAGATGGTCACGGTAGCTCTGGATCATATCGTCCGGACCATCGCCCGGCAGCACGCCTTCGGCCACCAGTTTGTCGGCGTAGAGCCGGCGGGTTCCCGGATGACTGCTTATCCGCTTGTACATCAGCGGCTGAGTAACCATTGGCTCGTCCTGCTCGTTGTGACCGAGCTTGCGGAAACAGACGAGATCAACGACTACATCCTTCTTGAACTCTTGCCGGAACTCGATAGCCAGACGGGTCACCAACGCCACGGCCTCGGGGTCGTCGCCATTGACGTGGAAGATCGGCGCATCCGCCATCTTGAAAATATCAGTGCAGTACAACGAGGAGCGGTAGTCGCGCGGATCGGAGGTGGTAAAACCGATCTGGTTGTTGACCACGATGTGCACCGTGCCACCCGTGCCGTAGCCACGGGTCTGGGCGAAGTTGATCATCTCCTGATTGACGCCCTGGCCGGCAACAGCGGCATCGCCATGGATCAGGATCGGCATCACCTTGTCGCGGCCATCTTCTCCGCGCCGAAGCTGGCGGGCATAGACGGAGCCGACCACCACCGGGTTGACGATTTCAAGATGCGACGGGTTAAAAGCCAGCGTCAGGTGGCAGGGGCCGCCAGGCGTCGACACGTCGGACGAATAGCCCAGGTGGTACTTGACGTCTCCGGAGGTCAGATTCTGCGACTTCTTGCCTTCAAACTCGTCGAACAGCATCGACGGTGCTTTGCCCAGCGTGTTGACCAGTACATTGAGGCGACCACGGTGCGCCATGCCAACCACGATATCATCGACACCCAGACCACCAGCGACACGAATGGCTTCGTCCAGGGCAACGATCAGCGACTCACCGCCTTCGAGTGAGAACCGTTTCTGACCGACGTAGCGGGTATGCAAATAGCGTTCGAGTGTTTCAGCCGCAGTCAGACGCTCAAGGAAACGCAGCTTCTGGGCTGCGGTATAGGTGCCTTTGGCACGGATCGGCTCGATGCGCGCCTGGACCCAGCGGCGCTCGGTGATGTTGTTGATGTACATGTACTCAACACCGATCGAACTGCAATAAGTTTCCTTGAGGGTATCAAGGATTTGACCGAAGGAGGCATGCTCGGCTACGCCCTTGAACGAGCCGGCGTTGAAACGCGTGTTTATATCGGCATCGTCGAGCCCGTAAAATGACGGTTCGAGTTCGTTGATTTTCTGGCGTGTCTGGCGCTTGAGCGGGTCAAGATTGGCCCAGCGCGATCCCAGTGTTCGGTAAGCGCTGATCATCTGCAGAACGCTGACCTGTTTCTTGTCATCAACTGGCCTGGATGCCGTAGCGCGATAGCCGCCCTTCTTCGCTTGTTCGGCAAAGGCATGGACGACCGGCAGATGCGGAACATCGCGAGCAACAGCACCAGGCAATTGCGCTAGCTTGTCGAAATAGTCACGCCACTCGCCAGGCACAGAGGCCGGGTCATCGAGATAGTTTTCATAGATCTCCTCAACGAACGGTGCATTACCACCGAAGAGGAGAGAAGTGCCAAACAGCTGATTCATCATTGCAGTTACCTGTCGTCATGGTTGCCGGGGATTCTACAGAAATATTGGCCGGGAAAAACAACTCCGGCCAATAGAAAAAAGCGGCGGCGGCCTTTATTTTCAGTCATCGCGCTGGTGGATAGGAGGAACGTCGCGTGCCGGTGTTCCGGTATAAAGCTGACGTGGACGACCGATCTTGAATTCCGGATCAGAAATCATTTCTTCCCACTGAACCATCCAGCCAACCGTGCGCGCCAGCGCGAAAATGCAGGTGAACATTGTGGTTGGAATGCCAATGGCCTTTTGGACGATTCCAGAGTAAAAATCGACGTTCGGGTAGAGTTTCTTCTCGATGAAGTACTCATCTTCCAATGCGATTTTCTCCAGTTCCATGGCCAGCTTGAACAGGCGATCATTTTCCAGTCCCTGTTCCTTCAGCACTTCAGCGCAGATCCCACGCATCAGTTTGGCGCGCGGATCGAAGTTCTTGTATACGCGATGGCCAAAGCCCATCAGTTTGAACGTGTCGTTCTTGTCCTTGGCGCGCTTGATGTATTCGGGGACACGCGACACATCACCGATCTCTTCGAGCATATTAAGGCAAGCCTCGTTGGCCCCGCCGTGCGCCGGACCCCACAAACAGCCAATGCCTGCTGAAATGCAGGCATAGGGATTAGCGCCCGACGAGCCGGCCAGGCGAACGGTCGAGGTCGAGGCGTTCTGCTCGTGATCGGCATGCAGGGTGAAAATGGTGTCGAGCGCATGTACCAGAACCGGATTGGGTTCGTATTTCTCACAGGGATTTCCGAACATCATGTACATGAAGTTGGCGGTGTAACCCAGGTCATTGCGCGGGTACATGAAGGGTTCGCCCATGGTGTACTTGTAGGCCATCGCAACGATCGTCGGCAGTTTGGCGACGATGCGGTTAAAGCTGATATTGCGGTGCTCGACGTCGGAGAAGTCCTCCGCTTCGTGATAGAAGGCCGAGAGCGCGCCGACCACACCGACCATCACCGCCATCGGATGTGCGTCACGCCGGAAACCTTGATAGAACTTGGCCATCTGTTCATGCACCATGGTGTGTTTCTTGACGATGGCCACGAATTCCTGCTTCTCCTTTGCGTTGGGCAACTCACCGTGTTTCAGCAGGTAAGCCACATCAAGGAAGTTGCAATGCTTCGCCAGTTGCTCGATTGGGTAGCCGCGATAAAGCAGTTCGCCCTTGTCGCCATCAATAAAGGTGATTTTCGACTGACAGGCAGCAGTAGACAAAAAACCCGAATCGTAGGTAAACATGCCGGTCTTGGCGGCCAGGGTTCGAATGTCGATACAGTCGTTGCCGTGAACCGGGGACAGGATCGAAAATTCGACGGGATCCTGTCCTTCAATGGTCAGCGTTGCCTTGCGTTCATTCGTCATAAAAATCTCCAGTTCAGGTTTTGAATTCACATCATCGACGAGCAGCCGTGATACCAGTGCAACTCGCTTACTACTTTACTCTTACGTCCCTCAGCATGGTCACGACTTCAGCCTGCAATGCATTCTCACATTCTCGCTTACCGGTAATCAAAGGCCACAGTTCGAGATCTTCCATGTCCGCCAGCGCGACAAACACCGCCGCCTGCTCCGGAGTCAAACTGGAATACCGTTTTTCGAGAAAGCCGCCGAGAAGTATATCCATCTCCAGCATGGCGCGGCGCGTGCAACGCCAGCGCAAACGGTTTAATTTCTCGCTGGCCTCCATCAAATCGCCCGCCTGACCATCATTTCCTTTATCTTGCCGATGGCTTTGGTCGGGTTCAGACCCTTTGGACAAACTTCAACACAATTCATGATGGTGTGACAGCGGAACAGGCGGTACGGATCTTCAAGATCATCGAGCCGCGCGTTGGTCGCTTCATCACGGGTATCGGCAATGAAGCGATAGGCGTTGAGCAGGCCGGCCGGGCCGACAAACTTGTCCGGATTCCACCAGAACGACGGGCAGGCGGTTGAACAGCAGGCGCACAGAATGCACTCGTACAGACCATTGAGTTCTTCCCTGTCCTCCGGTGATTGCAGGCGCTCGCGTTCCGGCGGCGGCGTGTCGTTGATCAGATAAGGCTTGATCGAGTGGTACTGCTTGAAGAACTGCGTCATATCGACGATCAGATCACGGATGACGGGAAGACCGGGCAATGGGCGCAGGACAACCGGCTCCTTGAGCTCGCTGATTTCGGTCAGGCAGGCCAGCCCGTTCTTTCCGTTGATGTTCATTGCATCAGAGCCGCAAATGCCTTCACGACACGAGCGACGGTAAGAAAGTGAGTCGTCCTTGGCCTTGATCTTGGTCAACACATCGAGCAGTTTGCGATCGATGGCCGTATCAACCTCGATCGAGATGTCCTGCATGTACGGTGCGCTATCCTTGTCCGGATCGTAGCGGTAAATCTTGAATTGCATGGTATGAGCAGGCATGGTCATTGACTCCTTGACGCGCGGTCAGTAAGCACGCGTCTTAAGCGCGATGGTTTCGACGGAAAGCGGCGTGAGATTCACCGGCTTGTAGCTTAACGTACTGCCTTCGCGATGCCACAGCGAATGTTTGAGCCAAACCTTGTCATCCCTGCCGTTAGGATTGGTCGGGGTATCCGGCGCGTCGTCACGCACATGCGCGCCGCGGGATTCCTTGCGCGCCTCGGCAGAGACCATGGTCGACTTGGCGACCTCGATCAGGTTGTCGAGTTCGAGCGCCTCTACGCGCGCCGTGTTCCAGATCTCCGACTTGTCGCCAATCTCGGTCAGATGCACCGCCTTCTCGATCTCGCAGATCTTGTGAACGCCTTCCACAAGCATGTCCTTGAAACGGAATACGCCGCAATGCTTCTGCATCGTGCGCTGCATTTCGAGACGGGTTTCATTGACACTCGCCCCGCCCGTCTGGGTGTTCAGGCGATTTAACCGCGCCAGTGTGCGCTC
The DNA here is from genome assembly GCF_029255185.1 of Propionivibrio sp. Taxonomy (GTDB): domain Bacteria; phylum Pseudomonadota; class Gammaproteobacteria; order Burkholderiales; family Rhodocyclaceae; genus Propionivibrio. The sequence continues at coordinate 9,105 of NZ_JAPUVO010000109.1, forward strand.
GGCGAAATCGGCAGGAAGTTCCTTGTGCGCCACGGTATCTTTCTTGATCGCATCAACGACGGAGTCTCCGGAAGCCTTGCCAAAAACCAGCAGATCGAGCAGAGAATTAGTCCCCAGCCGGTTGGCGCCGTGCACCGAGGCACAGGCCACTTCACCGGCGGCGTAAAAGCCGTTGACGACACTGCCATCGTGGTTGACGACCTGACCATGGTAGTTGGTCGGAATGCCGCCCATCTGATAGTGACAGGTCGGCACCACTGGAATCGGCGCCTTGATCGGGTCAATGCCGGCAAACTGGATCGAGATTTCACGGATACCGGGTAGGCGTTTCATGATCGTCGCCGGATCGAGGTGGGTGATGTCGAGCAAAACGAAATCCTTGTTCGGGCCGCAACCGCGCCCCTCGTTGATTTCAGTCACCATGGCCCGCGAAACCACGTCACGCGACGCCAAATCCTTGGCGTTCGGTGCGTAGCGTTCCATGAAACGCTCGTTGTCCGAATTGCGCAGGATGCCGCCTTCGCCACGCACGCCTTCTGTGATCAGCACGCCGGCGCCAGCCACACCGGTCGGGTGGAACTGCCAGAACTCCATGTCTTCGAGTGCTATCCCGGCGCGTGCCGCCATGCCGAGCCCGTCACCGGTGTTGATGAAGGCGTTGGTCGACGAATAGTAGATGCGGCCGGCACCGCCGGTGGCGAAGATGGTGGCTTTGGCGTGAAAGGCGACGACCTGGCCGGTTTCCATCTCCAAAGCAATGACGCCGAGAACCTGGCCTGCCGCATCGCGAATCAGGTCCAGCGCCATCCATTCAACAAAAAACTGGGTATTGGCCCGCACATTGCGTTGATAAAGCGCATGCAGCATCGCATGACCGGTCCGGTCAGCGGCCGCGCAGGCTCGACGAACCGGCTTCTCGCCGAAGTTGGACATGTGCCCGCCGAAGGGACGCTGATAAATCTTGCCTTCATCGGTCCGGTCAAACGGCATGCCGAAGTGCTCAAGCTCGACTACTGCCTCGGGCGCCTTGCGACACATGTATTCGATCGCATCCTGGTCACCGAGCCAATCGGAACCCTTGACGGTGTCGTACATGTGCCAATGCCAATGGTCTTCCTCGGAGTTGCCCAGCGAGGCGGAGACGCCGCCCTGCGCCGCCACGGTATGCGAACGGGTGGGAAATACTTTGGACAGCACGGCAGTCTTCAGACCAGCTTCGGAAAGCTGGATGGCAGCGCGCAGACCGGCGCCACCGGCGCCGACGATCACCGCATCAAATTTGCGAACGGGAATAGTTAGCTTGCTCACTTAAATTCTCCACAGAATCTGCACCGCCCAGCCGGCATAACCGACCAGCGCCGCAGCAGTTGCAATCATCAGGAGCAGACGCAGACCATCCGGCTTAATGTAGTCCATCCAGATATCCCGAATACCGATCCAGGCATGATAAAAAAGGCTGACGAAGAACAGGAAGGTGGCGAATTTCATGAAACCGTTGGCGAAAACTCCACGCCAGGCGGCAAAAGAATCCGGTCCGACGACAATAATCACCGCCAGGAAAATAACCGTATATATGGCCATGATGATGGCCGTTGCACGCTGGATGACCCAGTCCTTAAGCCCGTAGTGAGCCCCGACAAGTATTCGATTTACCATAGCACCTTCACTCCGATAATCAGGGTCAGGGCGATACTCACCGCAAAGACGATTTTGCTGGAAAGACGCGCCGATTCGAGGTCAATTCCCTTGTGCATATCCAAAAGCAGATAGCGAATTCCTGCGCAAAAATGATGCAGGTAAAGCCAGATCAATCCGAAAAGAACAAGTTTGACCAACGGATTTGCGACAAAGCTTTTGAACATCGCGAACGTATGAGGAGAGGTCAGACTGCTCTGGAACAACCAGAGAAGGAGAGGCAACAACAGGAAAATCCCTGCGCCGCTGACACGGTGAATGATCGACAGGATACCCGGCAGGGGCAATCTGATCGTCATAAGATCCAGGTTTTTTGGACGTTTTTTCTTGATAGTCATTTCTGCCATGAATAGTACCTCTCCTTAAGAAACTCAGTCATTCCTGCGTAAAACACGATCGTTCTATGCCCTAGCCCAGTTCGTTGTGATAGTAAAAATTTTGCGTCGAATAAAACCCCCGACGCCATTCCACCGGTTTGTTGCCATAGGTAAAGGTAATACGTTCGACCAATAGCAAGGGGCTGCCTTCGGCCACCTGCAACAATTCTGCACTGACCCGGTCGGCAGATACAGCACGCAATCGTTCATCAGCACGAATCATGCGTACGGCATAACGACTTTCAAAAAGACTGTACAGTGACATCTCACTGGATTTCAGAATATCGAGCGTCAGATCGGAAAATAACTCGCCAGGAAGATAAATTTCATCAAAAACAGCCGGCTCATTCTCATTCTGTAATAGTCGGCGCAGGATGATGATCGACGCTCCGGGCTCAAGCGCCAAAGTACGGGCAACATCAGTGCCGGCCTTGGCTCGCCAGCATTCAAGAGGAACACTTTTCAGCGCAAGCAGGTCACCCTCATTGGACGCCAGACGTAAAAAGCGAAAGTAAGAACGGGGATCCTCGTGAGTATCGACAAAAGTGCCCTTACCCTGGCGGCGCACCAGCAGATTCTCGGCCGCCATTTCGTCGATCGCTTTGCGCACCGTACCCTGACTCACACCAAAGCGCTCAGCCAGTTCGGATTCACTGGGGATAATATCGCCAGGCCCCCACTCACCGGACTCGAGGCTTTTCGTAATCAGCTCCCTGATCTGTTGATAGAGAGGGCTGAAAGTCGGGGAATGGGTATTCGATGGCCGAGTCATGGGCGGGAATTTCAGCACAAATCTTTCACTAAGTCCATATTAATACAAACATCTTATATAAGACACAAGACAATCAATTGACACCACGAGTCGTTCGCTCTTATGATCCCCCGTTGTTTTTACCCGCCTCGAATAAGCCAGTTGCTGACGACCTAGCGGTCGCCTTCCAGCTTTTCTAGCCCATTGTTATCCACAGGAGCCGCACCATGTCCAAAGCCCCCATGCGCGTTGCCGTCACCGGCGCCGCCGGTCAAATCGGTTATAGCCTCCTTTTCCGCATCGCCTCCGGCGAGATGCTCGGGAAAGACCAGCCAGTCATTCTCCAGTTACTCGACCTGCCGCAAGCCCAGAAGGCCTGTCAAGGTGTCATGATGGAACTCGACGACTGCGCTTTCCCGCTGCTTGCCGGCATGCTTGCCACCGACGACCCGAATGTTGCGTTCAAGGATGCGGACATCTGTCTCCTGGTTGGCGCCCGTCCGCGCGGCCCTGGCATGGAGCGTGCCGATCTGCTGATTGCCAACGGCGCCATCTTTACCGTTCAAGGCAAGGCCATTGCCGAGCATGCCAAGGAAGACGTCAAGGTTCTAGTGGTTGGAAACCCGGCCAACACCAACGCCTACATTGCGCGTTCCGCCGCCATCAAGGTTGGCCGCACCAACCCGGCCAATTACCATGGCATGATCCGCCTTGACCATAATCGCGCGCTTTCTATGGCCGCAACCAAAGCCGGTCGTCCGGTATCAAGCCTGAAGAAAATGACGGTGTGGGGCAACCACTCCCCGACAATGTATGCCGACTACCGCAACTGCACGTCCAATGGCGACAGCGTCAAAACACTGATCAACGACCCAGTCTGGAACAACGATGTTTTCTTGCCGACGGTTGGTAAGCGTGGCGCCGCCATTATCGAAGCGCGCGGCCTGTCCTCTGCCGCTTCCGCCGCCAACGCCGCCATTGACCACATCCATGACTGGGTACTCGGCTCCGACGACTGGGTCACCATGGGCGTACCAAGCGACGGTTCCTATGGCATTCCTGCCGGCATCGTCTTCGGCTTCCCCTGTGAGTGCAATGGCGGCTCGTACAAGATTGTTCAGGGCATAGAAATTGACGAGTACTCACGCGAGAAAATCAACAAGACACTCAAGGAACTGACCGACGAAGCGGATGCCGTCAAGACCATGCTTTAGACAGGCATTGCCTCCTCAGCAAGCCGCAGCAAGTCTGCGGCTTTTTTTCGCCGCAAAAAAATTGCCGCAATCGGTCACGACCAGCAAATTCGAGCGAGCTCAAAACAATGCTCAAGTGATCGCTTTGCGCTGCCGTTAACTCCTTTGACAATGTCAAAGAAGGTTGCCATGAAAATCGCCAGCACCGCCCTGCAGATGGTGTCCAGCCATAGCAAAGTGCAACAGCACGAAATCCGCGAATCGCTACGAAGCTGGGTCGGCAATCGCCGCCCCGATTTTGAGGGAAGCGGGCGTGGGAACCTGCCCAGTCCCGCACCCACCGTGCAAATCTCTGATGCCGGCAAAGCCACCCAGTCGAGCCAGGCCAGCGCCATTCAGGACAGCATCGACGCCGTTGAAAACGACCCGATGCTGCGCCTGATCCGCGCCATGATTGCCATGCTGACCGGGCAGGAAGTCAAGGTTTTTGACGCGAGCCAATTGCAAGTTGATGTCTCGGTGCCCACCATTTACGATCCCAATCAGTCGAATCAAACTCAGGCCCAGACTGCGCAGCAGCCTGCCGGTTATGGCGTCGAATATGATCGCCACGAAATCTATAACGAAAGCGAGCAGACCAGCTTTGCAGCAAACGGAGTAGTGCACACGACGGATGGCAAGGAAATCAATTTCTCCGTATCGCTGTCGATGGCGCGCAGCTACCACGAGGAGTCCGATGTCAGCATCCGCATCGGTGATGCCCGCAAGAAGCAGGATCCACTGGTTCTTAATTTTGATGGCACGGCAGCCCAATTGAGTAGCCAACGCTTCAAATTCGACCTCAATTCCGACGGCACGAGCGAAGCTATCAACTTTGTCACGGATGGCAGCGGTTTTCTTGCACTCGACCGAAATGGCGATGGTCAGATCAATAACGGATCGGAACTTTTCGGGGCAAAAAGTGGCAACGGGTTTGCCGAGCTGGCGGCGCTCGATGTCGATCGCAACGGCTGGATCGATGAAAACGATGCGGCCTATAAGCAGTTACTCGTATGGACCAAGGACACTGCCGGCAAGGATCAACTGGCGACGCTAAAAGAGGCGAATATCGGCGCCCTGAGCCTGGCCAGCGTGGCCACGCCCTTCGACCTCAAGGAGGGTAGTAACGCCCTGCAAGGCCAGATTAGATCGAGCGGAATCTTCCTGCAAGAAAACGGCAAGGCCGGAACACTGCAACAGATCGACCTGACCGTTTAGCGGTCAGGGTGGTAGCAGTTCCAGATCACAGCCGGCACTGTTGCCCCGTACCGCCGACGGACCCAGCTTGGCAAGTGCCTTGTTAGCCTCACGCATGCGGCCCAAGACCTTGGTAATCAGCGTCTTCTGGAATCGTTCACGCACTTCATCAGAGCTTAGTTCCAACGCAGCGCTGTTGATTTCGAGAAAAAGGATTGGTTCCAGGGTCACCACCGACGCGAAACGCGTCGTATCGCTGGGGTGAAGAAAAGCCATTTCGCCGATTACTTCGCCAGCACCAAGACGGCATAGGGACTTGCCGCCCACTGAAATTTCGACGACACCGCTGACCAGAATGCCAAAGACACGACTTTTGTTGCCCTCGCGGATGAGCACGACCTTTTCCGACACTTCACGCCAGACGCTGATGCGCAGCACTTCCCAGAGCTCAATATCCTCAAATTCGGTAAAAAACTCTATTCTTCGCAAGCGTTCAAAATGCGTTGTGTCCTGCACGGTGGCGTCCTCGTCGAGGATCTGGTACCTGACCGTCGACAGATCCTTAGCGAATTCAGCGCCATTGCGATACCGACTATAAAGGTCCTTTTCCAGCGCTTTCTTGATGATTGGGTCAAGACCAGGAGGCAGGTTTGGATTGAGCGCACATACTGACGGCGTGTCTGTGTTGACGATTTTATAAATCAGCGCCCCCTGATTACTGGCGCGAAACGGCAAGCGTCCAGTCAATAACTGGAAAAGCAGGACGCCCAGCGAATAAAGATCAGTTTTCTGGTTCAGCGGATAGTTTTTGATCTGTTCGGGCGACATATACGCCGGTGAACCCACCCCCATTACGAAGGTCGAGTCCTTGTTCATGTCCTTGTGCAAATTCAGTGCAAGGCCAAAATCGGTAATTTTCGGATTATCGTCGGCGTCGATCATGATATTGGCCGGCTTGATATCCCGGTGGACTACGCCTTGGCGGAAAGCGTGATCAAGCGCCAGACAGCACTTGAAGATGATGCCGATCACCCGGTGCATGGGCAGCAGTCGGTTGATTGCGCAATAGTAGTCAAGCGCCGTGCCGTCGATGAATTCCATGACGATGTAGGCGCGATCAGCCTCAATTACGGCGTCATAAAGCTTGACGATATTGGGATGATTCAGACGCCGGCCGATCGAGTCCTCGGTCTGAAAGAGTTTACGCAAGCGGCGCGACATGGCCGCGTTTTCATCGCTGAAACGAATCAGCTTGACCGCGACCTCACGGTTTGAATCCGGATCGCGTGCCAGATAAACGACAGCAGTCGCGCCCTTGCCCAGGGTGCGAATGACTTCGTATTTGCCAATTTTATCCGCCATGCCAATACCGTTATCCAGACGCACCAACATCCAAGAGCTGAAATCCTAGCAGTAGAACCGCGCAACGCATCACTATTTATCGACCCTGCTTAAATAAACATTAAAAAATGCTTGAAAATAATAAATCTGCCCCAAGCTAGCCGAGAGTTTTTCCGGAGACCAACAGCATGCAAACGCAAGACAAAGAAACAATAAGCGAAACCAGCACCGACAATACGGACGAAGGCACAAGCCCCCACGTAGATACCGAGCCAAGCCTCCAGGAGACTATCCGTCTGGCCGAACTGAAGGCGGAAGAACACCACGACGCCTGGTTGCGCGCCAAGGCTGAAACCGACAACGTTCGCCGTCGCGCTCAGGAAGATATCGCCAAGGCGGCCAAATTTGCCGTTGAACGTTTTGCCGGCGAGTTGCTGGCAGTCAAGGACAGCCTGGAAGCGGCGCTTGCCACCGAAGCGCCCAGCGTCGACAGCATGAAGGCTGGCACCGAATTGACGCTCAGGCAACTGGTCGCCGCCTTTGAGAAATCAAACCTTAGCGAGCTTAACCCGCTTGGCGAGAAGTTCGATCCTCATTTTCATCAAGCGATCAGCATGGTTGAGACTGAGCAAGAGCCGGGCACCGTCGTCACCGTCCTGCAAAAAGGTTATTTGATTGCCGACCGCGTCTTGCGCCCGGCACTGGTCATCGTTTCCAAAGCAAAAGCTTGAAAAGAACGCGACTAACCCCATCTGGGGCTTGTCTCGGGACATTCCGGCATTCACCAATCACCTTAGAACACAGAAAAGGACTCTGACATGGGCAAAATCATTGGCATCGACCTGGGCACCACCAACTCCTGCGTTTCCGTCATGGAAAACGGCAAGCCAAAGGTCATCGAAAATTCCGAGGGCGCACGTACCACGCCATCGATCGTCGCCTACACCGACGATGGCGAGATCCTGTGTGGCGCGCCGGCCAAGCGCCAGGCCGTGACCAACGCCAAGAACACCCTGTACGCCGTCAAGCGCCTGATCGGTCGCCGTTTTGACGAGAAGGAAGTACAAAAGGACATCTCGCTGATGCCCTTCAAAATTCTCAAGGCGGACAATGGTGACGCCTGGGTCGAAGTGCGTGGCAACAAGATCGCGCCGCAGCAGATTTCGGCTGAAGTACTACGCAAGATGAAGCGAACCGCCGAGGACTATCTCGGCGAGGAAGTGACCGAGGCGGTGATCACCGTTCCAGCCTATTTCAACGACAGTCAGCGCCAAGCAACCAAGGATGCCGGCCGCATTGCCGGTCTTGAAGTCAAGCGCATCATCAACGAACCAACGGCTGCCGCGCTTGCTTTCGGTATGGACAAGAAGCAAGGCGACAAAAAAATCGCCGTTTACGACCTCGGTGGCGGCACCTTCGACATCTCGATCATCGAAATCGCCGAAATCGACGGCGAGCACCAGTTTGAAGTACTGGCCACCAACGGCGACACCTTCCTCGGCGGCGAAGACTTCGACCAGCGCCTGATCGACTACATCATCGATGAGTTCAAAAAGGAAACCGGTGTCAATCTCAAGGCCGACGTTCTGGCGTTGCAGCGCCTCAAGGATGCCGCCGAAAAAGCCAAGGTCGAGTTGTCCTCTGGTCAGCAGACCGAAGTCAATCTGCCCTACATCACCGCCGACGCCTCTGGACCAAAGCACCTCGCGGTGAAGATCACACGCTCCAAATTCGAGTCGCTGGTCGACGAATTGATCGAACGCACCATCGAGCCCTGCCGTATCGCACTGAAAGACGCCGGCTGCAAGATCACCGACATCAACGACGTGATTCTGGTCGGCGGTCAGTCCCGCATGCCCAAGGTTCAGGACAAGGTCAAGGAGTTCTTCGGCCAGGAACCGCGCCGGGACGTCAACCCGGATGAAGCGGTCGCCGTTGGCGCTGCCATTCAAGGCGGCGTGCTGCAGGGCGAAGTCAAGGACGTGCTGCTGCTCGACGTGACCCCACTGTCGCTCGGCATTGAAACGCTGGGCGGCGTCATGACCAAGCTGATCAAGAAGAACACGACGATCCCGACCAAGGCGGGTCAAGTCTTCTCGACCGCCGACGATAACCAGAACGCGGTAACTATCCACGTCCTGCAGGGTGAGCGCGAAATTGCCTCGGGCAACAAGAGCCTCGGCCAGTTCAACCTGTCTGACATCCCGCCGGCGCCACGCGGCATGCCACAGATTGAGGTCACCTTTGACATCGATGCCAACGGCATCCTGCACGTTTCGGCCAAGGACAAGGCCACCGGCAAGGAAAACAAGATCAAGATCCAGGCCTCCTCCGGCCTCACCGAGGAAGAAGTCCAACGCATGGTGCAAGACGCCGAATTGCACGCCGAAGAGGACAAGAAGGCGCACGAACTGGCCGAAGCCCGCAATCAGTGTGACGGCATGATCCACATGGTCAAAAAGTCAATGGCCGAGTATGGCAAGGAACTCTCGGACGAGGAAAAAACCGCCATCGAAGCGTCGATGAAGGACGCCGAAGAAGCCATTCGCGGTAACGACCTGGAAATCATCAAGGCGAAGAGCGAGGCCCTGGGCACCGCCGCGCAAAAGCTGGGTGAAAAGGTGTACGCCAAACAGCAGGCCGAAGCCGCTGCGGCTGGAGGTTCCGCCAGTGCGGATGCGGGCGCTGCCGGCGCAGCCAAAAAGGATGATAGCGACGTCGTCGACGCTGAATACAGCGAAGTCAAGGACAAGAAGTAAGCATCGGCCGTAACGGGCGGGGAGCGTATAATCGCGCCTCGCCCCATTTCTCATATCCTTCAAGAACCCATGGCTAAACGAGACTTTTACGACATTCTCGGCGTCAACCGCGACGCCTCCGAGGACGACATCAAGAAGGCCTACCGCAAGCTGGCCATGAAGCATCATCCTGATCGGAATCCTGACAATCCCAAGTCCGAAGGCCACTTCAAGGAAGCCAAGGAAGCCTACGAAATTCTTTCCGACGGGCAAAAACGCGCGGCCTATGACCAGTACGGTCACGCCGGCGTCGACCCGCAGGCGGGCATGGGCGGCGGCTTTGGTGGTGCCGGGGCGGGCGGCTTTTCTGACGCTTTTGGCGGAATTTTCGACGAGATTTTCGGCGGTGGCGGACGTGGCGGTCGTTCCAACGTCTATCGCGGTGCTGACCTGCGCTACAACATTGAAGTCACGCTTGAACAGGCCGCCTTCGGTACCGAGACCAAGATTCGCATTCCGACCATGGAAGTCTGCGAACCCTGCCACGGCACTGGCGCCAAGGCTGGCACGCAACCCAAGACCTGCCCGACCTGCCAGGGCAGCGGTCAGGTCCGCCTGCAACAGGGCTTCTTCTCGATCCAGCAGGCCTGCCCCAAGTGCCACGGCACCGGCCGCTTCATCGCCGACCCCTGTGGCTCCTGCCATGGTGTCGGCCGTAACAAGCAGCACAAGACACTGGCCGTAAAGATTCCCTCCGGTGTTGATGAGGGAGATCGCATCCGCCTCTCCGGCGAAGGCGAGCACGGCATCAACGGTGGCCCGTCAGGCGACTTGTACGTGCAGATTCACCTCAAGCCGCATTCCGTTTTCCAGCGTGAACAAAATGATCTGCATTGCGAAATGCCGATCAGCTTCACTACGGCGGCGCTCGGCGGCGACATTGAAATACCGACGCTCGATGCCGTGGCCAAGATCAAAATTCCGGCCGAAACGCAATCGGGCAAGACCTTCCGGCTTCGCGGCAAAGGCATCAAGGGCGTGCGCAGCCATAGCCATGGCGACCTGCTATGCCATGTCGTGGTTGAAACCCCCGTGCACCTTACTGAACGCCAGAAGGAACTGCTGCGCGAACTTGAGGAATCCAGCCGCGAGAACGCCGGCCACCACAACCCGCGCGCAAAATCGTGGATGGATCGCGTTCGCGAGTTCTTCGCCGCAAGCTGAATTTGATACCACTTACGCCGCCCGGCGCAGCAACGGCCACTTCACATCGATCTCGTCCCACGGGACCAAGACCTTCCCGGCCTCGTCCTTCTCGATCACCATCCACTCGAGTAGCGCCACCACGTCCTTGTGCACATTGCGGTAGTGGCGGTTCAGGCGCTTGGCCAACGCATAGATCGAGAGCGGCCCGGCCGCCTTCAGTGCCTCGACCAGTTCCCAGCGCTTGGGCGTAAAGACCGTGCCAAACTGGGCCATAGTCGCGAAGCCAATACCGAAATACGGCGCGACGTCACGGCCGGCCTGAGCGCCCGCCAGCGCCTCACCGAAATCGGCCAGGCTCTTGATGGCGGGTTCGCCGACTTTCACTGCCAGAATGTTCATGGCGTCAACTCCTTCAGATTATTGGCCGCCTCAACGACCACCAGCGCTGTCATGTTGACGATTCGCCGAACCGTTGCCGTCGTCGTCAGGATATGCACGGGGCGTGCGACGCCTAGCAGGATCGGTCCAATGGTGATGCCGTCGCCGCCGGTCATCTTGAGCAGGCTGTAGGAAATGTTGGCAGCGTCCAGATTCGGCATGACCAGAATGTTGGCTTCGCCGGTCAAGGGCGAATCTGGAACGAACTTTCTTCGGATGTCTTCGGAAAGCGCGCCATCGCCGTGCATTTCTCCGTCGGCCTCGATATCGGGCGCCCGGGCATGGAAAATCGCGGTCGCTTCCGCCATTTTTCGTGCCGAGGCGGATGGCGACGCGCCGAAGTTGGAATGCGAGAGCATCGCCACCTTGGGCTCGATGCCGAAACGACGAACCGCGTCGACGGCCATCAGTGCGATCTCGGCCAATTGCTCAGCGTCCGGGTTCTCGTTAACGTGCGTATCGCAAATGAACAGAGCGCGGCCTGGCAGGATGAGGTGATTCATCGCTGCTAGCGTCGTGCATCCCGGCGCCTTGCCGATGATCTCCTCGACCTGCTGCAGATGATGTGCGAAGCGCCCGGTGATGCCGCAGATCATGCCGTCGGCATATCTCATGCGAATCATCATGGCGCCGATGATGGTGTTGTGCTTGCGCAAACGTGTCCTGGCGATTTCGGTGGTGACGCCGCGGCGTTTCATGATCTGATAGTAAGCGTTCCAGCATTCGTTGTAGCGGATGTCGTCGTTGGGATCGACGACCTCGAAATCCTTGCCGATTTTCAGCGGCGAACCGATTTTTTCGAGCCTTGCCGCGATCACGTCGGGACGGCCGATCAGAATCGGGAGAGTCAGTTGCTCCTCAACAATGATCTGTGCCGCGCGCAGGACGCGCTCGTCCTCACCGTCAGGATAGACGATACGGGTCGGCTTGCCCTTTCTGGCCGCGTAGAACACCGAGCGCATGCCAACGCCGGTGCGGTAGATGAAGCCCTTGAGTTTTTCCTTGTAGGCAGCCATGTCGGCAATCGGTCGCTTGGCCACGCCGGAATCCATCGCCGCCTGCGCCACGGCGGGAGCGATCACCAAGATCAGGCGCGGGTCAAACGGCTTTGGAATAAGGTACTCCGTGCCGAAGGCGAGTTCCTGGCCAGGGTAGGCCGTGGCGACTTCGCTGCTTACGGCCTCTTGCGCCATGGCGGCGATGGCGCGTACGCAGGCCAATTTCATCTCCTCGGTGATGCGGGTAGCGCCCACATCGAGGGCGCCACGGAAGATGAAGGGAAAGCACAGGACGTTGTTAACCTGATTGGCGTAATCCGAACGTCCAGTGGCCATGATCACATCGGGGCGCACTTCACGAGCCAGTTCGGGCATGATTTCCGGCGTCGGGTTGGACAGCGCGAAAACGATCGGCTGCCTGGCCATCCTGGCGACCATCTCGGCCTTGAGCACTCCCGCGGCGGAAAGGCCGAGGAAAATGTCGGCGCCGTCAATGGCGTCGGACAAGGTTCGCGCATCGGTCTTACGGGCGTACTGAGCCTTGGTGGGTTCCATGTGGGCTTCACGGCCCACGTAAATCACGCCTTTCGAATCGCAAACCGTGACATTTTCGCGGTGGATACCAAGATCACACCACAGGTTGAGGCAGGAAATCGCCGCAGCACCGGCACCCGAGCAGACCACCTTGACTTCGGCGATATCTTTTCCGACGACCTTCAGCGCGTTGAGCATGGCCGCTGCCGAAATGATCGCCGTACCGTGCTGATCATCGTGGAAGACCGGAATCGACATACGCTCCTTGAGCTTGCTCTCGATGTAGAAACACTCCGGCGCCTTGATATCCTCCAGATTGACGCCGCCCAGGGTCGGCTCGAGCGCAGCAATCATGTCGATCAGCTTGTCGGGATCGTTCTCGGCCAACTCGATATCGAAAACGTCGATGCCAGCAAATTTCTTGAACAGGCAACCCTTACCCTCCATCACCGGTTTGCCGGCGAGAGGGCCGATATTGCCCAGGCCCAGAACTGCCGTGCCATTGGTAACTACACCCACCAGGTTGGCGCGTGAGGTATAGAGATCGGCATTGCCCGGGTCAGCGACAATCGCCTCGCAGGCATACGCCACGCCGGGTGAATAGGCCAGCGCCAGATCGTGCTGGTTGGTCAGCGCCTTGGTCGGCTGGACCGAAATCTTGCCCGGCGTCGGGAGTAGATGATATTCAAGCGCGGCTTCGCGCAGATCCTTTTTCATTATTTCTCCAGTTACAGTTCTTGCCGATGCTCAAGGTTCAAAGGTGGGAATTGGGAATGGGCATTAATAACCGCTTTACATTTTTCAAAAACAAGCGCCGAACACTGGACAATACAACACGATCTATCAGTTTCAAAACACCAACAACGCTGTGTTGCCATCAGGCGCGTTTAAATTAGTTGTCTTTGCGGAGAATGCGGCCCACAATCTCCGCATGAATAGCGGTGATTACCACTACATCTGGCAAGCCAGTGATTGGCCAGATTGGCACTACGACCTGGCCTTCCTGGCCGGACCACTGGCTAACGTCAGTCATGCTCAAGGTCTATTGCTTGGCCGTTTGGCCGACGTCGGCATGGCATTGCGCAATCAAGCAAGTCTGGCCGCGTTGACGGAAGACGTCATCAAAACCAGCGCAATTGAAGGCGAACGACTCGATGCCGAGTCCGTTCGTTCTTCCATTGCCCGTCGCCTGGGTATCGACATTGGTGCACTTGCGCCATTGGATCGCCATGTTGAAGGTGTGGTCGAAATGGTGCTGGACGCGACAGCACGTTCTAACGCCGCGTTGACAAAGAACAGACTGTTCGGCTGGCATGCCGCCTTGTTCCCCACCGGTTACAGCGGGCTATTTCAAATCCACGTCGGCGCATTTCGAAACGACGCCAGTGGTCCCATGCAAGTCGTGTCCGGCCCGATTGGCCGACAGCGGGTTCATTTCGAGGCGCCACCGGCGAATCAATTGGCTGTGGGAATGGCGCGCTTTATCAAGTGGGCCAACACCCGCACGCCGGATCACCCCATCCTGAAAGCCGGTCTTGGCCACCTGTGGTTTGTCACGCTGCACCCGTTCGATGATGGCAATGGTCGTATCGCCCGAGCAATCGGTGACCTGTTGCTGGCGCGTGCCGATGGCAGTCCGCAACGTTTCTACAGTCTGTCAGCACAGATCCAGCGCGAGCGCCGTGATTACTACAACATCCTGGAGCGCACGCAAAAGGGGTCGCTGGATGTGACGCCGTGGCTCACGTGGTTTCTGGACAACCTGGCGAAGGCGGTTAGCGCCGCGCAACACACACTGGATGCAGTTCTGGTCAAGACACGCTTTTGGCAACGCTGGGCCACTACGCCTTTGAACGAGCGCCAGGTGAAGTTTCTCAATCGATTGCTGGATGGGTTTGAGAGCAAGCTCAACAGCAGTAAATGGGCGGCCATTGCCAAGTGCTCTCCTGACACCGCATTACGTGACATCAATGATCTGCTAGCCCGTGGTGTGCTGCGTAAGTCTGCGGCGGGTGGTCGCAGTACCAGCTACGAACTGAATGATTTGTAATCAGAAAAAAGCTGCCCGGCACGCAGACCTGCACTGAAACCTGCCGCTTAGCCAAATTTGACCTGAGCCTTGCCTTCGACGATTTCGCCAATCACTGCGGCATGATCAAACCCCTGCTGTTGGAAGACCGAGAGCACCTCGGTGGCAAGCTCGGGCGCGCAGGCAAGCAGCAAGCCCCCGCTGGTCTGCGGATCAGTGAGCAAGGCGAGCTCGGTAGCTCCGAAACGCTTGGCGTCGAGCACTACGCTGTTGCCGTAGCCGGCCCAGTTGCGAGCGGAAGCACCGGTCACGCAACCACTGGCGGCGTAATCCAGGGCATTTGGCAGAATTGGAAGAGCAGCGTAATCAAGCACGGCAGTCACTCCGGAGCCTTTACAGATCTCAAGCAGATGACCAAGCAGGCCAAAGCCGGTCACGTCGGTCATGGCGTGCACACCGGAAAGAGCGCCAAAGGCCGAACCCGGGGTATTGAGTTGCGTCGTTGATGCAATCATTGCCGCGTAGTCCTTCGTTGCCAGCGTGCCTTTCTTGAAGGCTGCACTATACAGACCAACGCCAAGGCCCTTGCCAAGAATCAGCTTGTCTCCGGGGCGTGCACCGTTATTACGCCTGACGTTTTTGGGGTGCACCAGACCGATGGCGACCAACCCGTAAATCGGCTCAATCGAATCGATGGTGTGACCACCGGCGATCGGTATATTGGCCTTGGCGCAGATCGACTCCCCACCTTCAAGGATGCGCCTGATCATGGCCAACGGCAAGGTGTTCACCGGCATGCCGACAATCGCCAAGGCAAACAGTGGCGTCCCGCCCATGGCGTAAATATCCGATATGGCGTTGGTTGCGGCGATGCGGCCAAAATCGAAAGGATCATCAACAATCGGCATGAAAAAATCGGTCGTGGCGACAATCGCCTGTTCGGCATTGATCTGATACACCGCAGCGTCATCACTCGTTTCAATGCCCACCAGCAATTGTGGTGGTATCAGCGCGGGTGAGGTCTTGGCGAGGATTTGTTCAAGTACCCCTGGGGCAATTTTGCAGCCGCACCCGCCACCATGGGACAACTGGGTCAGGCGGATCGGTGCCGCAGGATGAGTCAATGACGCCGGTACAGGGTCTGCTTTTTTCTTGAGCATTATTTTCTTCTGAAAAATTGTCGGCAGGCAGCCAAGCCTGAAATGATACCCTCGAAGTGTGTCGCACTGCCGCTCATCCTGCTTGGCTACTGCTGGCCCGCGCGCCAGCGCCGCAAGAGTAGCGAATTACAAACGACGGACACCGAGCTCATGGCCATGGCCGCGCCAGCAAATACCGGATTGAGCACTCCTGCCGCCGCCAGCGGAATACCCAGAACGTTATATAAAAAAGCAAAGAAAAGGTTCTGTCGGATCTTGCGCAGCGTCGCGCGTGACAGGAGGATGGCATCGGCGACGCCATGCAGATTGCTACGCACCAGGGTTATGTCGGCCACTTCGATGGCAGCATCGGAACCGGCGCCGATGGCAAAGCTGATATCCGCAGCAGCCAGGGCGGGTGCGTCGTTGATGCCATCACCGACCATCGCCACCAACAGTCCATCGGCCTTGAGTGCATTGACCGCAGCGGCCTTATCGCCGGGCAGTATACCAGCGCGAAAATCGTCGATTCCGGCCTCGTCGGCAATTGCCGACGCCGTTGCTGCATTGTCGCCGGTCAGCATGACGACATGGATGCCCATGACTTTCAGTCGAAAAATAGCAGCACGCGACGTATCGCGCAGCGGGTCGGCAATGGCCAGCAGGGCCAGCGCCACGTCGTGCCCCTGTAAGGTTTCAACGAGTACTACCACGGTCTTGCCCAATCCTTGCAGTGCGGCGATTTGACCAGTCGGCAGCGCGAGGTCGGCGAACCAGTCGGGAGCGCCGAGGCGCAGGCTCCGTCCATCGACTGTACCTTCAACCCCGTGGCCTGGAATCGCCCGGAAATCGGTCAGCTTGAACAAGGTCGTCGCCATGGTCTGCGCGCGCTGCAAAATGGCGCGTGCCAGCGGGTGCTCGGAGCCCTGCTCCAGCGCTGCCGCCAGTTGCAATGATGGTTCAGCAGCAAGCGCCAGCGGCAACAAATCGGTCAGCACCGGTTCGCCGCGCGTCAATGTGCCGGTCTTGTCCACCGCCAGCACGCCGATTTTTTCGGCATGCTCAAGAGCTTGCGCGTTCCTGACCAGTATCCCGGCGCTGGCGCCCTGCCCGGTCCCGACCATGATCGCTGTCGGCGTCGCCAGCCCAAGCGCGCAGGGACAGGCGATAACCAGCACGGCGACAGCGTTGACCAGCGCCTCGCTGAACACGCCGCCAAAAATCCACCAGCCGGCAAAAGTGAGCAGGGAAATGACGCAGACGACCGGAACAAAAATCGACGAAATGCGATCCGCCAGTCGCTGCACGGGCGCCTTGGAACCCTGAGCTTGCGCGACCATGCGAATGATGCCAGCGAGCAGGGTATGTTCGCCGACGCCAGTGGCACGGCAGCGCAGCATGCCATCGCTGTTGGCGGTGGCAGCGAACACTCGGTCGCCAGCACGTTTGGTGACCGGCATGCTTTCGCCAGTGAGCATCGCTTCATTGACGCTCGATGCGCCTTCGATCACTTCGCCATCAACCGGCAGGCTCTCGCCTGGTCGCACGATGAAGATGTCGCCAGGAATCAGCAAAGCAGCATTAAGTTCGACCAGTTGCCCGTCGCGTTCGACACGAGCCATTTTCGGTTGCAGGCGAACCAGCGCTTCGATGGCTGCGGTCGTTTTGGCCTTGGCCCGCGCTTCGAGCAGTTTGCCGAGCAGAACGAGGGTAATGACCGCCGCCGAAGCCTCGAAATACACGGGCAGAGCCTCAATTGCGCTAAGCGTGACGACCAGGCTGAAGAAATAAGCGGCGCTGGTTCCCAGCGCGACCAGTACGTCCATATTGGCACCACCGCCGCGCAAGGCTTTCCAGCCCCCATCGTAAAAGCGCCAACCGATCCAGAATTGGACCGGCGTAGCCAGGGCGAGTTGCAGCCAGCGCGGTAGCACATCTTGGTGATGATGCAGATCGCCCGTAAACATGGTCAGCATCTGCACCAGTAGTGGCAGGGTCAGCGCGGCAGAAATCCAGAAACGCCGCAGTTCAGCCTGATAAGCCGCGTGTTTTCGTGCGCTCTCCTCTGAGCGTGATTTGTCGTCAGCCAGCCGGGCCTTGAAGCCGGCTTTCTCGACAGCGGCGATCAGCAACACCGGATTGGCGAGCCCGGGCAAGTAACGGATATGCGCCCGCTCGGTCGCCAGATTTACTGCCGCCTCGACGCCCGGCAACCGGTTGAGCACCTTTTCGATGCGCACCGAGCAGGCGGCGCAGCTCATGCCTTCGATGCTCAGTTCGACAAGTTGTTGCGGAACGTTGAAGCCGGCTTTCTCAATGCTGGCAACAATCTGCTGCGGCGAGGTTTCGCTTGAAGCCAGATCGATACGCGCGTGTTCAGTGGCCAGATTGACGCTGGCCTGGACGCCGGGCAATCGATTCAGGACTTTTTCGATACGCGCCGCGCAGGCTGCGCAGGTCATACCACCCAACGGAAGATCAAGGTGACGGATAGGTTCAGAGGGTTCGGACATGGCCGCCAATTATCCCCTATACCTGTACGATCAGCCGTAGCGCGGCAAACAGGCCCCACAGGCCGAAGGTTAGAATCAGTAGCCCCGCCGAGAAACGGACGGCGGGTATTGCCGCATAGACCTTGAGGCGAACGGCAAGCAGACCGGCGAGCAGGAGATTGGGCAGCGTACCCAGACCGAATGCCAGCATCATCCCGGCTCCGCGTAGCGCCGAACCGCTGGCCAAGGCCGTCACCAGGGCGCTGTAAACCAGCCCACAGGGTAGCCAGCCCCACAGCAGTCCGAGCGGGAAGGCCTGCGCGACCGTACGCGCCGGCAGATAACGCCGAGTCAGTGGTTGCAGATGTCGCCACAGTTTCTGCCCGAAACGTTCACTGAAGGCCAGCACCCGCGTCAGGCCCATCAGATAAAGACCAAGGGCAAGGAGCATCAGGTTTGCCAAAATGAACAGGATGATGCGCACCGGCAACTGGTCGGAAAGTGCCAGGCTCGCGCCACCCAGGGCGCCAGCAATGGCCCCCGCTGCGCTGTAGCTGGCAATGCGCCCAGCGTTATAGGCTAGATGTAGTGAGGAAGGCGAGCCGGCGCCCAGTGAAAGCGCACTGACGATACCGCCGCACATCCCGATGCAGTGCGTCCCACCAAGGAAGCCGATCAAGAACAGCGCAAGATAACCAGATTGGGGCATTTGCTGGTAGGCAGATAAAGGAAAGAGTCTAATACAGAGTGTGTCCGTACGTACGGTCGATACCACCATCGCCAGGGCAATTGCATCAAATTCCCTTTAACCCGAGGAGACTGGCGCGATAAGCATCGGAAGAAGCGGCGAGAATGCGACGAGTATAGATACCCCCTTTTTTCTTGGAGGTGTCGAGGCGGAAAAGATTGAGGACGAGGCGA
>NZ_JAPUVO010000110.1 GCF_029255185.1 Propionivibrio sp.
TCGCTGAAACTCGGGAAGCGAGCGGGGAAACGGCAAATCGTCTCGTTCAAGCACGTCGATAACCATGGCCATCCCAAGTTGGCACAGATGCTCAACATACTACCGGTAGTGGATTTGGGAGACAACCGGATAAGCACGGTTCGGTCTTTACGCAGTAGGCAAATTGCTGCACTTGTCACCACTGATCATGATCCTGCTATTTGGTCTGGCGCTTAACAATCCAAGCCTGATTACTCGCTTTCGTCCATTCAGAAACTGGGTTGACGAGCGCTACCCGGCAACACTCAATGAATTCAAGCTATTTACCGGCGAACTCACGTTTGCCGTGCGCGGTTTCTTCTTTATTCTGTTGGGCTACTGGACGGATCTTTCGATGCTCAATTCACCCCACGCCTGGATAACAGCGGGTGTGGTGCTGCTGGTCATTTATACCAGTCGCTACGCCATCCTGCAGATGGCCCGCGTCGATCTCGCCGATCCACTCACCTGGTTGGCGCCCCGCGGACTCATCACTGTTTTGTTGTTCATCGCGACCAAAGAAGCGATGAACTTACCGGCTTATATTGACGGGGCCATTATGCTGGTCGTGTTGATTTCCTCAAGCCTGACTGCTGTTGGTCGGGTACGCTGGGGGAAATTATCGGCGGCTACTTGACAGCTGTTTTGATCTGACATCGGCGTTGCCATTGCAGATATCTACGGTGTGCGGATCTGCGCTGTCAGTTTGCCGGTCGTTCCCTCAGGCTTTCTTTCCAATTGCCGCTATAGCCGAAATTGGGCGCAGGTACTTGGTCGGAGTACCAGAAGTCAGTGGAAGGAGCCACGTTCGGCGCCAGCAACCAGTGCGCCTGACCATTGGCATCCATCGCCCACCAGCGCGCCCCTTTGGGCGCATCTTTCCAATCGATCATCATCACCTCGACTGCATAGAACTGAGCGCTGATCATAACCCCGATCCACGGCGACAAAACGCATCCCGTTGGTTGTCACATGATCAGCGCCGCTTCCGCCTGCCTGCGAGCGATGAGTCCTGGTAACACCTTGCCCCCACCATAGACCCATCGGCGCAACTCCCGCGCCGCAGCACCCCAGTCACGCTGGTTGATCCGCCGCCGCAGCGTCGATGTCTGCAGCCGCCCTGCACCCAGATTGAACGTGAAGTCCACAATGGCTGCGAGCCGCGCCTCCGGCTTGGTGGCCAATACCGGGCAGTAGCGCAGCGTGGCAGCAAGCGCCGTCTGCAGATCGCGCGCCAAATAGACCTCGGCTTCCGCTTCGGTGATCGGCGGATGCTTCGGGTCGCAGAGGTGGCCGTAGCCAATCGTCCAGAAACCTGCGGGGCAGATGTAGGGAATTGCGGTGATCTCGACCCCACGCTTTGCCTTTCGCTCGAACCCCTCGAACCGCTTGGCCAGATCGATGGCGGCTTGCGGCACATCCATCACGGTCGCACCCGGTCAAACACGCGCCCCAGGAACCAGAAATTCAACACCCCGGCCCACAGCGCCTGATCGGCCTCCGTCCAGGCGTGCAGGATCGCGGTACCCCAACCGGCACCGGCGGTCACAGCGGCGGCGAACGCCGCTGTCTTGGCAGCGCAGTAGAGCGCCATGAACCAGTAGGTGATCACCGGGCGCACACTGATCGACAGCGCGTCGGCCCAGCGCACGCCAGAGCGCTGCCCCTGCGCCGCCACAGCCTCGCGCAAGGCTTCGATGGCCCCGGTATTCCACGCGGCGTCGGCAGCGGCACCGATCTCTGCCATCCGTTGCGCCCCGCGCAGCTTCTCGAACTCCAGTGCCTTGTCCTGCATCGCCAGTTCGTGACTGCGCTCACCCTTGCGGTCGAGCCACTTAAGAATTTCAGGTGCCAGACGGAAGGCCCCGCCGAGGAGGCCACCAAGCAGAGTCTCGATCATTGCCCACCCCCGAACAGCTTGAGTTTCAGGAACGCGCCTGCCAGCAGCGCCATCACCAGACCAGTGACCAGCATCTTCACGATGGTCAGGCCGGCGGTTTTCTTGGCCTCGTTGAATGCGTCGAGCAGACCACGCAGCTCACGGATGTCATGTGCAGCCTCCGGCCCGTCTAACCCGACGTCGGCCAGGGCGTGCCGGGCACCGCGCTCGGCGGCACGCTCCAAAATCGCCTCGAATTCTTCCTGCGGGATGGTCACCATCTTCCGGCGCTCGGTTTGGGTGGAATCCATGTTTTCGTCCTCCAGAAATGCAAAACCCGCCTCGTGGGCGGGTTCGCAGGTGTGAATTGGGGTTGCTTTGGCGTTACGGCTTCTTGCCACGTCCTTGGGTCGGACGCCCGGCCTTCCTGCTGGCCACGACGGCAGCGCCGCCTACCAGCCGGCGCATGGCCAGTGCGCGCTGCTTCGGATGCACGTCACCGCGCTCGATGGTGTCCTGCGCCTCGGCCAGGGCCAGCAGCGTGTCCTTGTCGCCCCCATCAGGCAGGGCATCGATGGCGGGTCTGACCCGCTCCAGAAATGTTGTCGATTGCTTCATTTCGATTCCTCCAATTGTCGTCAGACGGGAAACACCTGCTTGGCCACCGGTGCCTTGGTGGCGATGCCGTTCTTGATCTGCACGCGGTCGCCGCCATTTACAGCGTCGAGCGTCCGTGCGGTGACCGCACCCCGCTCGGTGGCCACGCGCACCACGGATCCATCGACGCCGACCACCGCGCCCACCACCGGCGCATCCGTGGCCAGCAGACGGGAAAGCTCCTTCAGCGCGAAGCTCATCGCGGCTGCTCCAGGGTGAGTTGAGTTTCGATGGCCGCCTCCGACACCGTGATCTGGATGCCGGTCACCTTGGCGCGATACGGGCTTGCCGTGGACGGATCGGTCGCCTCGACGATCTGACCGAGACGAATCCCCGGCCGAAAAACCACCGCCATCTCGACCCGGTTGAAGGCGTGGGCATTGGCATCCATCTCAGCCACACCCCGATGGATCAGTGCATCGTCGGCGAGCAGCGGCTCGACGATGGGCGATCCCTCACGCGCACCGTCGCCACGGTAGACCTCGATGATCACGCGCATCTCCTCATGATGTGGTCCCCTTGATGAGCGCCAGAATCGAGAAATCCGTCTCGCCGTTGAGCGTGGATGGCGACGACAGGGCATAGACCAGCGCCAGGGCGTCGTAGGTGACCTTGGCCACCGCCACGCCCTTGCTCGATGCCTTCACCGTGACCTTGTCGGACTGCAGCGTGAGTCCGCCGAGGCTGCGCCCGTACCAGACCGACTGCGAGATCGCCGAGCGCGCCGGCTTGGCGAGCTGCGCCGTATCGGCATCCTCGAACATCAGTTCCTCGGTCACCGTCACCACGGCGCTGCCTTGCGCCGAGAGCGATCCTGCCGAGCAGATGGTGTCGGTGATGCTGACGTTGTCGGACTTGTAAACGAGGATGTAGGCGGTTTCGCCCGGGCTGAAGGAACTGCGACCTCCGTTCAGGCCATCAGGCCGGGTGTCGACCTCGGCAGAAAGATGTCCGTCCGAACCCGAGCCGTCCGGGTTGCCGAATTGAACGCGAATGGTGGCATTGGCCATGATGTGTCCTCAGGCATCGACCAGCACGAACTGCACTTCCTCGTCGACGGGAAGCGCCACGCGCCAGTCGAGCGACGTGGTGGTGTAGGTGATTCGAAGCAGGCTGTAACCGCTGGTGGCCGCCGTGAGGCTCTGGCCCGAGGCGGTCACGTCGCCCAACCCGGTGTGTTGCCAGGCGAGGTTCACGATGGCGGTCACCGGGTATCGGGTGCTCGTCTGCCCCTCGATGAACTCGACCGTCTCACTCTCAGTGCGGGTGACCGCGCCAAGGCTCGCGATGACCGTGGACGGATGCCCGGTGTGGGCCAGCACCACCGCACGCTGGCTGGCGAGATAGGCGCGCACCGTGCCCTGGTAGGCGTCATCGGCATCGGCCATGTACTCGATGCGGTCGGCAGACGTGCCCGTGCCGCCTTCCTCGTTGGCGATGGTCACCCGGTTGTAGCCGCGCATCGGGGCGATCTGCGCCTGCGCCAACATCACGTCAGCATCAAACAGGCTGTGGGCGACGACGGCTTGCCCGTACTGCGGGATGCTGACTGGGTGACGGCGGCGGCAGACCACCGAGCCATCCGGGTTGCTCTCGACGATGCCGCCGATGGCCGCAATGATATTGCGGGCGGCCGCCAGCGGTGTCGCGCCTTCCAGCATCAGCCGGCCTGCCGGGATGATCCAGTCTGGCAGTTGCCAGTCGACCGAGCCGATCAGGAATTCCACAGCTGCACGCGCGGAAACCGCCCCGGCCTCGTAGTACCGGATCGTGCCGGCAAAGGGCGAGTCGAGCAGCGCCACGGGCGAGACTGCTGTCAGTTCCATCCGTTGTTCGGCGACCGAGGCACGCGACAGCGTCTTGCCGTCGACCACCAGCGCGAAGGTTTCCAGTCCCAGAACGAGGGTGATCGTGTCGCCGATGCCAATGGCGGCGAAATCGGTGATGGCCGCGATCTCGACCCGCGCGATCCAGACCGGGCTCTCCTCGTCGCAGGAAAGGGTCGCCTCAACGATGCGAATCCGCTGGTCGTGCCAGACGAGTTCCGGGCTGTTCACCACCGCCTGCAGACGGGCGTCATCGAGGATCGACCAGGACGCCGTCAGCCGCTTGGCAACCGGATCGACGTTGGTCACGTCGTACCCGAGCACCTGCCTGGCCGCGACCTGCTGGGTGAGCCAGTACGCCGCCCGCATCGATTTCCGGCAGGTGCCGAGATCGGTGTACGGAATGACGTGGCGAGCCTTGGTCTGATGCACGTCGCCCCAGGCCGCCGAGATGTTCCGGCGGTGCTGGCGCATGTCCCCGTAGGGATACCGGCTTCCACCTTCCAGCCGCAGCCCGTAGGGCGACTGGAGATTCTGCACAAAGCGGATCGACCAGCTTTCCGCGTGCTGCCACGCGCGTTCCCGAGCCAGTTCCCACGGTGTGGCATTGGTCACGAAGACTTCCGTCTTGCCCCACGCGGCCTCGAACCGCCGCTTGAGAACGGTTGGCCCCGAGTCGGCGTAGAGCCCCGCCCCCAGCGTGAGGGCGAGCGAGATCCCGAGGGTCATAACGGGCCGGCGTCCGGGTCGTCAAACTGGGGCGGGGCCGGCACGGCGTAGGGCTGATCCCACTCGTCGCCGATCATCGCGATCCAGCCCGGCACCACGGTCTCCTCCTGGGCGTAGCCGTCGGTGAGGATCAGAATCTCGTTGAACTCGCCGAGGATGCAGGCACTAATGCCGCCGTCCCGATTGGGGAACTGCGGCACAGCCATTTTGGGAATCGGCGACCCGGCGTGACGCTTGCCATTGAATGTCCAACCCTCGCCGAAGGGCGACCACGTGCCCGTCCAGGGGTACGTGTCGATCACTCCATCTTCGTCCTTCGCGTAGGCTGGCTCCCAATCGCCCCATGGATCCCAGATGCCGTAACGGGCGCACAGCCCCTGGTGGGTATCAGATGGATAGCGCCGCGATGTCGCGCCGGCAACAGCGAAGCGCATCGACACGCCGGTGGTGCTGTTGGTGTCGACCTGGCTGGCATGCAACCACCACCACCCAGCCGCGCCGTCGGCGGCGAACCAGACCGTGATCTCCGGCGAGGGATTGCCCACCCACGCGGAATGCACGATGGTGTAGCTGTGGGCGTAGGCATTGGCATCGAGGTAGTCGTTGCCGTAGACCGGGTACGCGAAGATCGCCCCGTAGGGGTCTTGATCCTGGAAGCTGAACGCCCAGTGCGGAACGTCATCATCGGCAGCGCCTGCCGGCGAGCCCATCCGGATGAAGTCGATGCCGTCGACGGTATCGAGCAACACGTTGAACCCGGCGTTCGTCACGTAGGTCTTGAGGTGTGCGAACAGGGTCTGCACGGCGGCCTTGTCGAACGTGCCGGCAGCCCACGTTTTCTTGAAGCCGACCCGGGGCATCACGCACTCTCCCCATGAATGGCCAATGACGTGAAGTCGTTCGCCAGGCTGAATGTCCCCGCCGGCACCTGGCGGCGATACCAAATCGGAATCGCGGCAGGCTGCGTCGCAAAGGTCACTATGTCGTTCATCTGGAACGTGCCAGCCCAAGCGATGGCCTTGATGGTGAAGTACGGCGTACCAGTCGCCGGGTTCAGCGGCGCGTAGTCAGCGCTGACCGATCCCGGGCTGGCCAGTGTGCCGACCGTGTTGCCCGACACCGTGAAGGTAGTGGTGCTCGTGAAGGTGAGCGTCCAGCTCTCCTCCACCGCCCCCTTGTTGTGGGCGATGAGATTGCCGACGGTGGCGGAATCGAAGCTGCCACCACCGCTGATGACCGACACCCCGGTGACGCCAGCCACCGCGCTGGGCAGTTCCAGCACGCTGGATACCAGCGTATTCGACGTGGCGTAACTGTTCACAAGCGCGGGTGAGACATCCACCGTGGCGAAATCGGTGCCGTAGCTCACTCCGCTAACCGTCACCCATTCCTCGTTGCCGGCACCGCCGGTGCTCGGTCGATCCGAGACGCGTACCACGTCGCCGACCCGGAGCGGTTGCAGGGTGGCGTACTCGGCGTTGTGTTCGCAGGCCACTTGAATCTGGACGGCCCCACCGACGATGGGTGCGTAGAGCGTGCCGATGCCATAGGGCCGACCGGCAATCTGATCTTCGGTGTCGGTCTGCGTGCCCGGCTGGAACACCACGAAATCGCCCGCAGGTGTCAGGCTGTCGAGGAACAGGCGCACGTTGAGTAGCGCCGTGTCCTGCGCACTGTTCACGTGAATGAAGGCCTTGCGCCACTTCACCGCGCCGGCCAGTCGCTCGGACTGCGAGACATCCGGGAATAGATTGTTCTTCACCCCGGACACCAGTTGCGAGAAGGCCATCCGACCGCCGTTCTGGGCGGGCGTGACGTCGGACATCAGGGCGGCGGGTCGCCAGATGATTTCATTGTCGAGAATAGGCATGGTTTCCTCTCATACAGTCATGAGCTTCAGGGTGGCGAGATAAAAATCGCCGGCTTGTGGATTGGCCACTGACACCAGCGGTCGAGCCTCGAAGGCGGGTGCGTCCTGATGGCGGAACATCACCTGCCGCGATTCACCGCGCAGGGTCAGGGTGTAGACGCCGCCCGGGCTTGCCGCGCGCAAGGCCAGCGCTTCGATCTGGGCGCGGGTGAACCAGCCAGCGTCGGATTCGGATTCCAGAGTGATGGGCAGCCCGGCCTGCAATTGGCCGTAGAACACCACCACCGATCCGTCGAGGGTGCGGCGCACGGATTGCGCGACGCGGCTGCTTGTCCATTCGTCGGACCAAAGGAGGCCCGCCGGCAGTTGAATGCCGTCCAAGATGATCACGTTGGTCTCCTACTGGAACTCGGGGCGGACGTGGTACAGAAAGCGAGTGCTGACCGAGCCGAGATCGGCGAGGCTGCCCACCTCGACCATGTCGCCGTTCGGCCCCAGCAGGTAGTCGCCCACCTCGAACCCGCCGTTGTCGAGGAAACTGCCGAAGCGTACCGACGGATGGATAACGATGTTCCGGTAGTTCGACCAACTGGCGGCGTTGTTGGCAATCACCGTCTGGAAGGCGGATCGCATCGCCGCATCGTCGATCAGCGTCCCACCCCGCGTGTAGAAGCGGTCGATCCACAAGACGTTCGAGAACGACTCGGGATAGGTCGGCGGGCTGTAGGTGACCGGCACGAACCAGCGAATGTCATCGCCATCCATCACTACGTATTCGGTAACACCGAGCATTGCCGCCACCTGCTGCATCATGGCGCGGGTGAGCGAGATCGACACCGCCTCCACCGGCACCCAGACGTTCTGGGATCCGTTCCAGGTGAGGCGTTCGCCGTTGATCATGATCGGCGCAGAAAGGCTTCCCCATCCCGAGTAGCCTGGCCAGGGGCGTTTGTGCCACGGGCTGCTCCAGTCATACATCGTCGTCTGGTAGCCGGTCACGAAGTAGGTTGCCGGATTGAGTAGCGGCTGGTAGCTGGGCTTGGTGATCGAGCGGTTGATGCTCGTGATCGCCACCGCATTCAGGTTGTACTGCTGCAGCGTGTATTCGTAGTCGTAACGCCCGTCAGGGGCGTATTTCTTGATCGCGCCCCACTCGGGCTCATATTGCGGGCCCCAACTGGACAGATCCCAATACCAGCGCTGCGTAGCTTTTTTCGCGGGTAGGTTGGCCGGCGTCGTTTCCGGATTGTCCGGTGCAGTCAGAAACAGGCTGAAGGATATCGAGCACTGGCCGTTGTACATCGAGATGTAGCTGCTGCCCCAGTTGCCCTGCCAGCCGTAATACGGCGACTGCGGATGCAATGGGTAGGCATTCCAGTTCGCCATCCCGGAAATCGAGACGCCGCCGGCCAGGTATTTCGTCTCGCCTGGCTCCAGATGCACCCACGCCTGCCAGCCCGAGGCTTGCACCACCAGTCCGACCGGGAAATCGAAGGTGTTGCCCACCTTGATCACGAAGCGGAAGGTGGTGATGTTTTTCATGTCGAACACGGCATCGAACAGGATGCCGGTTCCGTTCGCCGGCCACGGATAGAGCACCGGGCTGCGCGTGTAGGTCACCTCGAACGGCGGGATGATGCCGTCGGTCATTCCGGGCGTATAGCTGATCAGCGACGGCATGTGCGAAAGCCAGATCGACTTCCACGACATCCGCGTGTCACCGGAAAGGCCCAGCGCATTGCTGCTCACCGAGCGGCTGTAGGTCTGGTAGCCGTAGGCCAGTAGGATGTAGCGCATCCGGTAGGTGCCGGTCGTCGGCAGTCCGATGCTGGCCGGGTCGATGGTATTGAACCAGTAGAACCAGTCCACGTTGTAATGCCGGATGATGCCGTTGGCGTCCATCGACATCTGTTCCCAGCCACTCGGCCACCAACTCCAGGTGGTCATCTGGCCGGGCGAGTAGTTCGATCCGTGTACGCTCTGGTACCAGATCTGGCCCGACTCGACATGCAGCACTTCGATCACGGCCGCGATGCCGAAGTAGCCGCCCCCGGTGCTGACCTGATAGGAGAGCGGCTGCGCGGGATCGACCCGATCCGCGACGGCGGCCGGAATCGGTCGGGACTCGAAGCGCACCCACAGGTCGGCGACCCGGTCGATGATGAGGTGCAGGCTGCCGAGGAACTGCGAGCCGCTGCTGCCGGAGAATTTCAGGGTGCGACCGTAAAGCTCGAAATACGGGTCAGGCGTCACGGTCTGCTGATCCCGCCACTCCCAGCGGAAGTTGCCGCCCCCCGGCCCGTGCAGCACGTAGTTGAAATCGACCGGCTTGGCGAAGAGCTCGCGCCGCAGCATCGGACAAGGCGTGGGCGGCGGCGGAGTCGTCCCGCCCGCGAATGGCACCGACAGCCGCGCCTCGATACCGCTGGACTCGGTGGCGCTACCGCGTGTCGCCGCACCCCGGTCGAGGCGGCTGGAAACAGTGAGACGCAGGCCAGGCTCCGGTTGCGACTGCGATGCGTAGTGACGACTCTCGCACTGGCTGTAGGCCTGACTCGTAGCATTGTTGAGATCGCTGACGACCTGATCGTAGTAGCGGCGTGCCAGCGGACTGTGATCCGGCTGCGGCTGAATCCACCAGTAGTTGTTGCCGAACAGCCAGTAGAAATCCACGTTCTGCCAGTCGTAGATCCACCAGTCGCAGTCACGCTGCTGGCGCACTTCGTCCTGCGCGCTCTGCCAGCTGCAGGCGAAGAATTCGATGGGCACCGCCTGCTTGAGGTTGGCCTTGACTGGCCCACCCGGTGGCGGCATCACATCCGGCAGAGGGGTTGGCAACGGTTCCTTCATCACGCCCCCCGCGACAGTTCGCGCAGCGCCTGCGCCAGTTGCATCGCCGTCTCGCGCGAGGACTGCACGGTGTGTGGCTTGCCGCCCACATGGAAGCGCAAATCGACCACGTCTCGCGCGGATGCGCTTTCGCTGCCGGCCAGCATCGCCATCTGGCTCACGGCATTGCCCACCGCACCGCCAGCGGCGAAGCGCGGCATGGCGGGCAGGAACCCCGCGTTAAGCGAAGCGAAGAAGGCCTCGCCGAACTTACGCACGCTCGCCGCCCGGATGACGAACTCGCCGTGGGAGAGCAGCGCCGGCACCGAATCCGAGGTCTCGGTACCCGGCCCGAAGATGCGTCCCGACATCCGCCGAAATCCCTCGGCCACGGCCTGCCCACCTTCGGCCAGCTTCTGGATCAGCCCACCCTGGGCATTGGTGTAGACCTTGGTGACGTAGATCGTGTGGGTGCTCGAGGTCGGCCGCAGAAGTTCCGACACGGCCGCCCGGTACTGATTCAGGTCGGGCTGCACGGTGTGCGTGGCCGAGGTCGGCGCAGACAGCACCGTTTTGGCATCCAAGGCGAACGACGCCAGTTGCTGGCGGGGTTGATCGAAGGAAACCAGCGCCGGGATTTCGACGTTGGCACCGGCCAGCGTGCCCTTGAGCCGGTCGATATCGGCAATGACCTGACTCGTGTCGGCTTCGACCTTGGCGAGCAGTTGCAGGTTGTCCGCGTCGGACTTGAGTTTCTCCAGAGAGGCTTGCGCCTCCTTGGTATCGGCCTGAATCTTGGCGACGAGCTGCTGCGCCTCGGTCAGCGCCTTGAGTTTTTCGATGCCGGCCTTCGCGGCCTCAATGTCGACCTCGAGCTTGAGTTTGTCCTGCGCGAGCAGTTGCTGACGCAATTTGCCCAGTTCATCGGACACCGAAGCCAAGGCGCGTTTGGCTTCATCGGCACCCTGGCCGGCAGCGCTGGCAGCCTGCTTGTGCGCGTCGCCCAAGCCCTTTAGGGCCGCATCGGCAATGCCGGCCGCCTCCTTGATTTCACCGATGGCGGTCGCCGCCGCCTGGCCTTCGGACACCACGGTCTGGGTGACCGTCTTGCCGTTCTGCTCGACCTGGCGGGTCACCGCCGAGGCGGTACGCTCGGCCAGGGCGATGGCTTCCTCGGCAAGTTTGCGGGCCTGCTCGTAGTTGCCGGCAGCGAGTGCTGCACGGGCCTGCGCCTGCTTCTCGTCGATTTGCCGCAGCCGATCCTGATAGGCCGCGTACTCGTCCATCCCCTTGCGGGACAGTTCGCGAATGCGATCCTCGACAGACAGGCGCAGGTTGAGCCGTGCTTCATCGGCCGCCTTGGCCGCCTGCAGATGGCGCTGCTCCTCGGCAATCAGCCGGTCGACGGTGGCGCGGTAGGCCGACTCCAGTTGGCTGTTGATGGCGATGCGCGCCTCGACTGCCTGCCGCTCGATGGCCTGCACATCCTGACCGGCAGCGCGGGCGAGCGCCACGGCCTGACCGTAGGTCGCCTTCCAGGCCGACTCCATCTGCCGCGCCCCGGCTTCCACCGCAGTGAGTTTTTCGCGCTCGGAGGCAAGCAGAGCTTGCGCAGACTCGCGGATGGCAGCCGCCTCGGAGCGCGCGGCATTCTGGGCCGCCGCTTCCTGTCGCTTGTAGTTCGACTCGATCTCGGCAACGCGGGCATCCCAGATCGCCTTGATATCGGCGGCGACCTGTTTGTAGCTGGCTGAGAGTTGCTTGACGGTTTCGGCGGCTTTCTTGGTTTCGGCTTCGAGCGCCTGCCGGATCGCTTCGCCGGCCTGAGTGGCCGCGCCCTGGATGGCGCGCAGTGCATCTGCTGTTCCGGGCAGCGCGGCCTTCAATCGCTCAGCAGCCTGCGCGGCCAGCATCATCTGGGTTTTGACGGAGAGCGTGCCGGTATTGGCCAGTTCCTCCATCGCGGCGGTCAGCTGTTCCAGCTGCTGGCGCTGCCGGTTCATCTCGTCGATGGCGCGGTTGGTCTCGCGGATGTCCTGCACCATATTCACGATGCCGCGCCCCATCTCCCAGACGGCGACGGCGGCGAGCACCGGCAGGAAGCGCATGAAGGCCGCCTTGAGGACGTTCACCGCTTCGAGCAGCTTGGCCGCCGCTGCGACACCCTTGATGGCCAGCACGGTGACGACGATCTCGCCGAGCACGCGCAGCACCGCCATGATCTCTTCGCCGTGGCTGGCCAGGGCCACCAGTGCGTCAGCCAGCGCCTGCAGAGCCGGCAGCGCGGCTTCCGCCACCTTCATGGCGATACCGGAGAGAGCCTGCTTCACCGTGTCGAGCGTGTCGTTGAATTTCTCGGCGGCCTTGGCGGTGTCGCCGCTGATCTCGAGGCCCAGCTCCTTGAACTTCTGCTTGAGTTCCTCGATGCCGGCCCGCCCCTGGTTGAGGAAGGGGATCAGCTCGACCCCACTCTTGCCAAAGAGCTTCACGGCCAGTGCCGACTTCTCGGCCCCATCCGGCATGGCGGCGAAGGCATCGGCCAGATCGAGTAGCACTTCCTCGGTTGGGCGTAGCTGGCCGGTAGCATCCTTGACCGAGACGCCCAGCCGGCTGAAGGCCTCGACCTGCTCCTTCGAACCTCCCGCCGCCTCGACCATCGCGGTCGCCAGCTTCTGCATCCCCTTGGCCAGTCCCTCCAGCGAAATGCCGGACTGCTCGGCGATGGGTTTCAGGAGCGACAGTGACTCGACGGAAATGCCGGTTTTCTGTGAGAGCTTGGAGAGGTTGTCGGCGGTGTCGAGCGCCGCCTTGCCGGCGGCAACCAGCGCGCCCAGCGACAAGGCCGCTCCCAAACCAGCCAGCACGCCATTGACCTTGCTGGCGGCCATTGAGAGGCCCTCCAGATTTGCCTTAACCGAGGCGAGCGCAGCCTTGGTCTGGTCAATGGCAGTGATGAGAATTTGGGCGCGGTCAGAGGCCACGGGTTACAAACCTTGTGCGTTGAGTTGTTGCAGGATCGCGGTGGACAGCTTGGGCATTTGCGAGCGCACGAGGCCGGGCAAGTCGAAGCGCCCTCGCAGGGTCACGCTCGGCACCAGCACGGCGATGGGAATCTCCTGGCCGCGCTTGATCGACTTCGCGCCGGTGCGGCCGCGTTCGGCACGCTTGAAGCGGCGCAGTTCGGCTGTGTTGTCCTTGATGTTCTCGGCCATCAGGATCACCTTGCCGTTCTTCTCGATGAAGAAGGCATTGCCGGCGCGCATCAGGCCGTCGATCACGCGCCGGAACGCCTTGCGGCCGATGCGCTGGTGCTCGGGCAGAAGCGGAATCAGGAGTCGCCCGCCGATGGTGCCTCCACGGACGTGGATGCCCATCCACGAAATGCGCGAGCCGACCAGCAGCGCCGGGAATTTCTCAGGGCTGCCGGCATAGAGCTTGTGGCGCATCGACTTCACGAAGCCGGCTTTCCTTACCTTGAAGGCCGACTGCATCCGGGACTGGGCCGCCTGGGCGATCTCCTTGCCTGCGACCTTCATCCCGGCCTCGACCGCCTTCCGGATCGCCCGACGCTTCTCCGGCACCCAGCTGTCGAGCCGCTTCGGGTCGAGCAGGCCCGAGGTGGTGAGCGAGAGTTTCATCGAGAGAGTTCCTTCAGCAGCTGTTTGATCTCGGCGCTGCCGCCGCGTTGGGCAGTAACCAGCAAGGCGAACTGCGCCGCCAGATCGTCGCGTTCATCACGGTCGATGGCCGCGAGAAATGCCCGCAGTTGCGCGAGCGTGTAGCTCAGGACGTCGGGGTAACGGTGGCCGGATCGGATGAGCCGCTGGAGGGCATCTGACCAGGGATCAGCGTGCCGAGGGTTTGGCTCACCCGCGTGATTTCCGGTACCACGCGGCGGATAAAAAAATCCGCGTTGGCCCCGAACACCGCCTCGGCCAGCCGGATCGCGTCGTCCAAGGCAAGGCCCGACACCCAGTCCGGCGGGCGGCGGCAGGCGATGGCCAGCGCCAGGATCACCGACTCGCCGTCCTCGGACAGCAGGCGCAACCAGTCGGGATCGGGGCCGAGCTTGCCGGCGATGGGACGGATGGTGCGGGCGAAGATCGGCAGCTCGCCCACCTTGAGGGGCGTGATGTCGAGCGTCTCGCCGCCGATGATCACGGTTTCGGCAACCGGCGGCAGCGCCGCGAAGGTTTGCGCGTCCATGATCAGATCTGCACGATGCGGCCGAACTGACCCAGCACCGCGTCGTAGGGTTTCGTCGAATCGGCCAGCAGCGAGCCTTCCAGATTGAACTTGTTGTACTCGTTCGAGATCAGCGCCAGTTCCTTCAGTGGATCGAAGGCCACGCGGTAAAGCTCGACCAGCACCTTGGCGTTGCCCTGGGCGGTGTTGAGTCCCTCCAGGCGCAGGTAGCGCTCGGGCAGCGGCTGCGTGAAGATGCCGATCTCCGAGACGTCACCGAAGGCGTAGCTCGCCTTGAATGGGGCGGTGAGGCCGGTGGTATCCAGAAACTGGAGGGCACCGAAGTCGGTGTCGGCGGTGTAGTGTGTGCCCAGCGTCAGCGTGGCCGGCGTGCCGGCGGAATCCTTGACGACCAGCGTCGACACCTTGGGATGGGCAAGGAAGTAGCGGTCGCCGACCACCGGGGTTGCGCCACCCACCGGCTCGTCGGTCACCGTGCCGCCGGTCGTGGCGACGTGGGTGCCGTAAAGGGCGAGCGCGAGGTTTTCTTTGGTGAATTCTTCGATGGACAGATTGATCGTCGCCGACTTGCTCTTGATCATCCGGTGATCGAGCGAACGCTGGCCCGACTGCGACTCGTAGTGTTCCAGCACTTCGGTTTTGAGGGACAGCTTCAGGTCGGCGACGTTGCCGGGGCAGCGCACCTCGATAGGCAGGCCGTTGATGTCGCGCTTGCCGAGATAGACCCGGCCTTGGAAAGATGCGTAGTAGCTCACTTGGATTTCTCCTCATTGCGGGGGATGGGTTTCGGGATCGGCTGCACAGTCCGGGCGATGCCGGCATCGACAAGCCATTTCGCCAGGTCGTCGTCGAGCGTGATGACTGCACTCGGTGGGTAGGCGACGCCGGTGTGCGTGTGGGGTTTCAACAGTTCAACGGTTTGGTTGGGCATGGGTTCATCCTCGGGTTGAGAGATCGGCGGCCAGCGTGCGGTAGGTGATCTGGTAGCGAGCCGGAATGGCGGCTGCCGTGGCATCGGCGTCCTCCACATCCCACTCGCAGTCCAGTTCGCGGATGCCGAGACACAGGCCGCCAAGATTGGCGTCGGCCAGCAGCGCCGCGTGGGTGGCCACCAGCAACCGGTCGGCGATCACCTCCGGCGTTTCGCTGCCGGTTTCTCGGGCCAGTGCCACCACCCGCACGACCAGTTGCCGCTCGACGCGGTCGTTGGGGCGCTGGGAGATGGCATCGGACTCGGGGAACACCAGCAGGGCCGGCGACTGCTCGCGCGTGATACCGGTCGGCGGCGAGCGCAGAACCTGCGCCCCGACTGCGGCGGCGACAGGCACAAGAAGCCCCGTCACCGCTTGCAGAATCTGCTCGCGGATCGAGTTGGGCATGGCCAGTCCTACAGTCGGGTAAGCGAGGCGCGGGCCTCGGAGCCGTCGCCCATCGCGGTCACTTCTCGCACGCGATAGGACTGGCCCGCGATTTCCAGTGTGTTGCCTGCGGCCAGTGACGGCAGCCGGCTGACCGGATAGCGGATGGTGTGGTTGCGCGAGACGCCCAGACCGTCGAGCACGTCCTCATCGGGGGCACGGAAATCGACCATGACCTCCGTACCCCCGACGATTGCCCGCGTCAGCAGGTTTGAGCGTGCCGCCGCGTCGTAGATGTCCTCAACGAAGGCCATCAGGACGCCAGCACCTTCACCAGCACGGCTGGCCGATGGCACATCGGCAGCGGATTGGACTGGGTGTGGATGTCGGTACCGCGCTCGAACTTGCGAGGTTCCTGCTTGGCGTACAGCGGCTGGCCCAGTGTATTCGCCGTCTCGTTGAAGTCGGCGGGCGCGAAGTAAGTGGCGAAGGTATCCACCGTGCCGAGCGGGAAGGCGTGCCCCTCGCCGGCAGCGATGAAGCGATGCACGTTGTCGTCGCCGTCGCTGGCCTCGCCCGAATATTCCTCGAAGGTGATCCCGGCGAAGGTGAAACTCGAGCGCAGATCGGAACGCAGGGCCAGACCATCCTGCCAACGGTCGTAGGCAGCCTTGACGTTGTCGTGACTGGTCAGCGCGTCGAAGAATTCCTCGGAAACCAGGCAGTGCACTCCGCTCATCCGCTCGCCCTTGAGGTTCTTCTCGAGGTAGCGCTTGAGATCGAGGCACTTCTTCTTCACGTCCGTCGCAGCGTTGCTCAGCTGAAAGTTGACCACCTTCGGCGTGATGTCGAACAGGTCGAAGAGGTTGTAGAGCTCCGAGCCGTCGGCATCGAGGATGATGCCCTTGAGCGCGCCG
Organism: Propionivibrio sp.; assembly: GCF_029255185.1. Classification (GTDB taxonomy): domain Bacteria; phylum Pseudomonadota; class Gammaproteobacteria; order Burkholderiales; family Rhodocyclaceae; genus Propionivibrio. The sequence continues at coordinate 16,290 of NZ_JAPUVO010000110.1, forward strand.
ATGCGCAGATGCTCCAGGGTGATGGCGTGCTTGTTGCGCATCGTCTGCAGGTGCTCGGCCATCACTGCCGCGACGGTCTGTACTTCGGTTTCGGAACCGAAGGCGCGGATACCCTGAACTTCCTCGGGCAGAACCACATCGTCGTGCGGGATGTGAGGGATGGCGAACGAGCGCAGCTTGCGTTTGCCGCGCTTGCCGACGGTGCCGGGCGAGCCGACAGGCATCGTCGGCAGCAGGGTCAGGATGCCGTTCTTCTCCTCCACCACGACGGAGCGGAAGCGCACCGGCTTGGTCGGGAACAGGCCCATGCTTTCCATGAGGCCGTAGTTGTTGGGCAGGATGTTGATGGCGGCGGTCAGCGCCGACATCGAGAACGATGGATTGTCGAAGGGGTTGTTCATGGTCAGACTCCTTTGCGGATGAGGACGCCGAGGCTCTTGAGCTGCAGGACGGCGGCCTGCTTCTCGGCGGCGGTGATGGCGGCGGGCCAGGTCAGGGCGTGGTCGGCGACGATGGCGTGACGCGCCACCATCAGTCCGTCCTCACGGTCGATGAGCGCCGCGTCACACGGCTGCATCAGCACACCTGCGGCGTACTGACTGCCGTCGGTGGCGCTCGGGTCGATCTGCTTGACCTTGCCGGTGGCGGTCACGATGCCGACCACCGCACCCAGGGGCAGCGTCTGGCCGGAGGCGACCGTCACCTGGTCGCGGGAAAACAGGTTCGGCGCTTCGTACTTCAGAAGGTCGCCGAGGTTGAGTCCTTCGGTGATGGCGGGCATTTCAGTTCTCCTTGCCGGCACGGGCACGAGCGGCCATCACCAGCGGGTTGTCGTTGAGGGATTGGGGATTCGGCTTGGCCGCATCCGGTGCGATGTGGCTGGTGATTTCCGGACTGTCGGCGCGGGCGGTCAGCAGTTGGCTGCGCACTTTGGCGGGCGACGTGCGCGCGGCGAGGTGACCGGGGATGCGTTCGGGGCAGCCGGCCAGCGCGCAGAGTTCGGCGACCTCCTGGGCGTCGTCGATGGTCATTGCCGGGGTGGGCGTTGCAGGAGTAGCGCGATCAGGATCAACGCCAGTCCCATCAGCAGCAGGGGTTGCGGGTTCATTCATGGATGTCTCCAGTCTGAGTTGCGAGGAAATGCCCTGCGCGGCCGCGACCGTGGAAACGGCAGCCGGCAACACAAGACGTTGGGAAAGCGAATCGGTGAGTTCGAGCAGCACGTCGTCGAAGGTGCCGACGGCATCGGCAAGCCCTGCGGCGACCGCGTCGGCCCCGAAATAGATGCCGGCCTCGGTGGCCCGCACCGCGTCCGCCGAGAGATTCCGGTGGCGGGCGACGGTATCGACGAACAGGTCATAGACGCGCCCGACTTCGGCCTTGAGAAAAGCGTGCGCTTCGTCGGAGATCGGCTCGTGCGGGTTGAGATCGTTCTTGCGCGCCCCGGCGAAAACAGTCGTGTAGCGCACGCCGTCCTTGGCATCCTTCACCGACTGGTCGGCGTGCATCGCAATGACCCCGATGGAGCCGACGCCGCCGGTGCGGGTGACGATGAGACGACTGGCGGCCGAGCCGATGGCATAGGCCGCCGAGAAGGCCATGTCGTTGGCCAGCGCCCAGACCGGCTTGACCTTCGTGGCAGCGTGTACCCGGTCGGCCAGATCGAACACGCCACCCGATTCGCCACCGGCACTGTCGATGTCGAGCAGGATCGCCGCGACGTTGGGGTCAGCCACCGCCGCGTCCAACATCGTGGCGACGCCCTGGTAACTGGCGAGGCCGGATTCGGCTTCCAGTCCGACCGTGCGGCGCACGAGCGTTCCGTAGACCGGCAGCACGGCGATGCCGGTGGCACCGCTCGGTGTGGCGACTCGATCCGGAATGGCATCGCTTGGCACGGCCGCCTGCGGCAGACCAATGCGCGGGCCCAGCACAGCGAGGATCACCTCGAGCTTGGGGCGATGGATCATCAGCGGCCCACCGAAGAGGCGCGCCGCCATATGGGGCAACAGAGTCATGGGATCAGTCCTGAGGTGGGGGCGGCGGGGTTGCCGTAGCGGCCTTGGCGGCCTTGCGCGGATCGGAATCGAGGATCAGTCCGAGCGCATCGGCCCGGGCGTTGTCGGCGGCGATCTCGCGGTCGACGTCCTCGGCGTCCATGCCGAAGGCCGAGATCGCCTCCGACCGGGACATCAGACCGGCACGAATCGCCAGCAGCATTGCCTTGAACTCTTTCTCCGGATCGACCCACTGCCAGCCCTGCGGAATCCACTTGCAGGCGGCGTACTCGCGGCGACGGCGGGCAAACCCTGGTGCGGTGACGGCACCGGAGAGCACAGCCTGATCTAGCCAGGCATTCCACACCGGGCGGCACAGTTGATGGACGATCACGCCGTGCTGGATGGCCTCCATTCGGCGGCGAAACTCCAGCAGCCCGGCGCGGATGGACGAGTAATTCACGCCCGTCAGGTCGCCGGTCAGTTGCTCGTAGGTAATGCCGATGGCGGCGGCCACTGCCCGAAACTGGGTGCGCAGAAATTCCGCGTAGCTGCCACCTACATCAGCAGGGTCGGAGAATTTCACATCCTCGCCCGGCTCCAGGATTTGCAAGGTACCCGGCTCCAGGCCAGCGAGCGCCACGCCGTCGGCATCCGACAGGCCTTCGCCCATAAGATTGTCCTCGGGGGCAAGGCGGGTGATGAAGCCGGCGAACATCGCGGCGGTTTTCTTGCGCACCAGTTCGGCGTCGTCGTACTGGTCGAGCTCGTTCAGCTTCACGAGTGCCCGGGCCAGCCACGGCTCGCCGCGAATCTGGCCGGGCCGCAGCACGCGGTAGAGGTGCATGATCTCGGCCGCCGGCACCCGCACGGTATCCTGCCCACCCTGGCCCGACATCGGCGAGAGCCGACCGTCCTCGGGGTGCGAGCGGTAGAGGTGGTAGGCCACACGCCGCCCCATCGCATCGAACTCGATGCCGGAGCGCACCACGTTGCCCGAGGGCAATTCGGTGTTGAGCGTCAGCGGCAGGTGCTCGGCTTCCAGCAGCTGCAGTTGAAGCGGCACGGTCAGACGATCCTCGGGACGCCGGGGGCGCAGCCGGATGAAGCACTCACCGCCCTCGCACATCGCACGCGCGGCGAGGGACTGCAGACCATAGAAATCGGTCTGCCCCGTAGCGTCAGCTTCTTCCGTCCAGTCGCGCCAGAGCGCTTGCACGGCGACGCGGAAGGTTTCGTCCTGCGCCATCGACTGCGGCTTGATTCCGGTGCCGACGGCATTGGCGACGAAGGCCTCGATGCCGGCATTGGCCCAGGCATTCCGGCGCACCAGATCCCGGGATTTGACGCGCAGCTCGTTGGAGGTCGCCAGCATTGCGGCCACCGCGCCGGGATTGCCCGGCATCCACGCGAGTGCGCGACGGCCGCGCCCGGCTGCCTCGTGCGCGGGCGCACCGGCGAACAGGGTACGAATTCGGGTCATCCAGCTCATCAGAAGCCCTTCCCGGTGGTCACTCGGATCTGGCGCGGCGCACGCGGATACAGGCCGGTGGCTACGGCATCCTTGTGCATTGCGGCTTCGACCTCGGCGATGGCCTGCTTCAGTTCCTCGACGGTGCGGTACTCGACCGTCTTGTCGCCGAAGGTGACGCGCTTCTCGCCCTTGGCCAAGGCATCACGTAGGGCCTGCAACTGGGCTTCGGTGTAGGTCGAGATGCTCATCGATAGACCACCAGGCTGATTTCTGGCGTGTCGGCCAACGACGCCGAGGACGAGATGCAGACGATCTCCAGGCCTGCCTCGATTTTTCCGTCCGTTGTGCCTCGGGCCGCCGCAAAACGGATGGTTCCCGTCGCGGTATTGCTCCTGCCGGTGGCGACCCAGCAGTACTTGGCATCGGGAAACGGCGTCTCGAACTCGATGCGGTAGCGGCCCGTTCCCAAGCGGGTCACCGAGGAGACGTTGTAGGCGGCGCGAAGCTGGATCGCGCCACCCACATAGCCGAAATTCACCCAGGCCCGGGCAAGCCCGGGATGCTCGGGACGGATCAGGCCCTTGATCTCGGTGCCGATGCGGGTGGCGAGCGCCGACAGTTGCGCGACGAGGCCCATCACTTACACCAGGGCGGCGTTGAAGATCGCCACGAAGTCGGTGCTTGTGTCACCGATGTCAGTAGCGGCGACCGCGCCAATGTTGTCGCGCGCTTGCGTCTGCTCGGGGACGGTCAGCGTTTGCGCCGCATCGAAGCGCACGCGCTTGTCGATGGCAGCAGTCAGCGCGGCGATGCCGGTCTGGTCGTTTTGCAGCGCTTGCTGGAGTTCCAGCAGGGTGTCGTAGGCAGGGTCGGCACCGCCGAGGATGTCGGCCTTGAGGGCATCGAGCACCGAGACGATCTTCGACGAGGAGTAAGTGCTGGTGGTCGCAACCGTCAAATCGTCGATGGCCACCGCCGTCAGGATGGCGGCCTTCAGTTCGTTGATCGCCGCCACCAGGCTCGACTTGTCGGTGGTGGTCAGCGCGGTCAGCGTGCCGGTGCGACCCTTGACGGTGTTGAATTCTTCCGCGACGCGCAGGACGAAGCTGTTGAGTTGGGTTTGCAGACTCATGGTGGGGTTCTCCAGTGGTGGTGATCAGTTGAACCAGCGGCTGCGAATCACGCGCCGGCCCGTTCTCGGGGTTCCAGAAACAGCGAGGCCACCGCGTTGGGTGGCCTCAGTGGGTTGTTCGATTTGCGGATCGGGATCGCCGGGCGGCGAGAGTCCGATTTGTCGTTCCAGTTCGCGCCAGTGCCTTTCCTCGAAGCGGTCGAGGCCGGCAGCACTGGCTGCCGCGCGGGCATACACGTAGCAGTCCAAGGCTTCGTTGCGCTCGCGCATCTTCTGCCACTCGCGGATAGCGAAGCCGTTGCGGTCGCGGCGCGTGATCAGTTGCTCGGCGCACAGCTGCTGCACGAATTCGGCATCGACCTTCGGCAGGTGCACGAAGCCGGTGGGGTAACGCAGGGTGACCCCATCCTCCAGCACGTCGGCGGCTTTGCGCAGGTTGTTGTAGAACTCCAGCTTGGCAATGCCGACCGCAACCGAGAACACCTTGATGCCCCGGCGCAGCTTCTTGCCGCCCTGCGAGAGGTCGACCGCCGTCGGCGTGCCGATCAGGGCCGCCCCCTTGGGCACCCCCTTGACCGCCATCACGCGGGGATCGCGCGCCAGACGCACGAAGGTGTAGGCCTCCTGCGTAGCGAAGCCCGTGTCCAGGGCGAACCGGGCGAGCGGCAATTGCGCGCCCGACTCGTGTGACCACGTCTCGGCGATCAGCTCACCAAGGCGTTTCCACACCGCATCGCGGGCGGTGTCGCCCATCAGCACCCGGTGTTCGACGAGCCAGGATTCCTTGCCGCGCCCGAAGGCCCAGATCGACGCCTCAATGCGATCCTTCTGGACGTCGGCACCACCAACCAGCAGCAGGCCGCCGACCGGGATGCGTCCAATGGAATACTCCTCGCGCCGCTCGATGAGGCGCTGCCAGTCGGGGGCTTCGCCTTCCTCGACCCACGTCTCGCCAAGCTCTGTGTTCTTGAAGGTCTTGATGGCGGCCGCCGATCCGGATTCCTTGTTCACTGCACTCTCCCAGGCGGCGGCGATCTCCCGCCAGCTACGCCAGCCGACCGGGCTGTACAGGGACGAGAGGTGGAAGCCGGCGGTCTTGGCCCCGTTCTCCGGCACCAGCGCACGCCACTCACCGTGTTCCAGCATCCAGGTCTTGTGCTGCTCCGGGATCGGCTCGTCGCACGCCTCGCACACGTAGGCCGCTGTTTCCGGCTGTCCCTTCTCCCAGCGCAGCTGCTCGAAGCGCAGCCACTGCCGGTGCGAGCAGTGCGGGCACGGCAGGAAGTAGCGGCGCTGGTCGCTGGCCTCGTACTCGCGCTCGATGCTGCTGGCCCCGGCGATGGTCGGCGTCGAGACGATGAAAATCTTCCGCCGCGCGAAGGTGCGCGTGCGCGCTTCTGCGAGCGAGATCGCATCGCCCTCGCCATCGACGTCGGACGGATAGCCGTCGACCTCGTCGAGGAAGAGATACCGCACCGGCATCGAGCGCAGGCCGACCGCGCTGTTCGCGCCCGTCATCACCAGCACGCCGCCGCGAAACTCCTTCGCCAGAATGGTGTTGCCGGCATCGCGGCTCCGCGCCGGCGCGATCAGTTCCGCCAGCACCGGCGACTCCTCGATCAGCGGGTCGATCCGCTGCTTGGAGTTGCGCTTGGCCATCTCCACCGTCGGTGACACCGCCATCATCGGGCCAGGGGCGTGGTGGATCACGTAGCCGATCCAGTTGTTGCCCATCTCGGTCGCGCCCAGTTGCGCCGCCTTCATGAACACGATGCGCTCCACCGCCGACATTGGCGACAGGCAATCCATGATCGCCTTCAGATACGGCGTGCGGCTGGTGCGCCAGCGGCCCGGCTCGGCGGATGCCTTGCTGGAGAGCATCCGGTGGCGATCCGACCACTCCGATACCGTGAGCAAGGGATCGGGCGTCAGCCCCTCCCGCCAGGCACGCTCGATGTCGAGCGCCCCTTCGTAATCTGCATCCAGCATCAATCTACCCGTGGGCGAACCTCGCCCAATTCCTGCAAGTGTTCCCGCACGGCGGTTTCCAGCGCGACGTGCAAGGTATGAACATCGACGCCGAGCTTCGCCGCCATCTGCGCCGAAATGCGCGCCGGCCAGTTGAGCCAGGCGTCCCGCTCGGCGCGGGCCAGCTTGAAAACGTGGGCGATGGCCTGTGGCCGGTCGACCAGTTCACCCTTGAGGCGCGCCAGGCGCACCTTGTTGGTCTGTGCCTTGACCACCTCGTTGACGGTGCGGGCCTGCAGCAACGACGTGCCACCAGCATTCAGCGCAGGAGCGACCGGCTCGCCGGCAGGCTCCTTGACCGCGACCGTTTCAGACCGGCGCTTGGTGCCCTCCTTGGGCGTGTCGGAATTCTTCGCCCAGTCCCGGTCGGCCTTGTCCGGATCGATGCTGCCATCGGCCTCCGGCGTGATCCGCCCGGCACGAATGGCCTTGTGCACGGCGGTGTCCGACA
>NZ_JAPUVO010000111.1 GCF_029255185.1 Propionivibrio sp.
GACACCCCGGCCAGCACCGTCCATGCCCCGCTCACGCTCGCCACCCTCGATCCGCACACCCTGGCCAACGGGGTCTGGCAAGTCCGCCTTACCGCCTGGGATCTGCAGGGGCGCACGCGTGAGCTCGAGGCGCGTCTGATTATTGATAGCATCGACAAAGCACCGGCACAAGCCACTGTCACCGACGCGCTATACACACTCGGCGGCCACGACCTGGCGCTCACCCGGCGGCTCACGGCGCAGGCGTCAAGCCGCACCGACTTTGGCAACTGGCGCTTCCCGCTGCTTGATACCGGCCTGACCAGCGATCAGCCGACGATACTTGAGTCGGGGATTACGGCGCCGTGGAGCGAGGGCGCCCGGGTCTGGCTGACCGTTCCCGAGAGTCTCTCAGTAGCCAACGCCGGGATGCTTTCGCTAGCCTTCACGCTGGGCACCGCCAGCGAGCGGCTTGGCGCCGACGCGGCTGCCACGCTAGTTTGGCGCCCCGTCTTCACCAACAGCCAGGGCTGGACGCTCGAAGCCCATGCCAGCGCAGAAGGGGAACGAGGCGACACCCTGACCCGTCAGGGCAGCCGTCTTTATAATCAAATCACCGGCCTGCCCTGGGTGCCTGCCGTCTATACCCTCACTGCGCCGGACGGCACGCATTACAGCCTCAATGCGCAAGGCCAGATCCAAGGTATCGAATTTACCGACGGCGCCCAATGGTTCGTCTCCGACGCTGGCATTGCCGCCAGCGACGTTAGCGGCAACCCCGCCGAACGTCTCGACTTAATCCGTGATTCCCAGGGGCGCATCGCCCGCATCACCGGCGTTCAGCAAGGGCAAAGTTTCGCTGAAAGCACTCTTTATCGTTACGACGAAAAGGATCGCCTGGTCCTCGTGCGCGAACTTAACGCCATGGGCAACGGTATGCCTTATGGCTACGATACCAACGACCAACTCCTCACCGACACGCTCATCGCCAACCTTGGCGCGCCGGCGAGTTGGCTGGCCGGCAGCGGCGCCTGGAGCGGTGAAGTCACGGGCCAGGCCACGCTCGGCCTGACTATTCGCGACAGCGAAATCGCCTCGACCGTCAAAGTCCCCGGCGCCCAGGGCGCACTGATCCTCGCCATCACGCTCACTGAGGGCATGACGCTTGACTGCGTCGGCGGCCAGGTACTCGGCAGCAGCCAAAATAGCGGCACGCGCACCACGCTGATGCGCATCACCGAAAGCGGCTTGAAACTCCTGCGCATCACCGGCAGCGGCCCGGCCGAGGTCAGCGTCAGCGTCGCTGGCGATCTTAACCATGACGGCGCCATCGACGGCGCCGACGCCGCGCTGTGGCAAGCCGCCGCCAGCGATGTGAATGGTGACGGCCTCGCCAACGCCAACGACCGCCAGATCCTCTTTGCCAACACCGGCTACCGCGCCAACCGCGCGCCGACAGCCGGCACCTTGCCCACCCTCAAAACCCACACCGACCTGGCCAATAGCACGACCTTGGCCGGTATCGCTGAAGACAGCGAGGGCGATACCGTCTTCTGGCAAATCCTGGGCGCCACGCACGGCAGCGCCAGATTCAGCGCCGACGGGCAGCACCTCATCTTCAAACCCGAAGCCGGCTACGTCGGTGAAGCCAAGATCACCGTCCAGGCCGACGACGGCTATACCGCCAGCGCACCGATGGAACTGACCGTCAATGTTAGTGGGGCGAAGCTTCTGAACCTTCACCTCGAACGTATCGCCGTATTGGCCACCGGCGGATCGAACTCTTTGCGCATCACCGGAGATTTTGAAGATCAGCAAGGCGTCGCGCTGGATACCGACTACGTTCATTTCCAATCGGACGATCCTGCAACCGTCGCACTTGATGCCCGTGGCCATGTACTGGGAAAGAAGACGGGAATTACGCTCGTGACGTACAGTTCCCATGGCATCATCGGTGCGAACGCGATTCAGGTGGCTGAACAGCCCCGGGCGCCCGTTACCGACGAATTCGGGAACGAGCTGGACCTCTTCCCCAACAGCCTGAGTCTTGCTGCCGGCATCGGTCAGCGCCAGATCGATGTCCACGCGATCATCAATGCGTGGACATCCGGAACCAATCTTACTGGGCAAGCGGATCTTCAGTATTTCGTCAGTGACGCAACCGTCGCCTCGGTTTCGGCCGATGGGTTGATCAAGGCCAAAGCGACAGGCCTCGCGACAATCACGGTGATTCAGGGCGCCCGGCAGGGAAGCATCGAGCTGCGCGTGGTCCAGCCGGTCGTCGGTCCGCTCGAAGTGACGGCCGCGCAAGGCGGGGTGACGCAGGATAGCGACGGCAATACCCTGATGATTGGTGCCGGAGTACTGCCAGCCGATGTGACCGCCTCGATTAATTCGGTCGACCTCGATACTCTGGGGATGCGTCCGCCCGCTCAAGGCGTATTGCAGACTCTCGGCGCGGTGCTAATCGACATCGGCGGACTCAAGATTAGTCAGCCGATGCAACTCGCCCTCAAGGTTACGGGAGAGGCTCTGGAGGCAGGGACTAAAGTGTTGTTCTGGCGCCGAGGCGAAATCACGCTGGCTGATGGAACAACGGAGCAGACCTGGTGGCTGGTCGACGATGGCGTCATTGGTGACGATGGATTGGCACATACCGCCAGCCCGCCCTACAGTGGCCCCTTGGTTGACGGCTGCTACGCGCTGACTTCCGCGCCAAAAATCGACGCCGATACTGGCGATTTCTCGGTCGATGGGCACGTAATAAACGTCGACGCCATCTATGGCCGGCAGGCGCAAATTGCGCTGGCAACAACCGTCGGGGCGCTGGCCGGCGGCTGGGGAGGCGCGGCGATGGCCTATATCGCCGGCCAGGCGATCTACTCGTCGCAGGAAATCACCGCCTTTGCCTACAACTTCGCTGGCACCTATCAGCGCACCGTGCCGGCCAGCGCCGTGACGCCGGACTTCTTCCGGGATTTCCCGGCCGCGCCGATTCCGGAAGGTGATACGAGGCCAGCCATCACCAGCATGCGCTACGATCCCGACACGCTTAGCCTGAAACTTACCGTCAACAATGCCTTGCCCGAAGGGCAGGCCCCCGGAAACTTCGTCTGGGAGGTCTGGCTGGAACCGCGGGGAAGCCAATTGACGGACTATACCTATAGCATGCCGGTGCACGGACTCCTTTGGCAGAGATTTGACACAACGCTGCAAGCTGACGGTTCGCTGCAAGTGGTTCTGCCCGCCGGGGTGGCGTTGTCGCAACACATTGTGTCGGTGACGCGGCGCATTCTCGTGCCGGACGGCAGCGGAGTTCGTCAGCCGGGCGCTGCCCAGGCCAGCGAGGCCATCGAAGCCTGGACCGACGGTACCGACAAGAGCATCGCCGTGACCCGTGACGGGATCAAAATCTACGTCCCGTCTGCTGCGGGCTCTGTGGGACCGATTGCTTTTGTCGCCGACCTCAAGAAGGACGAGCGAGGAAACACGCTTGAGCTGGCTGAGGGATCGAGCCAGGGCGTCGCCTACAGCGAAGACGGTACCTTGGCCTACGTTGCCGGCCGTCTGGGCCGGATTTATGTGGTCGACCTGATGATCAATAAGGTTGTCGAGACGGTCCAGATGAAAGAGGTTGGCGGCGCCATCAATGCGCTTGCCGTCAGCGGAGACTGGCTCTACGTTGCCAAGGGAAGCGGCTTGTCGCGCATTTGCGTTGATCAGCTGAGCACCAATTTTCATGAAATCGAGCAGTCCATCATTCTTCCGGGATATGAAAGCGTTTTCAACTTCGTAGGACTGGCGATCAACAATGATAGCTACCTGGGAGTTACCGCCTTCCAAGCCACCGGTGCGTCAGCCGGATTTGTTGCGTTTGTAGACCTCAACCAGATACGCGCCGATGGGAAGGTTGCGCCCACCGCCGTGGCCGTTGTGGACGGGACGCGTTATCCTCGAAGCGGCATGGGCAAGACCCCGGTTTACCTTGCGAGCGGTCCAGAATCCGGGCAGTTCGTGCTCTGCAATCGGGGCGATCTGGACCGGGGGCTGGTGGCGATCACCCTGAAATTCGATGACAGCGGCCAGATCAATGCGGCTACTACGATGGACATTCAGTCGGCACTCCTGAGCGGTAACGTGCCCAATACCTACCGGGGCTACGATGCGGCAGCAGAACGCAGTATCTGGGATCGGATGAAGACCTACCATGAGGACATCCAGGCTGCCTCCGGCGCCGTCGTTGTTAAGTATGACGGACAGGAATATGCCATTGTTTCCGACTTCAATCTCTGGTTCAACGATCCCCTTGTATCGCAAAACCTCAACGACGTTCCCCATACCCAGATCGGCGGCAAGGTCGGGGTTATTCAAAACCCCTTCGGCCGCAACGGCCAACCGCCCGTCTACTTGGGGGCCACAACGCCCATCGTCGGCAGCGCGGTACGTCGGCTTTCCTTGGCGGCAGACGGTACTCTCTATGCGGACGTCTGGAATTACGAACCAAACCTCGACGCGCAGGCTCCCATGAGCTTCTCGCTCTATACCTGGAACGCCCCGCGTTTGATCCAGGGCGCTTTGGCCGACTACGCCCGGGATTCCCAGCGCACCTATCCGCTGGACCGCGACCTGCCGTCGGACCCTTACTCCTCCCAGCCGGCGCCGCTGAATCCCGAGTTGATACCAAATCGCTACGACGACATCGGCAACGGAGAGACTTTCAAGGGCTGGATCAACCTCGGCAACTACCAGGAGCCCGGCATGTCGCCGGCTTTTGGCAAGACCGCCGTGCGTGCGCCGAAAATCGTGATCTCTCCCAAGGAGCCCGTAGTTTCACTCACTGCCGGGCTGGATGGGCTCGGCTACTACGTAGTCGGGGGAATCAATCTCCTCACCGGTGGTTACATGGAACGTGCCGATCAGCGGATGTTCAAGTACCACAATGACCAGTTGAGCTATGACCAGATGGTCTATGACGATCTGATCGATTTCGCCGCCACGAGCGGCGCCTTCGTGATCAGCGGCGGGGTGGCCACCGGGGTTGCCATCAGGCTGACGGAAAAGGGCTTTAACACCTTCGCGGCCCTGTCCGGGGCTGGTGCGGCGATGGGCTACACCTTTGACATGGTGGAGCAAGCCGGGGCCAACCTCATCTATATCGCCAGTGACGGCGCGGATGGGCGCGAGGGATTGGACTTCGCATCGCTTGCCTTGGCTACCTTAGGCGGCGCGGCGACTGGCGGCGTTTTTGCCGTGGCGGGCCAGGCCTTTGGCTGGCTGGCGAACAAGGTGCTGGCGAAAACGGCGGCACGGGCGGCGGAAACGAGAAGCGGCAGTCTGGATCACGACAACCTACCCGAGATCACCGGCAAAGCCGAGGTCAGCGTGGGCGATTTACTCAAGTTCACCACCCCCTCTGCGCGCACCATGACACTTGAGGAAGTGGAACGGTGGTTCCAGGCTGAAATGGCCAAGCTGGGCACGATGGTCGATGCCAATCTGTCCTTGAAATTGCAAGTCGAGGAAGCGTACGCGCTCAAGGAGCAACTACTCGCGGGTGCGAAGGTGGCCTTGAAGTACCCGGGAGACATTGATCTGTTCGGAAGCTGGCATTCGACGCCACCGCTGGAGCGTCTCAAGAGCGAGTTGGCCAGAGAATTTTCCGGCGATGAACTCTACACGCAGTTGCTAAAGAAGATCACGGCCTTGGATGAGGTTGAACGCATCGTGATGCGGGGGGACGGCTTCAAGACGATTCGGCGGACTGACTTGCAGGCGGTGTGTTTTGATGGCGAGACAAAAGTCATTGTCGAAAACGGCGAACACGAGGAGATCCAATACATTGACGTGGGCCAGATGGTGCTCTCCCGTTGCGAAAAGACCGGCGAAATGGCCTACCGCAAAGTGATTCGGAACATCTATCGGGAATCGGTTCCGACCTATGAAATTTTTATGCATGGGCACAACAAAGAGGGCGACTACTACGTATCCGCGCCGATCATAGCCACGGCGGAGCACCCCTTCTGGGTGAAGGGCAAGGGCTGGGTTCCGTTGAGCGCACTGCAAGCTGGTGATGCCCTGGAGAGCTGCCGTAACATTGAAGTTCTTGTCAAGGAGGTCAGACTCTTCAATCGCCAATCCTGTGTTTACAACCTGGAAGTGGAAGGATTCAACACCTTCTTCCTGGCTCAGAACGGCGTGTGGGTGCATAACTGCAACGACACGAAAACCAAGGTATGGGAATTGCTTCCCCAGATGGGGAGTACGGCCCGTGTGCTGGAGAACGCCCTCCTCGACGGAGTAAGTGTCACCCCGAACCGGGCGGTGCTGGAGGATCAACTCGCGGTGGAGGTGGTTCCTAAAAAGAAGATTGTTCTTCGCTCAACGCTGGCGGAACTGGACTTTACCAACGCCTTGCGCAGAGCCGGAAAGGACAGCACGTACTTACCCGCAGTGGACTTGGATCAGACAGTAACAGCAGCGGAAGCGATGAGGAACAGGCTCGGCAAGCTCACGGATCCAAACCAGCCGTGGGATTTCACAACCAACCCGGTGCGGGGCAACCCCGACATACTGGTGGATGGAGGCATCATCATTGACATTTACACGCCCTGGTTACATGAGGATGGGACCAGGGCACTGAAGGGCGTGCTCGTCACAAAAAGCACAAAACAGGCCTCCGCGGTCGGCATCCGGCTGACGGAGGCCACAGCGCCAAAGACCTCGGTCGCTGACATCATTCGGTTCGCGGAAAATGCCTACAAGCTCGCCGACGACTCAGCGACACTGCCGCCCGGCCTGCGTGATCTATACATCCTCGACCAGAACGATCGGTTGTTCCATGTCAAGTTTCCCAGCACTCCGGAGAACACGCCGGTTTATGGCCAGATCGACCTGGCCACGGGCAAAACATTCCGTCTTGATAGACAACCGGCTCCGGGACAGACCTTCCTGAACCGACCAGCGGACCAAAAGGTCGACACCCAGGGTTCGGCGCTCGGTATTGCCCCGCTTGCGCAGGACGACATCGTTACCGTCCTCGCTACCGCCCGACAATACTGGATAGACGCGGGAATGCCTTCTGCGTTGCCGGTCGATTTAAGCGTCGGCATTGGCACGCTGCCCGTCGGCGTAGCCGCCGAAACACTCGGACATCAAATCACGCTCTCCGTCGACGGTGCCGGATGGGGTTGGTACGCAGACTCGACACCCTCGCTTCAAGAGGAGTTTTTACCGACCGCACACCCAACGGATTTCATCGCCGCTTTGGGAAGTGCCGCCGAAGGCAAGCTGGACTTGCTAACCGTACTGATCCACGAATTGGGCCATGTGGCGGGTTTGGGGCATGCCAGTAGCGAAAGTGAAGCCATGTCGCAAGTCGTATCTCCGGGCACCCGACGTTTGCCTAGCGCGGGTGACCTGGCCACGCTACAGATGCGACTTGCCGTTCCACCATCCGTCGATCTCGCTGCACAGACCCATGAGGCTCCCGTACGCATGGTTTTACGTACGCCGTTGCCATCATCGGCAGCGCATGACATGGCGCAATACGAAATTGTCGCCAACCCTACTCTGGACAACCCACAATTTGACGGCGCCCTGGGCTGGACCACCACGGGCGAAGTCAGCTTCGCCGATGGCGCCGCCACGCTCACCGAGAGCGCGACCAGCCAGACCCGTCTGAACCAGGTCTTCGTCCTTGGCCAGTACGACCACACCCTAAGCTTCACCGTGGTCAACGCCAGCCTGGGCGACCAGGTGGGCGGCCCGGATGACGCCTTCGAAGTCGCGCTGATCGACGCCAACAGCGGCCATTCGCTGCTTTCCGGCACTGGCCTCACGCACAGCGACGCCATCATCAACCGGCAAGCCAACGGCAGCGAGCACGAC